>DBLB01000062.1 GCA_002298695.1 Clostridiales bacterium UBA735 | reverse complement strand
GGCCTCTTGGTCCCGAACCAAGCGCGATACCAAACTTCGCCACACCCCGTCAGCTCGATTATTATAATGAATCCGAGGCGAAATGTCAACATCTTTTTTTGAAATTGGCATAGAATCTTTGGAGTGCGCTGTGGGGAGGGGTTGGATGCTGGAGATTACATTCGGTTGGTTTGCATTCTGGTGTGCAGCAGGCGTGATCTGGACGGGACGCGGCATGATCTGCATGCTGCTGGCGATGTTGCTGCATGAACTGGGGCATCTGACTGTGCTTGCCGTATACAGGATCCCAGTGTACCGGATCCGCCTGGGCTTTGCGGACATCAAGATGGAGACAGGGCCGCTGGTCGATCGGACAGAGCTGCGGTGTGCGCTGGCAGGACCAGGTGTCAATCTGCTGCTCTGGGTGATGCTTTCGCGGCTCTGTCCGCCATTCGGCGCGGTCAATCTGCTATTGGCAGGATTCAATCTGCTGCCGCTGCCATGGCTGGACGGCGGAAGGGCCATACGGGCCGCCTATGGGCTGCTGCGCGAAAAATAGGCATTGCTTTTATGCGCCCGGAACGGTACAATAAAACAGAATATGCAAAGGAAGACGGAGTATGACAGACACATTACATCGCATTCTGACCAGGGTGCAGAAGCCAGCCCGGTATGTGGGCGGAGAATACAATCAGATCGTTAAGGACACGGCAGACGTGGACGTGCGCGTTGCGTTCTGCTTCCCGGACACGTATGAGATCGGCATGTCGAACATCGGTATGCGCATTCTCTACGGCGTGATGAACGAGATGGAGGGCGTGTGGTGTGAGCGCGTGTTTGCGCCCTGGGGCGACATGGAGGCGGAGATGCGGGCGCATCGGCTGCCGCTCTGGGCGCTGGAGAGCCACGACCCGGTCTCGGCGTTCGATCTGATCGCATTCACGATCGGCTATGAGATGAGCTACACGAACATTCTGAATATGCTCGATCTCGCGGGGGTGCCGCTGCTGGCGAAGGACCGCGAGGGGATGGAAAACATCGTGTTCGGCGGCGGTGTCTGCACGGTGAATCCGGAGCCGCTGGCGGACTTTTTCGATTTTTTCTCGCTCGGCGAGGGTGAGGACTCGACGCGGGAGATCGTGGAATGCTACCGCGCGGCCAAGCGGGCGGGGAAGAGCAAGCACGAATTCCTGCTGGATGCGGCGAAAATTCCGGGCGTCTATGTGCCGTCGCTGTACGAACACTGCTACAACGCGGACGGCACCATCGCGGCCATCACGCCGTGCCCCGGCGCACCGAGGCAGGTCACAAAGCGCATCGTGGAAGATCTCGACCATGCGTATTTCCCGGCGAAGACGATCGTGCCGTCGACGGAGATCGTCCATGACCGGTCGAATCTTGAAATTTTCCGGGGCTGCATCCGCGGCTGCCGGTTCTGCCAGGCGGGCTTCTGCTACCGGCCCATCCGCAGCAAAAGCGCGGACGTGCTCTGCAAGCAGGCGATCGAAGCGCTCGAGGATTCCGGAAACAGCGAAATTACACTCGCCAGCCTGTCAACGTCCGACTACCGGCAGCTGCCGGAGCTGGCGGACCAGCTACTGGCCTACTGCGAGCCGCGGAAGATCAACCTTTCGCTGCCGTCGCTCCGCGCGGACAACTTCTCGCGCGAGCTGATGATGAAAGTGCAGAAGGTGCGAAAGAGCGGACTGACGTTCGCGCCCGAGGCCGGGACGCAGCGCCTGCGCGACGCGATCAACAAGAATGTGACCGAGGAAGAGATCCTCGAGACCTGCCGCACGGCGTTTTCCGGCGGCTGGAACAGCGTGAAGCTCTATTTCATGCTGGGTCTGCCGACCGAGACGGACGAGGATGTTGTCGGCATTGCGGAGCTGGCCTATAAGATCATTCAGGAATGGAAGGCAAATGCGGTCAACAAAAAGCGCGGATTGTCCATCAATCTGGCGACGGCGTATTTTGTGCCGAAGCCGTTTACGCCGTTCCAGTGGGAAGCGCAGATCACGCCGGAGGAATATCTGCGGCGCGTGCACCTGCTGCAGGAGAATATCCATTCGCGCAGCATCGACTATCGGTATCACGAGTCGAATCTTTCGCAGCTCGAGGCCGTGCTGGCCCGCGGCGACCGGCGGCTCGGGCCGGTGCTGCTGGCGGCACAAAAACTCGGATGCAGGCTCGACGGTTGGGACGAATACTTCCGCTATGACCTCTGGATGCAGGCGTTCGGCAAGGCGGGCGTTGACCCGGCGTTCTACACGACGCGCGGCTTCGGCGAGGACGAGATCCTGCCGTGGAGCACGATCTCCGTCGGCGTTGGTGACGGTTTCTTCCGGCGGGAACGGGAGAAGGCATATCGGTCGGAGGTGACGCCGGACTGCCGGACGAAATGTGCTGGCTGCGGCGCGCGGAAACTGAGCTTGGAGGGGAAATGCGATGAATCGGCTGCTGTTTGAAAAGACCGGCGACGCTGTCTACCTCTCGCATCTCGATCTTATGCGCATTTTCCAGCGTGCGTTCCGCCGCGCGGACATTCTGATCTGGCATTCGCAGGGCTTCAGCCCGCGGGCCTATGTGTCCATTGCACTGCCGCTGTCGGTCGGCGTGGAGAGCCGGTGCGAGATCCTGGATTTTGAAATTGAAGACGGCTCGGCGGACCTTAATAAGCTGCCGGAGCTGCTGAACTGGACGATGCCTGCGGGCATCCGTGTGCTGCGGGCCTACGAGAGCGCGGTGAAGGTGAAGCACCTGACGTATCTGCAGTCCGAGGCGACACTGGAATATGACGGTGGGATCCCGGATGGGGCAGAGGCAGCGCTTGCGGCGCTGTTTGCAAGGGATGAAGTTCCGGTGGAGAAGCGGAGCAAGAAGGGCGGCATGGTCGACGTCGACCTCAAGCCGCTGCTGCGGTCTTTGAGCATCCGGAAGGTGTCTGCACAGGAGCTGACGCTGGATGTCGTCGCCTCGGCGCAGAATCCGGGCATGAACCCGCAGCTGCTTGTCACGGCGGTCGCGCGGCATCTGCCGGAGCTGCGGCCGGACTTTGCGCACATCCGGCGCATTGAAATTTTTGATGAACAGATGGAGGTATTTCGCTGATGGGACGTGTATCAATTCTGGGGCATACGCCGGATGCTGCTGCGATGATCGCCTCCGGCGGCCGGATCTCGACCATGCAGGGGACCGCAGGTGAGATCTGGCGGAAATCGCTTGCACTTGGCGAGGAGAAGAACGAACGGCTGATCGGCAAAGTCGTTTCTTCGGGACATACCTCCGTGTTGGAGCATGCGCACGTCAATCTGGCGTTTGAAAATGTGTCGGTGTTTGCCGAACAGTTTCTGATCGAATTCCGGCTGGCGTCGTTCACGGTGCAGTCGCGCCGGTATGTCGATTTTTCCAACTGCGGCTGGGTCACGCCGTTTTCCGATGCGGCGCGCGCGGAGCTTTATGACGCAGAGGTGCGGCGGCTGTTCGGCGTGTATGACGCGCTGTGCGCGGCGGGTGTGCCGAAGGAGGATGCGCGATTTGTGCTGCCCTATGGATTCCACAGCAATTTTTTCTGCTCGATGAACGCGCGCGAGCTTGTTCACGTGATGAACGAGCTGACGTATGGGCGCGGCGCAAAGTATGCGGAGCTGCGTGCGCTCGGCGAAAGTCTGTTTGCCCAGTGCGAGGCACAGGCCCCATATCTGGCGCTCCGGAAGGAGCGGGAATATGCCGTACAGCCGCCGGAAGGTCCGGCGGGCGAGGCACTCCGCTGCGACGCGGCGGTGACGCTCCTGGATGGGACGGCGGAGCCGGAGCGGCTCATCTGCCGGGCCTGGCAGCTCGGGCAGGGGAGAATGCCGGCTGAGCTGGATGATGCACAGACGCGGGACGTGCTGGCGGCGCTGCTCCGCCAGCCGCGCAAGCGCGAATTGCAGCAGGCAAATTTCACCCTGCTGTTTGGTGGGATGTCGCTCGCGGCGCTGACGCACCTGACGCGGCACCGGATGCAGGCGCTCGTCGCGCCCGATCTGCTGCAAAACGCAGAATATAGCCGCTATGTGCTGCCGCAGAGCGTAGTAGACTGCGGCATGGAGAAGGTCTACCGTGCGGCGTTTTCCGGCGTGGCGGCCTGCGCAGAGCGCCTTGCAGCACTTGGGGCGGGGGAGACTGAGCTCTGCTATCTGCTGCTCAGCGGACAGACCGTTCCGGTCGTGACGACGATGAATGCGGGCGAACTGGATACCTTCTTTCGGCTGCGCACGTGTACGCGCGCCCAGTGGGAGATCCGGACCTTGGCCGTTGAAGCGCTGCGCGTGCTGCGGCAGGCCCATCCGCAGCTGTTTTCGCTCTATGGGCCGACGTGCTGCACCGCTGGCGCATGCCCGGAGGGGAAGATGTGCTGCGGACGGCAGAAGGAGATGCAGGCGCTGTTCGGCGGACGCCTCGGCTGAGCACAGAGTTTTTTCGCTGCAAGCGGCGGAAAAGGGTTGACAAACGCAGAATAATCGTGTATGATAATGGGGCTGTTTCGGGGAATGACACGAAGCGGCCCCGGTTCAAAACCGGCGTTTGATACCTGGAGTAGTATCGAAGTGGTCATAACGAGCACGACTGGAAATCGTGTAGGTGTGTTGAGCGCCTCGAGAGTTCGAATCTCTCCTACTCCGCCAAAAATCACGGTATCCCATCTGGGAATGCCGTGATTTTTTTGCGGAGTAGAGAGATGAGAAATAAAAGTTGTCGCAGTCCGGTGGTCTGCGACTGCGACCAGTTCAAAAACTGGTCGCTCCCTTTATTTTGGCGCAGCCAAAATGTAAACGAATCTCTCCTACTCCGCCAAAAGTCCACCGTAATTTTGATAGAATTACGGTGGACTTTTTTGTATATAACAGAATTGTTTTGCAGATACCGAAAATCGTGATTTGAGGAGGGCGTATATGGATATTTCGTTCCATCAGGAGAACCAGAAGTTTAACTACAGAGTTTGTGCTCTGATCATTTCAGAAAACAGGATCCTGGCAATGCACGATGAACGTGCTCCATACTTCTACCTTCCGGGCGGAAGGGTCATGATGGGGGAAACGGCCGAGTCAGCGGTGGTGCGGGAAATTCAGGAAGAGCTTGGCGTGACAATGAAGATCGCCCGCCCAGTGTGGCTGAACCAGGCATTTTTCACGGAAGATGTGGATGGTATCCGCTATCACGAGCTGTGTATTTACTTTTTGATGGATCTCTCAAATACAGATTTATCGGAACGAGGCAGCAGCTTTACTCTGACAGAAGGGAACCATATACATACTTTTGAGTGGTTGGCGTTTGACAGGCTGAAGGACGAATACTTTTATCCGATCTTTTTAAAAACTCAGATCTTCGATCTTCCGAAGGCGTTTACCATTCGCACAGAATCGGAGTGACCGCTTCCGCCTGCCGCAGAACGCGACGCAGCGATAATGACAGCGCCCCTGAACGGATAAGAATCGGAAATTGCCACAGTCCGGCGAACAGAACTGTAAAAGCGCCTTCGGGAGAATCCGGAGAACTGCGTCGCAGTTCTCTTTGGATTCCCCGGAGGCGCTTGATCTGTATTTGTCCTGCCTATCTCATCTCACGGTCGTAGGGCAGGCCGATGGCGCTCGGCATGCTTGTGCGCTTTTTGCGGAAGCTGCCGGTCGAGAAAATCAGCACGATCACGGTCACCACATAGGGGAGCATGCTCAGCAGATTGGAAGAGATGGCAACACCGGAAGATTGCAGGCGCAGACCGACGATCTCGATCACGTCGAACAGCAGTCCGCCCAGCGCCGCGCGCGCCGGGTTCCAGGCAGCAAAAATCACAAGTGCAGAGGCGATCCAGCCCTTTCCTGCCGTGATATTGTTGGCCCAGGATGGGGTATAGGCGAGTGTGATATACGCGCCGCCGATCGCCACCAGGATCGTGCCGACGATCACATAGAGATAGCGCGGTAAAAACACGTTCAGACCGACGGCATCCATCGCTGCGGGGTTTTCGCCAAGCGCGCGCAGCTTCCGCGTGCGGTAAATATACCAGGTCAGCAGCGGGATCAGCAGATAGAGCGCATAGACGAGCAGATCCTGACGGAACAGCATCTGTCCAAGCACCGGGATGCTTTGCAGGCCGGGAATGCCGATTTTTTCAAACGAACCGAAATTCGCCATTGCGTTGACCGTCTTGCCCAGCATGCCGCTCAGCCCCTCGCCGACCATGACGAACGCCAGACCCGTTACAGGCTGGTTTGTCCGCATGGTGACGGTCAGGAACGCGTACAGCAATCCGAGCAGCGCACCGGACAGCACCACCATCAGCATTGCCGCGGCAAGCGAACCGGTCTCTGTCGCTGTTTTATATCCGACGATCGCACCGACGAGCATGACGCCCTCCAGACCCAGATTCATGACGCCGCTCCGCTGTGAGATCGTCTCGCCCAGACTGGCGTAGATGATCGGCGCTGAGGCGCTGATTGCCGCGCCGACGACCACCGCGATCAGTTCAAACATATCGGGTTCTCCTTTCCAGCTTGATGATTCCCGCTTTTGCTCATACGCGTGCCTTCACGCGAATGACCAGACGGTTTGCAACAAAGATGTCGCTTGCCAGAGAGCAGAGCAGAATCGCGCCCTGAAGCAGACTGGACATCTCCGAGGGAATCAAGGCCATCTGCAGGCTGTAGCTGCCCTGAATCAGGCCACCGAAGAACAGCGACAGCAGCACGATCAGCAGCGGATCGTTTTTTGCAAGACGTGAAATGATCAGCGCCGTATAGCCTGCGCCGCCGGCGGGATTCGTATAGAGGCGGCCTGCAGCGCCGCCGACCTGCGCCACGCCGGCCAGCCCCGCAAGGCCGCCGGAGACGAGCATGGCCAGCACCATGGCGCGGCCGATCTTCATGCCGGCATAACGCGCGGCGCGCGGGCTGCTGCCGATGACGCGCATGCGGTAGCCGGTCGCGGTCTTCCGATAGACGAACCAGAGCACCAGCGCCGAAAACAGCGCCAGAAAAATGGCGGAGTTGACACGGGTATCTCCGAACTTTGAAAACAGTGCGTTGGAAGGCAGGGAAGCGGAGATCGGCATATTGGAGCCCGGGTCACGCCAGGTGCCGAACAGCCAGTAATCGATCCATTGCAGCGCAATATAGGTGAACATCAATGTCAGAATCGTCTCGTTGACGCCCCAGAGAATGCGCGGCAGCATCGACAGCAGGCACCACAGCGCGCCCGCCGCAGACCCGGCCAGCAGCATGGCCGGCAGCACCATCTGCTCCGGCAGCTGCCTGGCATAAAGCGCAACGCCCGTCGCCGCCCAGGCGCCCATGGCATACTGGCCCTCGGCGCCGATGTTGACCACGGACATCGTCAGCGCGATGGACACGCCGAGACTGGCCAGCATCAGCGGAATGCTTTGCAGTACCGACTCCGAAAGGTTCCGGCTGCTGCCGAACGCGCCGCGGAAGAAGTAGCGGTAGCGCCCGATGGCGTGCCCATTCACGATTTTCCGCATCCGCAGCGTGTTGATGATTTTCTTGAGATACTCTTCCTTTTCCCCGAGAATCTTCGAGGGATCCAGCTCGCCGAGCGAAATGCTCGTCTCGTCCTGCATGATGTCATTGACGCTGACGTCATCCATGACCGCACCGTTTGTTTCCAGCCCCGGCGCTGTCGGCACACGGGAAGATACCTCCACCAGCATCCGATACGGCAGCTGTTCGTAACCGGCCAGCATCGCCCGGATGCCCGCTTCGCCGCAGACATTGGCGATCTCCATCAGGTCGGCGCAGATCGTCGTCGTGCCGGCCGGCACGATAAACTCGGCCAGCGCCTCGGGCGCCAGCATGGTCGATTCGAAGTGCATGTGGCTGTCGATCAGCCCCGGCACGGCGTAAAGTCCGCCGCAGTCCACATGCTCGGCCGCATCCAACTGCGCCTCCGGCTCGATGGAAACGACCCGCCCGTCCAGAATGTAGATTTTGGTGGGATAAACCTCCTTGGAACAGACGTTGACCAGCTTGACATTCTCCAGCACCAGATCACATGAGATCTGTCTCAGCCCTGCCCGGATCGTCCGTTTCAATTCTTCCAACGTTCGCATTAGGGGTCCCTCGCTTCCTGCACGATAAAATTGGTATTACCTCCGTACCTCGATTATATAGGAAAGATACAGACAATGTCAAGCAGCACCGTCTATTTTCCGCAGAAAAAAACCGGGATTTTAATTTCCCAGCTTGTCCTCCGCTGCACTTTTGTATCTTTCTGCTTGACAGCACTGTATTTTCTGGATTAAAATGAGAACAATTCAATAATGTCGAACGATGCCGTTGCTGGGAGTCCGAACCCCCGGCGCACAAGGAATGGGGTCATATGGAATTAAAACAGGTTGCCCGCAAAAGTCTGAGCGACACAACAAGAGAATATCTGCTGGAATATATCAAGCAGGCCAATCTCAATCACCAGCTGAAGCTGCCGCCGGAACGTCAGATCGCAGAGCAGCTCTCGGTCAGCCGCGTGACGGTCCGCAAGGCGCTGGACGATCTGGAAAGCACCGGCGTGCTTCTGCGGATCCACGGGAAGGGCACATTCATCAATCCCAACATGACCAGCATTGACCTGAATCTCAGCCCGGGCCGCGACTTTTTCCAGATCATTACCGCCGCCGGCTATACGGCGTCGTCCCGCCTGATTCGCTTCCGCATTGAAGCAGCCGATCAGCATCTGACGGAGCAGCTGCGCCTTGCACCGGGGGCCAAGCTGCTGCTCATTCATAAATTATTTCGGGCAAATGGCCGGCCGGTCATTTTTGCGGCCGACTATGTTCCGCTGCCGATGGCCGGTGGGGATCTGCAGCCGGGAACGCTCTCACAGTCTACGTTCCAGCTGATTCTCGACGGCTCTGGTGTCCAGTGCGTACAGGACACCGTCGCGGTTTCCGCCTGCGGCCGTACGGAGATCGAGCACATCACCGAAGCGCAGGGGATGCTGGACTGTGATTCTGCGCTGCTGCTGGAATCCGTCAATTATGACATCGACAATCAGCCCGTGTTTTTCTGCCGTGTCCTCTACGATACCAGTGTCATCCATTTCCGGATGTTCCGTACATTGGACATCAATCCCTATCCAACCACAGAGTGAGCGCCGCATCCATCTCCGGAATATTCAAAAACGGAACTGTTCTGAATGAACAGTTCCGTTTTTTGATGCGAGGACTCAGTTGCTGCGGCTGCGGTTTCTGCTGTGGAGAATGAGGCCAATGACGAAGCCGATGATCGCAGGAATCAACCAGCCAAGGTTCTGCTTGAAGAAGGGGAGAATGCGCGCAGCAGCGTCTGTCACGCGGTCGATCTGAAGCGCACTGCGAACCGAAGCAGGCAGCGTTTTCAGGAAATCAAAGATCGCTGCGGCCCAGGTGAAGATCATGACGGAAACATAGACCACACGGTCGTGCTGGAAGAACTTCCCGATGAACGCAAGGATGATAAGTGCGATCGCAGGCGGGTAGATCAGCATGAGCACCGGGATGGAATACTCGATGATGGCGCTGAGGCCAACATTGGAGACTGCGAAGGAGAAGAGCGTGAACAGAATGGCCCAGATCTTGTAGGAAATCTTGCCGTGCGTCATTTTCACAAACGTCTCGGAGCAGGACGTGACAAGACCGATGGAGGTCTTGAGGCAGGCAAAGGTGATGGTAATGGCGAGGATGATCTGGCCGACGCTGCCAAAATAGTGCCCGGCGATTTGTGTGAGGGCGATGCCGCCGTTGTCCGACAGCTCAAACAGGCCGCGGGACTGTGTGCCCATGAGTATGGTCAGGACATAGATAACGGCCATCAGGATGCCGGTCAAGACACCGGAACCGAGGACGTCGACGGCAACTGCGTCGTCGTGCTCCACGCCCATGCGGCGAATGACATCGATGACAACGATGCCGAAGGCAAGGCCTGCAATGGCATCCATGGTGCCATAGCCCTCAATGAAGGAGGAGAAAAACGCGCTGGTTTTGGTCGCGTAGGCTTCCAGCGGCTGGACGTCCGAGACGGAGGCGCCGGGCTTTGCAAGCGCGGCTATTACGAGAACAGCCAGGAACACCAGGAAAATTGGGTTGATGATCTTGCCGATCCAGACCGTGATCTTGCCGGGTCGGAGCGAAAAGAAGAGGACGAACGCGAAAAAGACCGCCGAGAAGATCAGCAGCGCGATGGACTGCGCGTTGTCCGACACCATGGGCGAAAGGCCGGTCGTGAACGAAACAGTCGCGCAGCGGGGGATGGCGAACAGCGGGCCGATGGTCAGATAAAGCAGGCAGGTGAAGAAGATGCCGTAGCCCTTGCCAACCTTACTGGAAAGCGTCTGCAAACCGTCGGAATGCGTGATGCCGATGGCCGCAACGCCAAAAATGGGAATACCGACAGCGGTGATGATAAAGCCGATGATGGCGGGAACGACATTGCTGCCGGCCATCTGGCCGAGGTGAACCGGGAAGATGAGGTTGCCGGCGCCGAAGAACATACCGAACAGCGTCCCGGCCACCAGAATTTTTTGCCGCATAGTCAATTTTTTCACAGTCATGGCAATCAGCTCCTTTATTTATGAACTGATTGTAAAGGATATACTTGCAAAAGTGAAACGCGGGATTATAATGGTTATATGACGATTCGTAATACCCTCTGTCATACCCCATCCGGAAGGAGCCAACTATGGACAGCAAAAAACTGGAGATCCTGATGACCGCCGTCGACCTCGGCAGCTTTTCCAAGGCGTCGGAGGTGGTCGGCTATACGCAGTCGGGCCTGACGCACCTGGTCGACAGTCTCGAGCGCGAGATCGGCCTGACGCTCGTGCGGCGCGACCACAGCGGCATTGCCCTGACCGAGGAGGGCGAGGCTCTGATGCCCGCCATCCGGGAATTTCTGCGCGCGAATGCGAAGCTGGAGAACCGCATCGCCGCCATCACGGAAAAATCGACCCGGACCATCCGCGTCGCGGCCTACGCGAGCATCGCCATGCGCTGGATGCCGGAGATCCTGTACCGCTTCCGCCGCGTCTGCCCGCATATCGACGTGGACCTGCGGACGGTCGACCATGAGCTCGAGCCGTTTGAACTGCTGGAAAAATGGCAGACGGACGTGATCTTCGCCGCCCGGCAGAGCGGCTTCGCCTGCGACTGGACGCCGCTGCACGGCGACGCGATGTACGCCATCGTCCCTGCGGACTATCCGACGAACGGGCGGGATTATTTCCCCATCGAAGAGTTCGCGGGCAAGGAATTTCTGATGCCCTACGGCCGGTTCGATATCGACGTCGGCGCGGCGTTCCGGAAATACGGCGTCGAGCCCATCATCCGCCCATGCTATGTGGATGACGAGACCGTCATCCGCATGGTCGGTAAAGGGCTCGGCATCTCGATGATGGCGGAGATGATGATCCGCGGCAAGCTCACGGGCGTCAAGACCCTGCCGGTCCGCCCCTGCGTCAGCCGCGAGCTCGGCATGGGCCTGCACCCCCGCGAGCAGCTCCCCCCCAGCATCTCCCGCCTCCGCGAATGCGTGCTGGAGTACATCGGGGAGCTGTGAAAGCCGGGGCGGAGAATCCAGCCCAATGGTGTGTGAACCCTTAAAAAATGGAGTGCGGTCTGCCGCACAGACCGCACTCCACCAAAAAGAAAAGACACGCATCTGCGTGTCTTTTCTTTTTGTGTTTTCACTACACTATAGATGAACTCCGACTTGTCGGAGCGGCTTCGATCAACAGCAAAATCAAGCACGCTTCTGCAAAAATGTTTTTTCCGCCATATGAATCACGAAGTCGCGTTCATCCGGATCGGCTTTTGCAAAGTCGATCTGATACCGCTGGCAGGTCTTGCGGAAGTGGGCAACGTAAGCCAGATCCTCTTTCGTCGGAGACGCGACATAGCCGTTCGGCGCAGCAAGCGCATCCAGCTCCAGATATTTTTCATTCTGCATCCGTCAGACCTCCTTCAAGTATTGTCCAAATAGTTCGCGCGCGGCATCGCCATCGATCAACAGCAGGAACGGGTCAAACCGGCTGAACGGAATCGCGCCGTAATTTCGCATATAGCGTTCCCGAAGCTGCGACGTTTTCGCTTTCAAATAAATTGCACCGCCGTAGCCGTAATCAATGGAAAGCTGAATCCCGAACGCCAGCATCGCCGCGCCGATCCCAGCGTATTTTCTAGGCTTGGACAGCGTCGGATTTCCGCTGGGTGCGCTCTCCATATACTCCACATAAACCAGCAGCCCTCCGGCATATCCCGATAAGCGGCAAGTCCAACCAGTTCTTTGGTTGTATCCAACTCTAGCGCGTATTTATCGAGCGCTGTGTTCTGAATAAAATCCGTGCGCCAGTCGGTTTGCCAATGCTCCTGCGCTGTTCGTTCAAAATCAGCGGCAGTCGCTTCCCGAATAGAGGCAGGAAGCTTTGCGCTTGTCTGGCTTTCGATAATATAGTAGCAAGGCTGCATATGAACCTCATAAAACAAAAAATAAGCAAGTCTCAATTTGAGACTTGCTTACAACTGTGTTTTCACTACACTATAGATGAACCCCTGTCTTGTTGGAGCGGTTTCTATCAGCAGTAAAATTAAGCACGCTTCTGCAAAAATGTTTTCTCTGCCATGTGGATCACGAAGTCGCGTTCGTCCGGATCGGCCTTTGCAAAGTCGATCTGATACCGCTGGCAGGTCTTGCGGAAGTGGACAACGTAGGCCAGATCTTCTTTCATTGGAGGTGCGACATAACCGTTCGGCGCAGCAAGCGCGTCCAGCTCCAGATATTTTTCATTCTGCATGCGGCAGTGTGCCGTATTCCTTGAATGCCTCGATTCGATGGTCGTTCGTAAGCGACTGCATCATCTGTTTGGCGCTGGCATTTAGCCGCAGGAGCCGTTCGCTTTGTGATACGCCCTGCCGAATCAGTTCAGCGTTGATGCTTTCCAGATTTGCAAGCACGATCAACTGCTGCAGGCTGGCTTCGTCCCGGATATTGCCCTTGGAGTCCGGATGCGCCTGCCGCCATTCTTTTGCCGTAATTCCAAACAGCGCGACGTTCAGCACGTCCGCTTCATTGGCGTATGTATAACTCTGACGCTGCGGCGTCACGTCCGGTGGGATCAGCATATCTTTGATTGCGTCGGTGTGTACCCGGTAGTTGATCTTTGCCAGCGTCCGATTGAGATTCCAGCCCAGCGCGAGACGGCTGTTCTCGTCATTTTTCAGTCGCTGATAATCCTTGATGATATACAGCTTGAATTCAGCCGAGATCCACGAAGCAAATTCAAACGCAATATCCTTTTGTGCAAATGTTCCACCATAGCGCCCCGCTTTTGAAGCGATCCCGGTTGCACCGGTTGCTTCGATCCATTTCTTTGGAGACATGGTAAACGCATTCGAGCCGGCCTGCGTTCTAAACCCGTCGAATTCGACGGGTTTGAAATCCGGGTTATTGAGCTGCTCCCATAGGCCGAGGAATTCGATTGTATCACGGTTGCGCATCCAGTTTTTTATCACGTCATCCGGCGCATCGCTTTTGTACCGTGCAATATCCGTCAGTGAAATATAGTCGTTGCTATCGCCGGTAGAAAGAACCGTGATCTCCGTTCCTTTGGCATGAATACTGTCCCTGAATTTCTTTTGTGCGGGCATATATTTCTCCCCTATCTGTGCGGCTTTCTAGAATATGACCTCATATATTATATCCATTATACTGGATACAACAATTCTCGTCGAGAGTAAAAATGTGCTTGCGTGTATTTTTTATAATATTCGCAACACCTGTTCATGGAAGAAGTCGCGCCGCTGATCTTGCGGCTTCTACATTCCCTGCATCTCATCCATTTTCATATCAATCAACCATTCGGCC
>DBLB01000039.1 GCA_002298695.1 Clostridiales bacterium UBA735 | reverse complement strand
AGCTTCCTGAAATCCGTCATCAAGCTGCACAGCGAACAGATCGCCGAACTGAAAAAGGCCCAGTAGTTCATCCCGCTCCGTCCAGCGTGTCGGAAAAGACCAATCGTGACCGTTTTCCGCCATTGCCAACATTGCCCTTGACGATTCCGCCTCCCGCGCGTTATACTGTTCCTATCTCGGACAGGAGGATCATGATATGTTGGATGCACAAGACCGTAAGGACATTGCCGAGCTCATGCGCGTCATCGTCGAGAGCGAGATCACCCCGAAGCTCAACCTTCTTGCCGAAGGCCAGCAGACGCTTCTCGAAACGCTCGCCCCGAAAAGCCGCATGGAAGAGCTGGAAGAAGAGGTCAGCTTCCTGAAATCCGTCATCAAGCTGCACAGCGAACAGATCGCTGAATTGAAGAAAGCCCAGTAAAAAACCGGAGCGGTTCCCCGCTCCGGTCTTTTGTTACTTGTACGGATTGTTTTCTTCCTTCCAGTCCTTATTGCAGCTGCGCCAGATGGCCGCCTTCTTTGCCTTCGGCAGATCGAGCTTGTCCAGCACCGCGTTCACCCGCTCCTGCGATACGCTCTGCGTCCCGTATGCGCCGAAGTACGCCTTCCGGAACGAGACGTAGTCTGAGTGGGAAACGCCCTGCTCCGCCAGCGCGTCCATCTTCCCGCGCTCCGTGTCGTCGGCCAGCGCATTGTAATAATACGCCGTCTTCCCTTCCTCCGGCAGGTCGTAGGCAAACAGCATCGTGAGCTTGGCCTCCTTGCCATCCAGCTTCTTCATCGCGCCGACGAAGGTGTAGCTGTCCCGCTGATCCGCTCCGGCTGCGGTCATCTCCTGATAGGCCGCCGTCTCCTTCGCGCTCAGATTCCTGAATCCGCTCTCGACCCATCCCTGTGCCTCCTCCGTTGCCGACTTGCCGAACAGCAGCGCCTGCGCCAGATTCTTTGCAAGGTCTTTCGGGTTGTCGTTGTAGACCGGGTATTGCAGAATGTCGCGCCCTTCGTTGTCCGCCTTGTAGCTGCCGCCCTGCACGACGGCCTGCGCACCCTGCGCCATCTTCTTGATCTGCCCGCCGCCGAACGGCAGCGCCAGATAGGCCGCCGGGTTTGCAAGCTCGTTCACCACCGTCTGCACCTTCTTCTTCGGGGCCATGTCCTCGTTGCTGGCGAGCAGCGCCTTCTCGATGTTCCCGAAGTTCGGAATGGCAGACGAAACCGCAATACGTCCGCTGTCGATCTCCAACCCCCACTTCTCATCCAGTCCGAGCGCCGTAAGCATCTGCGTGCCCGGCAGCTCGCTGATGAGATTTCCGCCGAGGTTCTTGATGGCCTGATACGTGCCCGGCTTCTCCTTCGTGAAGTCCCACCGACCGGAGAGCGCCGACTGCACCGTGTTCGGCAGCTGATACCCGGTGAAATCTCCCACGCTGTCATTCAGGATGTCCAGCGGGTCGAGCGCTGCGCGTCTGCCCACGATGGCTTCATAGACCTCGTTGTAAAGCCATGCGCCGATCAGGAACTTGAAAAGCGCCTTTGCCAGCTGCGCCACGCCTTTCTTCCGCTCCTGCGGGATCATGTCCTTGAAGATCCAGCTCAGCTCGTTGTTGACCTCGAGCTGGAACTGCGTAAAGAGCTTGATGATCGGGTCTCTGGACGAGTAGAGCGTCGGCGTTGAGCCTTTGCTGCGGTCTGCCATAATGCCCGCTGCGAACTGGTCGGCCTCCTGCATCGCGTTCACCTCGCTCATGCCGAGCCGGAGGTTTTGCAGATACCGCGCCCGGACGACGCTTCCGGTCGTAAACCCGTCGACGGCCTCCATCAAAAATCCGGCCTTTTTCGAAACCTTGTCCATCGTCGACATGGCGAGTCGCCCATAGCCGCTGCGGTTGTTGATGAAGGTCGAGGCCGCGTCCAGTCCATCCGCCGTCTTGTAGTTTCGCAGCGTCTGCCACATGCCTTGCAGCATATCGACCGACGATACCTGACTCCACGCCTGCGTGATCGGGATGAAGTTGGTCAGCGCCGATCCGATGTTCGCAGCCACCATGTTTGCGCCCACGCGGGATTCAAACGCCTTCGCAACATTGTAAATTTTTCGGTTACACATCGCCTCCATTTTTCTGTCAAGCCGCGACTTCTTCCCGGCAAGCAGATTCGTGTATTCGTCCAGCTCCGCCACGAAGTTTGAAAGGGCAAACCTCGCATTCTCCATCAGCTTCACTACCTCGTCGTTTGCTTTGTCCGGTGTCAGCGTCGGGTCTTGCAGGATTTTGTCGATCTGCTTCCGCACGCCCTCGTCGCTCGCGCGGTATCGGATCTGCGTGGCCAGCGCCCGGAGCCGCTGGATGTCGCCCGTGTGGCAGATGACATCCGATGCAACCTCAATGTACCGGTCAAATCCTTGCAATGCGTCGTATGCCGTCGCATAT
Source organism: Clostridiales bacterium UBA735 (assembly GCA_002298695.1). Classification (GTDB taxonomy): domain Bacteria; phylum Bacillota; class Clostridia; order Oscillospirales; family Oscillospiraceae; genus CAG-170. Next base: position 9,580 of record DBLB01000039.1, on the reverse strand, counting down.
CCAAGGCGCTGCTGGATGTTCGCCATATACCGGATGCCCGGACGGAACGTCTGCGTCAGGCCGTTGATCGTCGCGGGCAGCGGCGTGACCTCGTCCGTAATGCCGAGATGCCGCCCGAATCGTGTCAGCAGGCTGCCGTCCTGGTCGTTCTCCTGGAAGTGTGGAAAATACCCCTGCATGTAGTCCACCGGCTCATAGCCGTTTTCCATCCGCACGCGGTTCATGTCCTCAAAAAGCTGATCGTAGACGCTGCGGAACACCCGCACCGCGTTTTCGATCTTCGCGTAGTCCAGCTTCGGGTTCTCCTCGTGGAACTTTTGAATTGCCGCGTTCCATTCCGCATAGCTGAATCCGCCGCGCTGCTTCACACGCGGATGCTCCGCCAGATACTCCCGGTTGAATTCTGCTTCTCCCAGCCACTGTACAGCGTAGCTTTCCGAAACCAGATTCCCGTTTTCTACCTTCCGGCTGAGATCGAGTGCGCGGATTCTGTCCTGCAAGCCGACGACGTAGTTCTTCCGGTCGCTCTCGTTCTTGTGTACCGGGTAGAAATACTCGTGGTTGAACGCCTCGGCCTTCTCATCCGCGACCTTGCCTTTTTTGGCAATGTCCCGGACGTTCCGTTCCATGGTCTCGCGCATATACGCAAGTCCGCTCCCCTTGTCGACCCACTTCTCGGCTTCCGCCGCGTTCAGCGCGTCCTCCGCCTGATCGCGCATCCCCTGCTTGCGGTTGTTGTTCCAGGCTTTCAGCCGCAGCGCCAGCAGATCGTAGTCCGCCTTGGCCTCGTAGGTTTTCAGGATCGCTTCCGCATTCTCCCGGCCCTGCACGGCCTCCGGCGTCGTGTCGCCGCGCAGCAGCATGTTCACGACCTTCTGGTCCGCATCCGTCAGCAGGTACCTGCTCTGCACCTTCTGGAATTTCTTCTTCTCGGCCTTGACCTCCTTCGCAAGCTCCATGGCTTCCTCTGCCGTCTGCGGCACGCCGAGCTTTTCTTTCCTGCGCTCCTGCGCCTCCTGATACCGCTGCGCGATGCGGATGCCCTCGGCCAGCCGCTGTACGGATTCGTCGAAGTCATTTCGCGCCCACGTCTTGAAGCTCTCGGCCTGCGCGCCGAACGCCTCTTCCAGCGTCTTCTCGCGCGCCCGGATGCTCTGTGCGACCTCATAGAGCAGGATGAGCTGATCGCTCGGCGCGGTGATGCTCGCCGGAAACAGCTCCGGGGCCATGTCCCGCATCTCCTGATAGAAGGTGTCGACCGGCAATCCGTCGCTCGTGATGCGCAGCGTGCCCATGGTCTGCCTGCGGAACAGGCCGAAGTCCGCGATGTCCGCCCGGTCCTTGAGCGAAATGGAGACGCGCTGCGTGCGGATCTTCTCGCGCACATCCTTGTACTGCTCGTAGTATTCCGTGTCGGCCTCCCGCCCGGCCTCCCATGCCTGTTCAAAGAGACGGTTCAGCTTCGCGTTGTCTATCTCGCCGCCGCGCAGCACGTCATAGATGATCTCGTCGGCAATGGGCCGCAGCGTCTCTCGCTTCGCCGCCTCCGGCACGCTCAGGTTGTCCGCCAGCCGCCGCACCAGCGCGTTTTCCGTCCGCGCCACATATTCCGCCGCCCGCTCCGGCAGCGCATCCCGGAATCTCTGCTGCGCCGTCGCAAACTTTGCCTGACCGGTATAATACCCGCCCGGATTTTTTGTCTCTCCGAAGTGGTCGAGCACATCCTGTGACAAAATACTTTGATGCGTCCCATTGACAATTTGCAGAAAATCTGCTACTGTAATTTTTGAAGAGGCGTTCGTGGAAGGGTAAACTCCCTGTGGCTTAGTGCCAACCCGTTCGCTTCTTTTTTGTCTGCCGCTGACCGCGTGCGTCACGTCGTACAGCTCAACTCCGGCCACATTGCCGCTTCTCTGCTCCACCGTCACAACGGCGGCGAACTCTCGTCCGCGGCTGTCTGTTGCATACGCCGCCATTGCATACGTCCCTGCAACGCCCTTTGCCTTGTTGCGAAGCGCGTTCACCGGCACGGCGTTTTGTACCACATCGCCGATCACTGCGCCAAGCCGTGCGTTGGTCAGCAGGCGGTTTGCGTCTCCGTTCAGCCCATGCCGGATGCTGTTTGCGTCAATGCGCAGCGTCCGTCCCGTGTATCGATTCTGCACGTACACTTTTCCGTCCCGCTCCGTACCCACGGCGCGGGCGTTTTTCATGCCCTGCTGCACGACCTTTGCCGTGTCGACGCGGTTGTTCTCGCCGCGCACGGCATCGACCTCCGGCAGCGTCGTCACATTCATGTCCGGCTGCGCCGTCAGGAAGTCGTAGGTGTAGGCCGCTCCGTCCTCCGCAAGGTCGATTCCCTTGTACGTCTCGCCGCTCTGCTCCGCACTGGCCGAGAACCGAATATCCGGGTTGTTCCTGTCGAACGTCCCGACGTTGTCCGTCGCGCTCTTGATCTGCTCCGGGTCTAATGCAATGTATGCGTCCGTACTTCTGCCCCAACTGCCAGCATCGTTTGCGAGGATGATCCCATCATATCCTGCTTTCCTGAGTGCGTCAGTTAGTACCTCTTTTGCCCGATAAGAAAGTTCGTTTGCCTTCTCTCCCCATTCCTCTACAATGGTATCTTCTGCATTGAACACACGCTCAAATTCCGGCGTTCCGTACAGTCTTCTGCTGTTTTCTCCCGGATGTGCCGCTTTCCAGTCTGTAAGGAATCTCACGAAGTTGTTTTTCGCTTCCTCGAATCTCTGCTTGTATTCCGCATCGAGCGCCGTGTGCTCTCGAACGATTGCATCATACTCCGGAGACAGTGCGCGGAGCTTCTGTTTCAGCTCGGCGCGGTTTTGCACTGGCAAAGGGTTCCGAATATTCGCATAGAGTGCCATTTGATTTTTGCCGCGTAGTCCAATATCTTTGTCGTTGCTTTTTAGGAAAATTCCAAACGGCGTTTCGTTGTCGCTTGTTCCCGCTCCGTTCCTGCGAACATCAAAAACCGTAAACTCATTTTCCGTCTGATGATAGACCACCTTCGGCGTTCCATCCGCATTGACTACCTTGCTTGCGCGCTCCGGGTGGTTCTGCCAATCGCCGAACCAATTCTTGAATTGTTTCGATTCTGTTACATTTTGCACGGACATATTGATTTTTGAATCAAACTTGCGTACAATACCATCAGAAGAAGCTGCGGCTTTCAGCTGTTCGGGGAATTGGACCCCGGCACCTAGAAGGTTCGCAGCTCCTTTTTTTACATAAAATACGCTGTTTTCTCCGGCATTGAACTGGGCAATCGCCTCATTCACAAGGCCGGTCGTGTTCTTTTCGTATGCGCTGGAAATCGCATTGACATCCATGCGCATACCGTTTACCGTCCGCTCCGCCGTAATTGCGACTGGGATCACCATAGATTCTTTTCCGGTTCCAACGTCGATCAGCGCGACCACGCTGTGCGTGCTGCGCATCGGTGCAGTGTTCGTGTCAACGTCTTTTGCAGAAATCACCATGACCGGGTCTTTCACAAAGTCCAGAATGTCCGCAACAACATTTTCACCGAGGCCGTGATAGTTCACGCCCTTGTGGAATTTTCCTTCCGCTGACGCTTCATCGGCAGTCTTCGCCATAGAGTACACATGACCGCTGCCGACTACAAACGGCAAATCCGGCATACCAAGCTTTTGATAGACTTCCGGCGTATATCCAACCAATAGCGCATCATTCGTACTGTTCGTCCCATTCAGAATGTCATGCACGCTCTGCCGGTACTGCGCCGTGATCTCTGCCTGCGTGTTCTTCCGCTCGTCGCTCTGCTCCGCACTGGCCGAGAATTTCCCATTGACATTTTCGCCGTTCCGTGCTACCTTTGATTTAGGCAAGTCACCATTATCCGACCGCGTTTCATTCGCTCGGGATGAAACGAAAGAGTCGGTATCGGTGACTTGCTCTATTTTTGTCATGCCGTAGAACGTCGCGCCCATGTCAGACAGGCCGATGTTAAATACACCTTCAAATGCTCTCCCGCCGACAACAAAAGTGGTCTTGTAGTAGTCAAACCCATCCGTTGCGAATATGTGATTCTTCCGGTCATCAGAGTGCCCGATGTACTCAGACGCTTCCAGCATTTCATCCAGATTTGCCGCTGCGCGCATTTTAGCCTGAAATGCTTCGTCGCCGTATCTACTCCCGTCATACGCATATTTTTTCGCGCCGTCGAACCCATATTCACCGCCGCGCCGTCGAACCGTCACAGCCGAGTATTCTCCAAGAGGAAGCGTCTGTCCGGAAAATTCCTCCTGAATGATCTCTTTTGCCAGCTTTGCAGCCTCTTTGTTGCTCAGGCCGATGAACCGCCCCTGCTGCTGATCGACCAGTACATATTTTCGACCATCTTCGGTTTTCTCAATGGAATATCTGCTCTCCGGCGGCGCTCTGGCGCTGCCGGTTTTCTTCGTCCACTGCCCGGCCTCCATCGTCACCTCGGCCCGGATGCTGTTCGTGCCGTAGGCCGTGCGGTTGATTCCCGCATAAGCGTCCGCCACGATCTCCTCGACGTAAGCGTCCGTATTGTCTCCGTAGATCGCGTTGTATGCCTCGATGTAGCTGTCGATCTGGGCCCGGCTGATCTTGCCCTCGGCCACCAGCCGCTTGCGGATGCGCTGCGCCAGCTCGGCGTTGCGCTGGGCGACGATGTGATAGACCTCGTGCTTTGCCAGCTGGAACGCGGAAAATTCCTCGCTGTCCAGCCGCACCAGCACGGTCCCGTCCGCCAGCGTCGCGCCGTCCGCGCGGAACGTCTTTCCGTCCCGCTCGATCTCCAGCTGCCCGACGACGAGCTTGTAGCGCTTGATGTTCGCCGTCCGGAAGAAATCCGCCGCCTGCTTCGCGTCCGCGTTCTTTGCGATCTCCGCCGCCGGCATGACGGCGACCGTGTTCTGCGTGCCGCCCTCGCCCAGCAGCGCCGCGTTCGTTACGCGAGGCCAAGCTCCCGATAGATTTTTTGCCTGAGCTGCTCTTTCTCGTCCTCGGCGGGCGCTTTCGCTTCGCCCTCCTGCTGCCTGCTCCATTCGTCGAGCCTGCTCTCCGGCACGCGCACCAGCATTCCGTTTTTGTCCTTCATCAGATACGTTGCTTCCATTGTGTTCTCCCTTCTGTTCCGCCTGTACCACTTCGCCGAATGGCACGCCTTTCAGGTTGACATTTTCGCGGCTATAGGATATACTACCCATGGAGCCATTCCGCAGAAGCCGCTGGGACGCTATTGTAAGCCCAGTCCGGTGAAGAAGCGGAATGGTTCTTTTTTCATCCGCATACAAAACCTCGCTGCTCTGAATGAAGCTGGCGGGGTTCTTTTTTGTGTACGCGCTGTTGACCTTCTGCATATCGTCGAGCAGGAATCCGCCCTCTGTTGCCCGCAGGTCGAGTACGGCCAGCATCGGCTGTCCGTTCTGCGCCTTGACGCTGCCGAACAGCACCAGACGGCTGTTGTCTCCGCGTCCGGCCTTGCTTTTCAGAATCAGCACCGGGTCTTCCAGAATCTCCGGCACGCGCTCGATCTCCTGCATCGTGATCTCCGGGTGCTCTTTCAGAATGGTCTTGATCTTGTCGCCGTTCATGTAGATGTCGCTCTCGACCGCGCCCAGCCCCTGCAAGGTCGCGCCGGTCGTTCCCAGCTCAAACGACGCGCCCTGCGGCTTCCCGTCCCGGTTCCACTGCCGCAGCTTCTGCCGGTAATTCTGCGAGATGGAATACTGCGCCGCGCCGCTCTGCTGCGCCGCCTTGCGCCCGGCCTCCCATGCCGCCGCCGCCACATCCCGGTTCATGCCGGTCGCCGCAGCGAGCGCCCATTCCTTCGAAACGCCCATCTGCCCCCGCTCGTAGACTTTCTGAAATTTTCCCGCATACTCTTCCACGGAGAGATCTGTCGTGTTTCCGTTTGCAAAATACGATGTTGTCAGGTCGTCATAGCTGTGCTTCTTCGCCTGCCGTTCCAGATAAGCGTCGTCTGCCTCCGCAGCCGCCGCATTCATCTCCGCTTCGGCCTGCGCCGCCTGCCTGCCGGCGTACTGCTCCGGGTCGATCTCGGCCCAGCCCTCGCCCACGTCGAGCAGACTGCCGTCCTCGTCGTACAGGTCGACGCCCTGCTGCGCCTGCTGCCTCTGTGCCTGCTCATAGGCCGCCCGAGACTGCTGCACGTCCTCCACGGCCTTTTCGTATTGGTTGTATGCTCTGCTGCTCTGCGCGGCCTCCGCCGCCTCCTGCGCCGCCTGTGTCTCTCCGGCATCATCCATCGCAGAGAGTACCCGCCCGATGTCTTCCATGTCCGGCGTCCGGCCATAGTCCAGCTTCTCCTGCACGGCGGCAGCCGCCTCGCGCACGCCTGCGTTTTCAGACTGTGCGCCCTGTTCGGCAAGGATTTTCGCATAATATCTTGTCTGCCGCTCCTGCTTCGCTTGTGTCAGCCCGCCCGGAAGACCGGCGAGGTCGCCCAGCGCCGCGAGGAACACGCCGCCCAGAAATGCGTTTCCGATGTTTTCCGCGTTTGTTGCGCCCTTCAGCGTCCCTTTCAGAACGAAACTCTGGAATGTCGGTTCCAGCAGCTCTGCAACAACTTCCTCCAGACCTTCCGACGCAAAATCAAACGCCTTGCTGTCCAGCACGCGCATGACCGTCTTGCTCTTCGTCAGCTTCGAAACAGCTTTGTTCACCAGCCCAACATCCTCATCATAGACCGGGTTCCCGCCGAACAGCTTTTCGGAAAGCATTTCTACCGCCGCGTTTTGCAGGCCGATGAGCACGGCCTGTGTGTCCGTCGCGCCCTCGTTGTGCGCGTCGAGCATCGCGTTGCCGCCCGCTCGGATTCCCATCGCCGTCATAGGACTGATCGTGCCGCCCGTTGCCGTGGACACCATCAGGTCGCCCATCATCGCCCCGGCGGACGGGAGCTGCTGCAAGATCCACGTCCCGACCGGGCTGTGATCCTGCGATACCTCGTTCATGATCCGGTTATACTCATCCTGCCATGCCTGCGCGTCTGTATAGTCATACTCCGTCGCCAGCCGGTCGGCCAGCGAGCGCAGCTTCTCTGCGTACCGGTCTCCGCCGAGCGCATGCAGCGTCGCAGAATTCGCAATGTCCCGCAGCGCCCATGCCGCGCCCTGATTGACCTTTGTTTCCGCGACGTTGTGCGCCATTTCAAGCCCGCTCATTGCCTGCGCGTTGCCGCCCTCATAGAACGCCGTCCCCGCGTCTTCCAGAAACCGCCCGGCCTTCTGCCACGCCGTCGGATACACGCGCCGCTTTTCTTCCTCCAGCGTCTCGCGTTCCGTTTTCAGCGCCGAAACATCTGCCATTCCGTCCGAGCGTGCCAATGCCAGGTTGATTTGACGGTTCAGCTCATCCAGGCGGCCCTGCATCCGTTCTTCCGACCAGCCGGAATATTTTTCCTGCGCGGTTTTCTGCGCCGCCTGCTTTGCGCTTCGCTTTTCGCCCCGCTGCTTTTCGCTGACGCGCTGATCTGCCTCTTTTTTCTGCTTCCGCACGTCCTTCCATTGCTGCTGAAGCTCCATAAGGTTTTTGTAGCTCTCTGCAGATGGATTCTGATAGGCCGTTTTGAGCTGATCGGAAAGCGCGTCAAGCCGGGTTTGCAGTGCATCGCTTTCTGCCCGCAGATCCTCCGAAGTCTTTGCCTGTTCCGCTTCCCGCTTTGCAGCGGCCTCGTCGTACCCGGCATACACGCCGCGCAGATAGTTGTCGTAGGAGCCATACTGTTCCTGCATCGCACCAGACCGGTTGAACTCCTGTTCGCTCAGCTGCTCCCTGCGCTTCTGCTCCCGCTCCTCGCTCCACTGGCGGTTTTTTGCCGCCGGCGTATTCTTTGCAGCCTCCTGCGCCGCAGCCTGTGCCGGGTCGCGGTATCTCATCGCGGTCAGGTGCTGCATCTGCTTCGGGTCGAGCTGCTGCCCCAGCGCGTTTGCACGATCCAGCTCATACTGCTGCCCCAGCGCCCGCTTGTAGTTCTGGTATGCTGCGTCCTGCGCGGCCTGCGGCGCACCCGCCTGCCTGTAGGCGTAGTAGTTCTTTTGCAGCGCGTCCGCCTGCGCGCCCACCCTGCGGGCCGCCGCCTCCTGCTGCCTCCGCTGCTGCTCCTGCTGCAATGCCGCCCGCGCGGCCTTGTAACTCTCAAACGCCGTCTTCCGCCGCTGCATCTCGTCGCCGCCGCGCGAGAGGAAATCCGCCTCGGCCACAATGGCCGTCTGCGGCCGCTGCGTCTTCTTTCTCTGGTTCTTCTCCGCGCCGTTCACAAAACTCTTTTCCGAAATGATCGCCATATCGTCGCTCCTTATTTTTTCTTCGTCGCCGCCCCGGACGTTCCCGCTCCCTTGTTGTAGTAGTTCACCGCGTCGTCGATCTTCTTGCCTGTCAGTTCAAAAATGCGGCGCGAGATATCCGACCACTGCTGATAGCTCATCTGACTCTGCGCATTGACCGCCGTCTGATAGGCCGCGCTGAGATTGCCCTGCGCGATCTGCGTCTCGATGGTCTTCTTCACGCCGCGGTAGCTGGCATCCAGCATTGCGCGGTTGCTTTCGAAATCGCCGTACCCATTGATGAGTGTCCGATCTGCCAGGCCGGTCGCACTCCCGCCCGAACCGCCCGAACCGCCCGAACCGCCGCTGCCCCTGCTCTGCGCGGCCAGCTGCTGCAAATAGGCGCTGTTCTCGCTGTTTGCCTTATTGGCCCAGTAGCTCAGCTGGTCGCTCCACTGGTTGTAGTCGTTGGCGTAGGCGCTGCTGTAGGCGCTGCGCGCATCGGAGAGGTCAGAGTAATAGTCGTTCACCGCATCGCGGTAGCGGCTGTATGCCTGATTCTCCCGGTCGCTCAGCAGCCCGTACTGATTGTAGAGATCCTGCCCCTCCTGCTGATACCGGCTGTATGCCGCGTCGTAGAGATCCGGCACAATGTCGTTCAGATTTTGCAGATAGGCGTTGTACGCCTGCTGCCCCACCTGCTCGCCGTAGGTGCTGCCGTAGCCGCCGGTCAGCGCCGCCGCCTGCCCCANNGCCCCATCGTGTCCTGCATGGCCAGCCTGCCCTGCCGCTGATATTGCTCCCGGTACTGCTGATAGACGGGGTCTGTCCCGAGATCATAGCTGAATTTCTTCCGATTTTTGATGTTGTTGTAGAGCTCCGTCAGCTCCCCGTCCCACTGGCTTTGATACGCGCCCGGTCTGCGGGACTGTACCTGATTCAGGTAGTCCTGCGCCTGCCGCACAGCATCGCCCGGCGTGTAGCCGCCCTCCAGCGCGTTCAGCTTCCCCTGCGTGTAGCCGCTCACGCCCTGCGACAGCAGCGGGCTCTGCCGCTGGGTGTACTGGCCCTTGTAGTTGTAGCTCGTCTGCTGCTTGTTGCTCATCTGGCTTTGATACGTCCCGTCCGCATTCACGCCCGTGATCCGGTACGTGCCGCCTCCGGTCACGACCTCGTCGCCGACAGACAGCCCCGCCGGCGCTTTCCCGTTTTCCGATCTGTAGATTGCCATACCCTCACCTCTTTACAGTTTGAAATGCGTCGCCGCCTGCACCGGC
>DBLB01000152.1 GCA_002298695.1 Clostridiales bacterium UBA735 | reverse complement strand
ATCCCGCCGCAGGATCTGTAAGGAGGTGCTCCCATGCCCACCGTCTATCCCGTCATTCCGGAGACGATCGTTGTCCATCTCGGCGCGCCGTCGGCCAGCGCCGAAAATGTGACTGTCGCGTTCCCGGACTACATCAAAAACGTCGTTTGCAGCGAAATTTACCCCACATGGGAAGAACCCGCCATCGTCGCCAACACGCTGGCCATCATTTCCTTCGCGCTCAACCGCATCTATACCGAATATTATCCCAGCCGCGGCTACAGCTTCAGCATCACGAACTCCACAGCCATTGATCAGAAGTACATCCAGGGCCGCAGCCTCTTTGAAAACGTCGTACAGATCGTCGACGAAATTTTCAACAGCTACCTCCGCTACGCCGGTTTTATTGAACCCCTGGCCGCGAAGTTCTGCAACGGCACCACGACCACCTGCGACGGCCTCAGCCAGTGGGGATCGCAGTCTCTGGCCCAGCAGGGCGCAAGCGCCGCCGAGATCCTGCGCACCTACTACGGCGACAATCTGGAGATCGTCCGCAACGTCCCGGTTGAGGACGTCGGCAATTCCTACCCCGGCACGCCGCTGCGGCAGGGGGATATCGGGCAGAACGTGTCACGCATCCAGATCGAGCTGAACCGCATCTCGCAGAACTATCCGGCCATCCCGAAGGTCACGGTCGACGGCGTGTTCGGCGCGGCGACCGATGCAGCCGTCCGCGCCTTTCAGTCCATCTTTTCCCTGACCGTGGACGGCGTTGTCGGGCAGGCGACGTGGTATAAGCTGATCCTACTCTACGTCGCGGTCAACAAGCTCGGCGAGCTCCGCTCCGAGGGGCAGACGTTCCTCGGCTTTTCGTGGGAATATCCGGAGTCCATCGAGCCGGACGAGACGGGCGGCAAGGTCACGCACCTGCAATACATGCTCTCCGTGATCGCCGAGTTCATTCCGGAAGTCCCGGCCCCCGCCATCACGGGCACCTACGGCGACGAAACGGCGCAGGCCGTCTCCGCGTTCCAGCGCTACGCCGGCCTCCCGGAGACCGGCACGGTCGACCGCGCGGCCTGGGACGACATCTACGCCCAGTTCCGCGGCATCAGCACCACCGTCTTTGACAGCGACACGCTGTTTCCGTTCTCATCCTTCCCCGGCGAGGCGACGGTCCCTGCCGCGGCCTTCCACGGGCAGCAGCCCGCCGGTTCCCGCTATCAGGATTCCACCCGCTTTGTGCAGTTCCCGGGCATGGCGCTCTCCGGCGGCATGCGGGATCCGGAGGTGCTGTGATGAACGATGCTTCTGCTTACCTCGGCCGCCCCATCCGCAGCCTGCAAACGATGCTGCGCGTCATTGCCGCAGCAGAGGAGCTGCTGCCCGTCGTCGTCCCGGACGGCATCTACGGCCCGGACACCGAGGCTGCCGTCGCCGCGTTCCAATCCCGCCGCGGCCTGCCGGCCACCGGCGTTACCGATCAGGCGACCTGGAATGAGATCGTCGGCGCCTATCTGGAGCTTGGCAGCGCCGTCCTGCCGCTCGGAGCGCTGCGCATCCGCTGGCAGCCGCAGCAGACCATCGACGCCGGGCAGGAGAACCTGCATCTGTATCTCATTCAGGGCATGCTCGCCGCGCTCTGCCTCAGGTTTTCCAATTTCCCGCCGCTGCCGGTCGACGGGACGCACGGCGCGGCGTCCGTCGCTGCTGTGCAGACACTCCAGCGCCTCTGCGGCCTGCCGGACAGCGGCAGCATCGACCAGACGACCTGGGAGCACCTCAGCAGCCTCTACGCCCTGACCAGCGGCGACGGGGACCGGCCTGCGGGCACAGTCTGACTATCTTTTTTCGCCATGCTCTGCTATAATGGGTGCAGAAAGTACGTTGGAGGCAGGGTATGGCGGAATTTTTGCCCATTTCAAAATCAGATCTGAAGCGGCGCGGCTGGACGCAGTGCGACTTTGTCTACCTCATCGGCGACGCGTATGTCGACCATCCCTCGTTCGGCCACGCGATCATTTCGCGCGTCCTCGAGGATGCTGGCTACAAGGTCGGGATCATTTCGCAGCCGGACTGGAAAAATCCGGCGTCCGTCGCGGCGCTGGGCCGCCCCCGCCTTGGCTTCCTTGTCATGGGCGGCAACATGGACTCAATGGTGAATCACTATTCCGTCTCGAAAAAGCACCGGCAGACGGACGCCTACACGCCGGGCGGCGTGATGGGCAAGCGGCCGGACTATGCCGTGACCGTCTACTGCAACCTCATCCGCCAGACGTTCCGGGATGTGCCGGTCATCATCGGCGGCATCGAGGCAAGCCTCCGGAGGCTTGCGCACTATGACTACTGGTCGGATAAGCTCAAGCGCTCGGTGCTGCTGGATTCCCAGGCGGATCTGCTGATCTACGGCATGGGCGAGCGCGCGGTCGTCGAGGTGGCAAACGCGCTGAACGACGGGATGGACGTGCGGGACATCACGTACATCGACGGGACGGTTTTCCGTGCCCGCGAGGCCCCGGACGACCTGCCCGCCATCACGCTCCCGTCCTATCCCGCGATGCAGGCGGACAAATCGGTCTACGCCAGGAGCTTTTACCTGCAATATCAGAATACCGACCCGTTCTCGGCCAAGCGGCTCATCGAGCCGTACAGTGACCGCGAGTTCGTCGTGCAGAACCCGCCGCAGAAGCCGCTTTCGCAGGCCGAGATGGACCGCATCTACGATCTGCCCTATGCGCGGACGTATCACCCGAGCTACGAAAAGGCCGGCGGCGTGCCCGCGATCTCGGAGATCAAATTCAGTCTGACCTCCTGCCGCGGCTGCTTCGGCGCATGCAATTTCTGCGCGCTGACGTTCCATCAGGGGCGCATCATCCAGTCCCGCTCGCACGAATCCATCCTCCGCGAGGCGGAGAACCTCACGCACGAGAAGGATTTCAAGGGCTACATCCACGATGTGGGCGGCCCGACGGCGGATTTCCGCCAGCCGGCGTGTAAAAAGCAGCTGACACGCGGCGCGTGTCCGAACCGGCAGTGCCTCTTCCCATCCCCCTGCAAAAATCTCATCGCCGACCACACGGACTATCTGACGCTGCTGCGGAAGCTGCGCAAGGTGCCGGGCGTGAAGAAGGTCTTCATCCGCAGCGGCATCCGCTTTGACTATCTGCTGGCCGACCCGTCGGACGTGTTTTTCAAGGAGCTGGTGCGCTATCACATCTCCGGCCAGCTCAAGGTCGCACCGGAGCATGTTTCGGACGAGGTGCTGAGATACATGGGCAAGCCGCGCCACGCGGTCTATGAGCAGTTTGTGCGGAAGTATCAGACCCTCAATCAGCAGGCACACATGAACCAGTATGTCGTGCCCTATCTCATGTCGTCGCACCCCGGCTGTACGATGGCCGAGGCCGTGAAGCTGGCGGAATACCTCCGCGACATCAACCATCAGCCGGAGCAGGTGCAGGATTTCTATCCCACGCCCTCCACGCTCTCGACCGTCATGTACTATACCGGTCTCGACCCGCGCACGATGCAGCCGGTCTACGTGCCGCGCAATCCGCACGAAAAGGCCATGCAGCGCGCGCTCATGCAGTACAAAGACCCGAAAAATTACAGGCTCGTCCTCGAGGCGCTGACGCTGGCAGACCGCACCGATCTCATCGGGACCGGCCCGGCCTGCCTCATCCGCCCGCCGCACGGCGGAAAGCCGTCCGCAAAACCGCAGAAGCCCTCCGTCTCCGGCAGACCTGCCCCGGCAAAGCGCTCCGTGTCAAAGCGTGCAGCGCGCAGAAACGGATAAAAATTGCCCCCGATGCAAAAGGCATCGGGGGCAAAGACTGTCAAAACGGTGAAATGCAGTTTTGTGAGAATGGAGAAGGGGGGTAAAAGCCCCCTTGCGTTCAATCAGGCAGATTTTATGTTGCCGGATGGTCGTTTTCTTCGGCCTGCTTCGCGCTCCGCCGGGCGCGGTATTTCCGGACGCTGCGCCGGACGATCAGGACGATCACCACTGCGATCACGGCCAGGAGCAGCAGCGAGGGAAGCGCCTCCGTCAGACGGAGGACGAACCGCTGGACCCCGCGTCCGAAGCTGTGCCAGCCGTCGGAGAACGCATCCGCGAACTTCTCGCCGAACGTCCGCTGCACGGTCACGGTCGGCGTGTAGATCTCGACCTCGTCCAAATCAATGGAAACGGTCGAATACCGGATCTGCATGTCCATGTTCCGCAGATTCCGCTCGATGGATTCTGTCTCATAGCGGACGTCGGCCAGCCGCTCCTCGAGCGCGACAAGGCTTTCCACATCCTCGGTCTTCTCCAGCATGGCCAGCAGCCGCTCCTCCTGCGTCCGCAACGAAGAAAGCCGCGCCTCATAGTCCGTGTACGTCGAGGTCACGTTCTCGGCGTAGCGGTTCGAGGACAGAACGTTGCCGATGGACGAGGTCTCGGACATGAACTGCTCAAATTTGTCCGCCGGGATGCGCAGCACATAGCTCGCGTGCCGGTCGACCACGGTGGTCGTTCCGTCGTCGTTGTAGCGCGTATTGCCGTAGACGCTCGAGCTTTCCACGAAGCCCTGATAGCTCGCGACCATCGCCTCGATGCGCGCCACGGCCTCGTCAAATTTCGTCGTCTCCGCCGAGATGTTCGCCGAGTAGATGATCTTCGCCGCGTAGTCCGAGAGCGACTGGTTATCGCCACTGTCCGGCTCCGCGTTCCCCGCGGCGCTGGTCGTAAAGCTCGTGTCCGCCGTGTCATCCAGGGCCGTCTCGGACTCTGCCGGCGATTCCGGAGCGGCGCTGTCGTAGTCCCACGCTTCCGCCACAACGGCGCTCTCCGTTTTCCAGTTCTGCGCCGCAGACGGCGCGGTCTCGCTGGAGGCCGTGTCGGCGGACATGTTTTGCGTGCTCGCGGCGCAGCCGGTCACAATGGCCGCAAGCAGCAGAATGCTCAGGAGGATGGCAAGAATGCGCTGCAATTTCATATTGGGGTTCCCCTTTCTTTTGTGTGCTCATCTGTATAGACGAATTCGGAAACTGCACGTTGCAGGGATTATGAAATTTCTTCCGGGATTTTCATCCGCATGGCGGAAATTTCGTAGGCTGTCCGCTCCTCCGCGCCCTCCGGCAGGAGCTTGATGTAGGCGCGGCTCTGCAGCCGCCCGGCGATGGAGATGCGTGTCCCGACGGGCAGCGGCGCGGCGCTCTGCGCCGTGCGGCCCCAGAGAATGCAGGGCAGATAGTCCGTCCGGCGATACATGCGCGGCACGGCGAGCATCACGTCGCAGATCTCGCGCCCGAGCGGCGTCCGCCGCAGGACTGTCGGCTTGCAGATCGAGCCGGTGAGCGTGACGTCGTTTTCCGGCGGCTGCTCCGTGGTCGTGACGGTTTCGGCGTAGACGGAGATGATGAGCCGCCGCCCGGTCTCGGCGCGGGAATTGAACGAGCGCACCTGCCCCGTGACGAGGAAGCGCCCGCCCGCAAACAGATCTGCCGCCGTCAGCACGTCCTCCGCCGCCACGACGGGCAGAATATCCGTCGTGCCGGACAGGCGCTCCACCTCGAGCGAAAAGCGGAAAAAGCGCCGTTCGTGGTTGCTGTGCGAGTATTCCGGCAGCGCACAGAGTGTGCCGCAAAGGGTGATATGATTGCCTGTATAGTCCATGTTTCCACCTCGTTTTGTTCGTTTGGAACACTATATGAGGGGAAAGCGGCCCTTAGTACAGGCATATTCCGCGCTCCGGCGGCGCGGCCTCCGCGGAACTCAGCAGCCCGGCTGCTCCAGCATGATGTGCAGGATCTCCTGATCGGTCGGCGCCATGCCGACGCGGCCGACCCGGCCCACGCTCTCGATCGTCTGCTCGACATTCTCCCCGACGAGACCCTCGCCGGGCTGGAAGCAGACGCCCTGCTTCGCCATCTCGTAGGAGAGCAGCGCCGCGTCCACCGCTGCGGCGATCTTCGCCGCGCAGGATGCCTTTGCGCCGTCGCAGACGATGCCGCCCACAGTCGCCAGCGTGTTGGAGACCGTCATGGAGATCACGTCATAGCCGTATCCGTCGAGATACGCCATGCCGCATCCTGCGCCAGCCGCCGCGCAGACCGCGCCGCAGAAGGCCGAGAGGCTGCCGATGCAGCGCTTTTGCAGCAGCGCCGTCAGATTCGCCGCGACGAGCGCACGGAAAAGCCGCTCCTCGTCCGCGCCGGTCTGCCGCGCCCGCTCCACCACCGGCATGCAGACCGTGATGCCCTGATTTCCGCTGCCGGAGTTGATGACCACCGGCATGGTGCAGCCGCTCATCCGCGCGTCCGAGCCCGCCGCCGCGGCGGCCTTTACCCGCACCCGGATGTCGTCCGCGCCGCCGGTCTGCATCAGAATGCGCCCGACCTGCGCGCCGTAGGGATGCTTCAGTCCCTCCGCTGAGATCGCGGAATTCAGCCGCACCTGCCGCCCGATCGTCTTCGAAACGTCCTCCATCCGGACGGTTCCGGCAAATTCCAGAATGTCGCGCAGGTTCAGCCGGGACTTGTCCACGCTCTGCTTCGCCAGCTCCCTGCCGGAAAACTGCTCCTGCCCGTCGCGGGATACCCGCACGATGTGCAGGTGGGTCCCCTTTGTCTCCGCCGCGGCCGTATGGCCGCCGGCGTGCAGCGTGACGAGGATGTGCAGATTTTCGCCGCTCTCCAGCAGGGAAACGGAGCAGCTTTGCTCGGCCAGCAGCTGCGCCGCTCTTGTGCGCATCGCGTCGTCCACGCCCTCGAGCACCGCAAGCTCCCGCGACGGGTCGCCCACCAGCGCGCCCAGAATGGCCGCGACCTCCACGCCGCGGCGGCCGCCGGAGTTCGGTACGATCACCGCCCGGACGTTTTTGATGATGTTGCCGCTGCATGCGACCTCGATGCGCTCCGGCTCCTGCCCCAGCGCCCGCCGCGCCACGGCGGCCGCGTAGGCGATCGCGATCGGTTCCGTACAGCCCAGCGCAGGGATCAGCTCGCTTTTCAGGATCTCCAGATAGTTCTGATACAGTGCTTGCTCCATGCCCGTCCAAACCTCCGTTTTTTGCAGGAACGGCCCGGGCCGTCCTGCCTGCTGTCTCCATTCTACCCCGGCGGGCCGTTTCTGGCAAGTATTGTCCGCCATTTCCCGACAAAATTCGCCTCCGGGAAAATATGAAGAAAAACTTTAGAAATTTGTTGCTGAATTGTCATTTTTCCTTTACTTTGCCGGCGGCTTGTGGTATGCTGTAAGGGTTGACGGCTGGAACTGGGCGCAATGGTGCGGATTGGCACGGTTGCGGTACGGAAAAGCGCAGATACTTCAAATAAAGAACAAACCAAAGAGGGCTTTTGATTTGGTAAAATATATTGTACAGGGCGGGCAGCGGCTGAACGGCACGGTCACGATCTCGGGCGCGAAGAACGCCGCCGTGGCCATTCTCCCGGCTACGCTGCTTGTGGACGGCGTGTGCCGGATCGAGAATGTTCCGGACATCTCCGACGTCCGTTTGCTCCTTGAAATTCTCAATAACATGGGCGCGCAGATCCGCCGTCTCAGCCGCAATACGCTGGAGATCGACTGCTCGCACGTCCGCAATGCAACAGCCCCGATCGAGCTCGTGCGCCGCATCCGCGCATCCTATTACCTGATCGGTGCGGAGCTTGGCCGCTTCGGCCACGCGCGGGTCGCAATGCCCGGCGGATGCAACTTCGGCGTCCGCCCGATCGACCAGCACATCAAGGGCTTTGAAGCCATGGGTGCGACGGTGGAGCAGGAGGGCGGATATGTCTGTGCCGACGCGCCGGAAACCGGCCTCGGCGGCGGGCACGTCTATCTCGACATCGTCTCCGTCGGCGCGACGATGAACATTCTGCTGGCCGCGGTGCTCTGCGGCGGGATGACTGTCATTGAAAACTGCGCGAAAGAGCCGCACATCGTCGACCTTGCGAACTTCCTGAACGCGATGGGCGCGAAGGTTTCCGGCGCGGGCACCGACGTCATCAAGGTACGCGGCGTGAAGCGCCTCGGCGGCGGCACGTATACCATCATTCCCGACCAGATCGAGGCCGGCACCTACATGGCCGCAGCAGCGGCTGTGGGTGGAAACGTTCTCATTGAGAATATCATTCCCAAGCATCTGGATTGTATTACCGCAAAGCTGCGCGAAATGGGCGCACGCGTTACGGAATATGACGATTCCATCCGCGTGGAGGCCACGAAACGGCTCCGCCGCGCCAACGTCAAGACGCTGCCCTATCCCGGCTTCCCGACCGATATGCAGCCGCAGATCGCGGTCTGCATGGCGCTGGCCGAGGGGACGAGTCTTGTCACCGAGGGAATCTATGACAACCGCTTCCGCTACACCGGCGAGCTCAACCGCATGGGCGCGGCCATTCAGGTCGAGAGCAAGACGGCGGTGATCGACGGTGTGGCCAGACTGCACGGCTGCGAGGTACGCGCGTGCGATCTGCGCGCGGGCGCGGCCATGGTCATCGCGGCGCTCTGTGCCGACGGTACGACCACGATTGAGGATGCACACTACATCGAGCGCGGCTATGAGGACATCATCGGCAAATTCTCCGCACTCGGCGCGGCGATCCGCCGCGTTGAGACGACTGAGACCCGCCGCGAATCCGCCGCCGGCTGACCCGAATACACAAAAAAGCTCCCCTAGGGGAGCTTTTTGCATGCCGGGCAGGCTGTTTTGCGAAGGCTTTCCGGATTATTTCCGGAAAACCGTGAGAAAATCGATCATGCGCGGTCAAAGCCGAGATAGCGCGTGCCCTGAAAATGCAGCGTGCCGCGGTCGCCCTCGAAGAGCATGCCATAGTCGCGGCCGCTCATGCGCAGCTCCATCCGGTCGCCGCTTGCCACCTGGAAGGTCACATAATAAGTCGTGTCCGTGGTGCAGTAGTCCATGTCGTTTGCGCCGCGGCGGTGCCGGTGGCTGACGTCGGTGCGCTTGGTCACGACTGTCGCCGGTACATCGAGGCGCGGTGAGGCATCGTTTTTTCGCTTTTCCTTCGCGCCGCGCACAAGCATGGCGATCATCGTGCCGATTACAAAGACGAAGACGATGATGAAGAAAATCGGGAACAGCGTGGAAAACAGGTCGAAGCCGCCAAATCCAAATCCCATCATTGCAACATACTCCTTTTCTCTTGATATCGTAAACTACGGGAGCAGCAGCTCCGTAACCGGCAGCAGCTCTTCCGTTCCGTCCTCGCGCAGGGCACGCAGGACATCGTCTTCCGACGCTGCGTGCGTTTCCTCGCCGTCGCCGAAGGAAAGCTTTGCGAAACGCTCGCTGCAAAGATTTCCGTCCCGGTCCACGAGCCAATAGCCCTCCGGCATTACCTGGCCATCCTCGTCATAGCACGGAAACGCCGCACGTTCGCCGTAGCATACCGCGATCCCGAGGTATCCATCGTCAAATACGCTGTAGTCGATCCAGTGGAAGCACGCACAAAGCGTATTTCCGGCCTCGTCCGTCAGCCTGCACCGGCCCATGACCGGCCCCTGCGACGCGCCGCCTTCATAGAGCAGGAAGCGATCCGCGAAGGGGATCTCCACGCGCTCATAGACCGGCGCGATCACCTCGGTTCCGTCTGCGGTCACAATGCCGTAGCACGCCTCGCGGCTGTCCCAGCGGGTAACACGCAGGCGATAGCCGAAATGGTCTTCCTCCAGGATCTCCGGCTCATCCACCTCGCTTAGCCGGAAGCTTCCGTCCCCGGCGCTGACGGTATAGCGGTAGCCGGTACCGTTCCGGATGCAGTAGACCTCGCCCTCCGGCGTGCCCATATAGTCAATGCAGGCGTCAAACGGGTCATCGGAAAGAAGCGTGCCGTCCTTCAGCCGGATCCAGACCTTTGTGTCAGGGACTTCTCCGATGTGCCGCGTGCCGTCGGCCTCCTGCACCAGTCCCATGCGGGTGCCATCCGTCCGATAGAGTGTTTCATACGGCGCCCAGCTCCAGGTCTTTACATTGTCATATTCTGCATCAGCCTGCGCAAGGCCCGACGCTTCCTCTGCCTCTTCCTGCGCGGCAGACTGCGCCTCAGAGGCGGCGGCAGCTTCCGTCCGGGATTCAGAACTTGCCTCGCGTTTATCCGGAGCCCGTTCTTCTGCACTGCACGCCGTCAGCATATAAAGAAAAACCGAAAGAATTGCCAGCAGACAAACGGCAGCAGATGGTTTCCGTTGCTTTGACATAGAGTTCTCCTTCCTTAGCAGGTCGTGACAATGGCGGCAGCGTATTTTACGTTTCCGTATGTTTGATTGCGGAGCTTTACCGGATTGGACGATGCGGCGGGGGAAAAGTTCCCGGCTACCAGCCGCGGTGCGTGCCGGCGTCGCGGACGTTCCATTCGATGCTGATCTGGCCGCGGGGGATGAACATCCGCTGGACGTAGAACGGGTCGTCCGACGTGTTGTAGACATAGCCGTTCATCAGCAGACCGTAGGCGTAATAGCGCCGCGCCACTGCAATGGAGAGGTCGCTTTTCGTGCCCTCGGGATAGCAGACGACATAGGGTACCTGACCGGTCAGTGCGGCAATGGCGTTCCGGCTTTCCTCCATTTCGAAGATCAGCGTCGCCTCGTCCATCTGGCTGAGGTTGCCGTGGGACCAGGTGTGACTCTGGATGGAGACGAGGCCGCTGTCCGCAAGCTCCTGAATCTGCTCTGCCGTCATCTTGTGCGCCTTGCCGAGGTCGCGCGGGATGACGAAAATGGTCGCCTTCGCCTGATATTTTTGCAGGAGCGGGTAGAGCTCGGTATAGTTGTCGTCGTAGCCGTCGTCAAAGGTCAGGATGACCGGCTTTTCATAGTCCTCCAGATGGGAAAGGTCTTCAAACCAGATCGTTTCGTAGCCGTTGTCGGCCAGATATTGCAGCTGCGCGTCCAGATCCTGCGGGCGGACAAACAGGTCGGAATACCCCCACGTTTCGTCGCCCACGGCGTGGTACATCAGCACGGGCACATTGACGTCCGCGGCGGGCGCGGAGAGGGAGACCTCACGCGCGCAGTAGGGCGTGCCGTCTGACGCTGTGCCGGAGACGAAGCCGAAGTGCGCGGCGGCGCGCTCGAACGGGATCCAGACTGTGCCGTCCTGCCGGACGGCCGTCGTGAACGGGCCGCAGAGCGGAAAGCGGATCCGGTCGCCCAGATGGCGCAGCTCCGCCCAGCTGTCCGTCTCGCCGTAGCTCAGCCCGCCGCGCTCAGCAAACGCCGCTGCCGGAATGAGCAGCGTGCCGTCCGTCTGCCGGAGCGCCGCGGTGCGCTGTCCGAACAGAAGCACGTCTCCGCCGGATTCCAACGGTTCAGGCTGCGGTTCAGGTTCCGGTTCAGGCTGCGGTTCCGCCTCCACACTGGCGGCCTGCACCGGCATGGCCGCCGGAACAGACGGGTCCGGCCCCGCCGGGATCGGACTGCACCCGGCCAGCGGCAGGGCGGCGGCAAGCAGAAGCGCACAGAAAAAACGTTTCATATCCCCAAAATCTCCCGGATTTTCTCTGCCGGCGCCGCACGGCTGCGCCGGCGTCCGGCGGCCCGTGCGGCGCGGTGTTTGCTTTATCGTATCAGACGGAGCGGCCGGAAGCAAGGGGCGGGGCAAAAAATCGCTTGCATTTTACGGGAAAAGCTGCTAGAATAGGGCCGTTGCGTAGCAGGAATGCGTAAGTCCAAACGGACTTACGCATTCCTTTTTTGTGTTTCAGGAGGATATTATGGAAGAAAAACAGGATTTTCTCGGGACGGCGCCGCTTGGGCGGCTGATGCTGAAGTTTGCGGTGCCCTGCACCATTTCGCTGCTGGTCGGGGCGCTGTATAATATTGTCGACCAGATCTTTATCGGTTGGGGCGTGGGCTATCTCGGCAACGGCGCGACGAGCGTCGTCTTCCCGCTGACGGTGCTGGCGCTGGGCCTTGCGGTCATGATCGGCGACGGCGCGTGCAGCT
>DBLB01000002.1:1512-2618 GCA_002298695.1 Clostridiales bacterium UBA735 | reverse complement strand
ACCGTTACACAAATCCCCTAAAAAGCCTCGCGCCGAAACGCAAGTATTATTATACAGACGAAGCGGAAAATGTCAAGTGTTAATTTTGAAAATGCGGAAAAAATAAAATGGAATCAAATGACACTGCTGGAACGCGCCGGGCGGCGCGGTGTGTCTGAGATGGCGGCAGCGGCAGTGGATGGAGCTGGAAAGGGAAAAGCACTGTTTTTTACTAATCCGTCTGCGGAGTGAGGTGCGGCGAATGCGGCCATATTAGCCTTGTGCGAAGGAGGCGGAGATGCGCGTGATGGGGAAACAGAAAATAATTGCCGTGCGGCTGCTGGCGGCGCTGCTGGTGCTGGCGCTGTGCTGCGGCGGCGCGGCGGCAACGGCGGAATACCTGATCCCGGGCGGCTTTACCGTTGGGATCGAGCTGGAGACGCAGGGCGTGCTCGTGGTGGATGTCGAGGCGGAGACGGGTGCAGCGGAGGCCGGGCTGAAAAAAGGCGATACCATTCTGAAGGTCAACGGCGCGGCGGCGCAGAGCGTGGAAGCGCTGCGGGAGGCAGCGGAAAATGAGCAGCCTGTTCTGCTGACAGTCCTGCGGGACGGAAAAGAGGCAGAGTATCTCGTGACGCCGCAGAAATGTGCGGATGGGTGGCGGCTGGGACTGCTGATCCGCGACCGTGTAGCCGGGATCGGGACGGTGACTTACATCGACCCGGCGACGGGCGGCTACGGTGCGCTGGGGCACGGCGTGAATGACATCGGTGCGGCGCGGCTGCTGGCAGTTGAGGGCGGGATGCTGGTGCCGTCAAGTGTCTGCGACGTCCGGAAAGGCGTCCGTGGTACGCCGGGCGAACTGCGTGGGCGCTTTGAGGCCGACCGCTGCATCGGAACGGTCGAGACCAATACGGAGCGTGGGATTTTTGGAACGATGACGGAAGTCCCGCGGACGCCTGCGCTGCCGGTCGGCGGTGCGGAGCAGGTCAAAGAGGGGGCAGCAAGCATCCTCTCCAATGTATCGGGAACGGAGGTTCGCGAATACGCCATCCGCATCGACCGTGTGGCGGTGGATGCAGAGAACGGGCGAAATCTGCTTCTGACCGTGACGGACCCGGAGCTGC
>DBLB01000002.1:1073-1490 GCA_002298695.1 Clostridiales bacterium UBA735 | reverse complement strand
TCGTGCAGGGGATGAGCGGCAGTCCGATCTTGCAGAACGGGAAGCTCATCGGCGCGGTGACGCATGTGCTGGTCAATCATCCGGAGCAGGGATATGGAATTTTGATCGGGAATATGCTGGACGCGGCATAAAATTTACGCCAGAGGCGCGTTGCCTCTGGCGTCCCACTTGTGATTTTGCTATAATAAAAAGAAAAAGCAGGAGGAAAATGAAATGGATAAAAAGGCGGCTGCTGTGATCACGACGTTGGTGGTTGGGGTTTTGGGATCGACATTTTTGGGAGCGTTGCTGCACTGGTCGGATGCGGGAGCGGTTTGCGCGATCGCAACAATGGGGTGTTTTATTCTTCATGCGATCGAAGATAAAAAGGAATAGAACTGTGTTCCGATGCGCGGGGGTGACAATCCCTCAGTCAGC
>DBLB01000002.1:0-1029 GCA_002298695.1 Clostridiales bacterium UBA735 | reverse complement strand
CTTTACACAAGGGAGCCTTTGACGCTTGGTTTATCTTTACATTTTGAAGCTGGCGTGTTATAGTAACTGCATATCGACCGGAAAGGGGATGTTCATGATGCGGAAAAACAACATGTACGCAGTAAGAAACACAACGGAACAGGAGGATACCCAGACCCGGTGATCCTCCGCAGAAACAGGAGGAACGATATGAACAGCATCCATTTGGAAAAAATCGACGAAAACAACTTTTTGCAGGCATTCGGCCTGAAGCTCGGGCAGGGGCAGGACAGATTCGTTTCGCACCCGATCCGCAGCCTCGCGCAGGCCTACGTGTACCGTGACCAGTGTACGCCGTTCGGCATTTTTTGCGGCGATACAATGGTCGGATATGTGATGGTCATCTACGACTACGATCTGGAGGAGTACGACATCTGGCACCTGATGATCGACAAGGACCATCAGGGCCGCGGCTATGCGAAGGAGGCCATGCGGCGCTGTCTGGAGTACATCGCGGGGAAGCCGTTCGGCAATTCGCGGAAGGTCGTGATGACCTGCGCACCGGAGAACGTTCCGGCGATGAACCTGTACCGCGGGCTCGGCTTCTGCGAGACCGGAAACGCGGACGAGGACGAGATCGAGCTGGCGCTGATGCTGCCCTGAGCAGGAAAAGCTGAAAACAGCATATAAAACAAAACCGATGGCTTGTACCATCGGTTTTTTGTTGGAGTTTTTATACAAAAAAAGAGAGACCGAATTGACAAATGCAACAAGGACTGGTATAATGATAGTCCATAATGCGCATAGAAGGTCAATCGCGATCTTCACCGTTTCTGAAGTCAGTATAGCACCGGCGCTGACGGAAAGCAAGCGGAAATATGAACATTTCAACAACGCAACCTGGCGTATCACATTTACATGGAACTGACGAAGAAAGGCTGTGATGAATCTTTATGGCAGTGACCAAGGACGTGATGCTCGGCAAGACGCTGCGAAAGAGCTTTGCCAAGCATGAGGACGTACTGGCAATCCCGAACATGCTCAAGATCC
>DBLB01000134.1:2443-3218 GCA_002298695.1 Clostridiales bacterium UBA735 | reverse complement strand
CTGTTGAGTACCTTGTCGCCGCTGCGAATTTTCTCAGCGACGCGGGAATCACGCCGGGGCAGCAGTTCGATATGCTTGCGTTTTTTGCGTTTCGGAGTCTCCAACCGCCGGCCCTTGCCGTCGGCCAGGTAGACATATGTCTCGTCGAGTTCAACGACGAAGAACAGCTGTCCTCTGTCCCGGCCGGCGCAGGAGCGGACGATATCAGATCGTGCAACATCCATAGCTGCTGCTCCTTATGTGACGGTGAGAATTTCCGGCTCGCCGTCGGTAATCAGAATGGTGTTTTCGTAATGGGCCGCGAGCTTGCCGTCGGCAGTTACGGTCGTCCATTTGTCCTTGAGGATCCGTACATCATACGTGCCCTCCGTGACCATGGGTTCGATCGCCAGGGTCATGCCTTTGACCATGCGCGGGCCGCGTCCGGGGGCGCCAAAATTCGGGATGGACGGTTCTTCATGCAGCACCTCGCCGACGCCATGTCCGACGAACGCGCGCACAACGCCAAATCCGTTGCGCTCGACATACGTCTGCACCGCGTGGCCGATGTCGGAGATCCGGCAGCCCTGACGTGCAAATTTGATGCCCTCGTAGAAACTCTGTTCTGTTACCGTAATGAGCTTCTGCGCTGTGGGCGAGATTTTCCCACAGGCGAAGGTCGCGGCGCAGTCACCAGTAAAGCCGCCCCATTCCGCGCCGACATCCACCGACACGATGTCGCCTTCCTTCAGCACCCGGCTGCCCGGGATACCGTGGATGACCACTTCGTTGACGG
>DBLB01000134.1:0-2327 GCA_002298695.1 Clostridiales bacterium UBA735 | reverse complement strand
GTGTACCGCCTTGTCGATCTGTCTGGTCGTGACGCCCGGCCTTACCATTTCGCCTGCCAAAGCACGCGCTGCCGCGGTAATTCTACAGGCCTTGCGCATAACCTCCAGTTCGTGCTCATTTTTAACTGGAATCATGTGTTACATCTCCAACGCCGCCAGAATGTCACGCGTGGCATTCTCGATGGGCTGATTGCCTTCGACCAGCTTGAGTACGCCGAGCTTCTCATAGAAGCTCTTGAGCGGCTCCGTCTCGGCATGGAACACGCGGAGTCTGTTCTGGACAGTCTCTGGCGCATCGTCCTTGCGCAGGACGAGTTCCTTGCCGCACAGGTCGCAGACGCCTGCCTGCTTGGGCGGGTTGGCTGTGAGATGATAGCTCGCACCGCAGCTGCCGCAGACGCGGCGCCCGGTCATACGGGCCTCGATCACAGAATCTTCGATCTCGATCGAAATGACGCGGTCAAAATGGATACCGGCAGCCTCCAGTGCCTCAGCCTGGGGGATCGTGCGGGGCACGCCGTCCAGGATAAAACCGTTGGCGCAGTCAGGCTGTGCGACCCGGTCCGAGACGATGCCGATGATGACATCGTCCGGAACCAGCTTGCCGGCGTCCATGAAACTCTTGGCCTTGAGGCCGGTTTCCGTGCCGTTTTTGATCGCTTCACGAAGCATGTTGCCGGTGGAAATGGTCGGGATGTTCAGCTTTTTGCTGATGATCTCGGCCTGCGTTCCCTTGCCGGCGCCAGGAGCACCTAAAAGAATCAGCTTCATAGCGTATCCTCCTAATTACTCCAGGAAACCTTTGTAGTGCCGCATCAGCATCTGCGCCTCGAGCGCCTTCACAGTGTCGAGCGCAACACCGACCACGATGATGACGGACGTACCGCCGATGGCCAGCGAGCTGTTGCCAATGATGATGCCGACGAGGATCGGCAGGATCGCAATGATTGCCAGATACAAGGCGCCAAAGAGCGTGATCTTGTTGATGACCTTCAGAATGAAATCGGAGGTCGGCTTACCCGGGCGGAAGCCGGGGATAAAGCCGCCGTTCTTCTTCAGGTTGTTTGCAATTTCGATCGGGTTGAACTGCACAGTCGCGTAGAAGTAGCTGAACGCGATGATGAGCAGGAAATAGCAAACGATATACACGGCGCTCTTCGTGTCGAAAACATACTTGTTCATCCATGTCCAGAACGAACCGCTCGTGCCGGTGAAGGCCACGATCGTGGCAGGCAGGGAGGCGATGGACTGGGCGAAGATGATGGGCAGGACGCCGGACATGTTGACCTTGATGGGCAGGTTGGTCGACTGACCACCGTACATCTTGCGGCCGACAACGCGCTTGGCGTACTGCACGGGGATGCGGCGCTCGGAGTTCGTGATGAACACGATAAAGACCATGATGGCCAGGGCGCCGATGACCAGCAGGATCGCAGCCCACCACTTCAGTGTACCGGCCGAGAGAGACGTGACCATGTTGCTGATGAGGGTCGGGATGCGGGAGATGATACCGGCGAAGAGGATCATCGAGATACCGTTGCCGATGCCGAACTCATCGATCTGCTCGCCCATCCACATCAGGAAGGACGCGCCGGCGGTGAAGCTCAGGACGATGACGAGGCCATAGATGAAACCTGTCTGGGCCAGGAGGCTGTAGTTCTTGAGCATCACATAGTACGCAAAGCCCATGAGCAGCCCGAGGCCGATGGTGGTATAGCGGGTGATCTTCTGGATCTTTTTCTTACCCTCTTCGCCGCCGTCCTTCGCCAGCCGCTCAAGGGCGGGGATGGCGATGCAGAGCAGCTCGATGATAATGGACGCGTTGATATACGGCTGGATACCAAGGGCAAACACCGTCGCCTGCGAGAACGCCGAGCCGGACATCGCATTGTAAAGACCGAGGACCGTGTTGGACAGCTGCGTGCTGAAGTAGGTCGTCAGAGCGTCGACGTTCACGTACGGGACGGGAACGCAGGCGCCGAGCCGGTAGATCAGCAGGACAACGAGCGTGAAAAGGATCTTCTTGCGCAGTTCAGGAATTTTCCAAGCGTTACGCAGTGTAGTAAACACTTACACCACCTCGGCCTTTCCGCCTGCCTTTTCAATTTTTTCCTTGGCAGACTCCGAGAAAGCAGCTGCCTTCACGGTAACTTTCTTGGTAACGTTGCCGTTGCCAAGAACCTTCAGACCATACGCGCAATCATGCAGGATGCCTTTTTCGATCAGCGCCGCTGCGTCGACCACAGCGCCGTCCTCAAAGCGGTTGAGGCTGGCGACATTAATGGCGGTCAGGGGCTTTGCGAAAATGTTGTTGAAGCCGCGCTTCG
>DBLB01000054.1:2195-14133 GCA_002298695.1 Clostridiales bacterium UBA735 | reverse complement strand
GGGAGAAGCCGTAGCCGTTGTCGCTGGAGCCGGTGATGTTGAACTCCACCTTGGTAACGGCATCCAGACTGGACAGGTCGAACTTCGTCCAGTCCATGATGATGTTCTTCGGGCCGTTGCACAGATAAATGGAGGTCTCGCCGGTCTTTGTCTCGCCGTTATAGCCGATAGCCGTCAGCTTGACCCAATCGGTGTCATCGATCTTGGCGGTCTGGCCGTTGCCGTAGAGATAGCAGTTCAGCGCGTAGCAGATGTTGTTGACGTACATGTGGTCGATTACACGCGCCACGCCATCGCCGAAGGAGAAGGACGGCAGGATCTGGCTGTCAGTATAGCCGGAATCGTCCTTATAGCCGAAGTGAACGGCAAAGTTGTTGGAGCCGTTGTGTCCGCCGCCCGTCCGCACCAGACCGGTGGCATCCTTCTTGTAAACGGTCAGCTGGCTGGTATAGCCGCCGTACTCGGTGTACTCGCCAGAGGCGTAATTGGACACTGCGTGTCCGCCGCCCCAATAGCAGTAGTTGTCCCTGCTCTTGGGCAGCGTATGCTTCAGCTCGGTGTTCCCGGCGTCGTACCAGGTGTACGCCTTGCTCTCGTCCGTGGTGCCGCTGCCGTCGGGGTACAGCATGCTGCCGCCATACTGCGGGTCGTCGATCAGGCTCGACCAGTCGCTCTTGCCGGCAAAATTGGCGCCGCCCTTGTAGTCGGCATCCTCAAATGTCAGCACCCGCAGTTCATAGTTTCCAGTCTGCGTCTCCCCGGTAGAGGGAACCGTAGTCTGTGTCCCCTCCGCGAAGGCGGTGATCACGGCGCTGTTCACAAGGGACAGCGTCATCACCAGCGCCATCAGCGCGGAGACAATACGTTTCTTGATGTTCATTTCTCTGTTCTGCATCTCCTTTTTCTTTTTTTGCTTTTCCGGTAAAAGTAAAGCCTTACGGCAAAAAGCACATTTCCGTGCTCCTGCCGCAAGGCCGGGGACGCAGTCCACGCACATGTGGACGCGATCGTTTCGCTTCATAGCTTCCCGGTACAGGCAGGAGCCTAAAGACATTCCCAAGCGTATCTGACTTATCCGCCGCCCGAAGGCGCGGCATCACAGTGACCGACTCGCGGGGCCTCTCACCCCATTCCGCCTGCGGACGAACCGCACGAATCATCCATGTATTTCGTTGTGACCTTATCATAGCACAACGCTTCGCATTTTGCAAGGGGGTGTAACTTTTTTTTGCACCCTCCTGACAGTTTTTTATTCCGAGGCCATCCGCTGCTCCAGCGCCGCCAGGCGCAGGCTGGCCGTAAAGACCTCCATCGCCTGCTCCAGCTCCTCCACAGGCGGAAGCGACGGCGCAATGCGGATATTGGAATCCTGCGGATCGATCCCGTAGGGGAACGTCGCACCCGCGCCGGTCATCGTCACGCCCGCCTCGCCGCAGAGCGCCAGCGTCCGCTTCGCAAGGCCCGGTACCGTATTGCACGAGACAAAGTAGCCGCCCTTCGGCCGCTCCCAGCTGGCGATGCCGAGATCGGCAATGCCGTCCAGATGGCGCAGCACGCACCGGAACTTCGGGGCCATGTGGGCCGCATGTTTTTTCATGAGCTCCAGCGTGTGGGCCTTGTCCTTGAGATAGAGGACGTGCCGCTGCTGGTTGACCTTGTCGTAGGAGATCGTCTGAATGCTGAGCAGCTTCTGCATGTACTTCTGGTTGGCCTCGCTCGCAGCCATAACGGAGATGCCCGCGCCGGGGAACGTCACCTTCGACGTGGAGGCAAATTCAAAGACCATGTCAGGATGTCCGGCCTCACGGCACAGGCCGATGATGTCCGGGAATTCGCGGTATTCGCCCTCAAATTCGTGAATGCAGTAGGCGTTGTCCCACATGATCGTGAAATCCGGCGCAGCAGGCTTCAGATGGGCAAAGCGTCGGATCGTCTCGTCCGAATAGACGATGCCGTCGGGGTTGGAGTATTTCGGTACGCACCAGATCCCCTTGACTGCCGGGTCCTTCACAAGCTCCTCGACCAGATCCATATCCGGGCCGGTCGGCGTCATGGGAACGGTGATCATCTCGCAGCCGAACGACTGGGTGATCTTGAAATGGCGGTCATAGCCGGGCGCCGGGCAGAGCCACTTGACCGTGTCCAGCCGCGCCCAGGGGGTACCGGAGTGCAGCAGACCATGGGTAAACGCCTTGGAAATGGTATCATACATCAGCGTCAGCGACGCGTTGCCGCCGATGAAGCATTCCTCGGGGCGACAGCCCAGAATTTCCGCGAACAGCCGCTTGGCCGCCGGAAGCCCGGAGAGCTCGCCGTAATTGCGGACGTCAATGCCGTCTGAAATGAAATCCTCGGGGGAATGGAAAACGTTCATCATGTCGCTGACCATATCCAGCTGGGCGCGGCTGGGCTTGCCGCGGGACATGTTCAGCATCAGATTCCGGGCCTTGAGCGCGTCATACTGCGCCTTGACCGTGCAAAATTCTTTCTGCAGTTCTTCCGCGCTGAGATCCTTATAAGCAACACTCATGCTCCATACCTCTCTTTTTCATAATCGGCCTCCCGGCCGCCTCTTATTCCAGTATACTGTATTTGCCCCGTAAAGGCAAGTACAGAAAAAATTTGCGCTTCGCCCGATACGGACAGAAAATCCCGCCGAAAGGCGGGATTTTCGGAAAAACACGGAATTTACGCCTTTTCGGCGGCAGCCTTCTTGGCGTTGCCTTCCCAGTAGTTGACGCAGATCGCGCAGGATGCGTCGCCGATGACGTTCAGGCTGGTACGGCCCATGTCGAACAGGCGGTCGACGCCGTAGATGAGGCCGATGTAGGTCGGGTCGATACCGACGGCATCGAGCACCATCGCCAGCATGATCATGCCTGCGCCGGAGGTGCCGGCAGTGCCGATGGAGGCGAGCGTCGCAGTGATGACAATGGTCACCATCTGGCCCATGGTCAGGTCAACGCCGATGCACTTGGCGAGGAAGATGGCTGCCACGCACTGATAGATGGCGGTGCCGTCCATGTTGATCGTCGCGCCGAGCGGCAGGACGAAGGAAGAGATGTCGTTCTCGATGCCCATCTCATCGCAGCATTCCTTCGAGACCGGCAGGGAGGCCACGGAGGACGTGGACGTGAAGGCGAAGATGGCGGCGGGCAGGATGCCCTTGAAGAACTTGATCGGACTCATCTTTGCGAAGATCTTGACAGACAGGCTGTAGACCAGCACCACGTGGAGGATGTAGCCGATATAGGCCGCGAGGAGGACAAGGCCGAGATCGCCGAGGATCTTCGGACCCTGGTTGGCGACGACCCAGGTCATCAGGCAGAACACGCCGATCGGGGAAACGGCGAGAATGAAGCTCATGACCTTCTGCGTGACTTCGTTGAAGGATGTGACAACATTGGCGGCCAGCTTGCCCTTTTCGCCCGCGACCAGAATGCCGCAGCCGAAGAACAGCGAGATCACAATGATCTGGAGCATCGAAGAGCTGAGCAGCGGATCAATGAAGTTCGACGGGAAAATGCCCTTGATCGTCTCCATGATGTTGGACGACTTGGCTTCATAGGCTGCATCTTCTGCCATCTCCAGCACACGGAACGAACCCTTGAAGAGGTTCGCCACAACGAGGCCGATGATGCAGGCGATGGCCGTGGTGGCCAGGAAGTAGACGACAGTCTTCCAGCCGATCTTGCCGACCTTGCCGATGTCGCCCATGGAGATAACGCCGTCCATAATGGAGAGCAGGACCAGAGGCACAACGATGTACTTCAGCAGGTTGACGAAAATGTCGCCGAACGGTTTGATGTAGGCCGTGGCAAATTCATTTGCCCGCTCGACGCCCATCGCCGCCCACATGATCGCGCCGACAACAATGCCGAGCACCATGCCAAGCAGAATCCTGACGCCAAGACTCATCTTCTTCTTTTCTTTCATAACATGCTCCTTCTCATCAAAAAGATTCGCCGGGAGTTCCCTGTTCTCCTGACAATCCTGATTATAGCAGATTGTGAATAAACTGTAAAGAAGTTTTTGTTGATTGTGCTAAATTTGTTAAGGTTTCCAAAGTTTGCGTTAGAACTTTTGACGAAATTACCATGGGCGTTGGGAGAAAAGCTGGAATCCCAGACAAAAGCACATCGTATTGCAAAAAATTTCACGCCCGAAAGAAGCAGCCTGCTGCAATTCCAGTCCGCTGCGTCCGGAATAAACCGCCTGTATTTTTGTGATACTACAGCGTGTCGAAAAAGTCTTTCCGCCCCTTGCGCTGTCTCAAACCTGCGCTTCATAGTTTTTCGACAGTCTTATACGAATTCCATGTTTTTTCAGGAGGTCTGCATATGAAAGCATTTGCAATGCTGCGCCTCGGGCAGGTCGGCTGGATCGAAAAGCCGCGCCCTGCCTGCGGCCCGCTGGACGCCATTGTGCGCCCGATCGCCGTCTCGCCCTGTACGAGCGACGTCCACACCGTCTGGGAGGGCGCGCTCGGCGACCGGCACGACATGGTCCTCGGCCACGAGGCCGTCGGCGAGGTGGTGGAAACCGGCTCGCTCGTGCGCGATTTCCGTCCCGGCGACCGCGTCATCGTCACCGCCATCACGCCGGACTGGGGTTCTCTGGAGGCCCAGCGCGGCTACGCCATGCACAGCGGCGGGATGCTGGCCGGCTGGAAGTTTTCCAACATCAAAGACGGCGTCTTTGCCGAGTTTTTTCACGTCAACGAGGCCGACGCCAATCTGGCCCGCCTGCCGGAGGGCATGGATCCCTGCATCGCCGCGATGCTCTGCGACATGATGCCAACGGGGCTGCACGCCGCGGAGCTGGCCGAGGTGCAGTTCGGCGAGGATGTCGCCGTCATCGGCATCGGCCCGGTCGGCCTGATGGCCGTCGCAGGCTGCCGCCTGCGCGGCGCGGCGAACATCTACGCCGTCGGCACGCGGCAGATCTGCCGGGATGCTGCGCGCGCCTACGGCGCAAATCACTTTCTGAGCTACCGCGACGGCAGTCTCGCCGACCAGATCCTGTCTATGACAAACGGCCGCGGTGTGGACAAGGTCTGCATTGCGGGCGGCGGCGTAGACACGTTCGCCGAGGCTGTCCGCATGGTCAAGCCCGGCGGCATCGTGGCCTCGGTCAACTACCTCGGCGAGGGCGATTTTGTGAAGCTGCCGCGCGCAGAGTGGGGCTGCGGCATGGCACACAAGCAGATCCGCGGCGGCCTGATGCCTGGCGGCCGGCTGCGCGCCGAGCGCCTCGCCGCCATGATCACGGCCGGCCGCATCGACCCAGGTCTCATGCTGACGCATCGCTTCCATGGCATGGAGCAGATCGAGCAGGCGCTGCTGCTCATGCGCGACAAGCCCGCCGATCTCATCAAGCCTGTCGTCTGCCTGGACTGACCGGATTGCAATCTTCCGCACGCTCCGCCCCTGCACGCACGAACCCGGCCCCTTTCTTTCAGAAAAGGAACCGGGTTCATACATTCTGACAGGCGGGTCAGCCGCAGAGCGCAGACAGCACGGCGCGCAGCAGCTGCCAGGTGCGCTGCACGGAGCTGACGGACATCCGCTCGCGCGGCGTGTGGATCTCCAGCAGATCCGGGCCGAGCGAGACGCAGTCGAGGCCCGGCAGCTTGCCGGCAAACAAACCGCACTCAAGGCCCGCATGGATGGCCTCGATCTTCGGCGCATGGCCGTACTGCGCGGTAAAGACGCGCATCATGACGTCGCGCAGAACGGAATCCCGCTTATACTCCCAGGCCGGATAGTCGCCGGTGATGTGCATCTGTGCGCCGAGCAGGGCGGCGAGCGCCGCAAAGCGCCGCAGGAGCATTGTCTTCTGGGAGGCAACGGAGCTGCGGACGGCGGAGCTGGCGGTCAGCAGGCCGCCGGACACCTGGAAAACACCGAGGTTGCAGGATGTCTGCACGAGGCCCGGAATGTCCGCGCTCATAGCGGCGATGCCGTTCGGGACGAGCTGCAAAAACCGGATGACCTTTTGCGTGGCCGCTTCCGTCAGCGCCTCGGGCGCTGGATTGCCGGGACGGACGGCGAGCGCGAGGGCCGGGTCGGAGCCGGCGTGCTCGGCGCGGAATGCCGCCTGCATGTCAGAGACGGTCTGCTGCGCAGCATCTGCATCGCCCTCAAATGCGAACACGGCCCGGGCTGCGGCCGGAATGGCGTTGTCCTTCAGACCGCTCTCCGCCGAGACGATGCGGAGCGGGGCTGCTTCCGAGAGCGCATCCAGCACGCGCCCCAGCAGGATGGCGGCGTTGGCGCGGCCCTTGTCGATCTCTGTGCCGGAGTGGCCGCCGGTCAGTCCCGTGAGCTCCAGCACCAGTGTGGGCAGGGAGCAGGGGGCCGTCTCCAGCGGGAGGCGGAGGTTTGCCCGCGCGCCGCCGGCGCAGCTGACCGTGAAAATGCCCTCGTCCTCGGAGTCGATGTTGATCATGCGGCGCGCCGTGATCGGGGAGACGTCCAGTCCGGCGGCGCCCTCCATGCCGACCTCCTCGTCGACTGTGAAAATGGCCTCGATGCGGGGGTGGCGGAGCGTTTTGTCGTCCATCGCGGCCAACGCCATGGCGACGGCAATGCCGTCGTCGCCGCCGAGCGTCGTGCCCTTCGCACAGACGTGATCGCCGTCAACGGCGAGCGCCAGCCCGTCTTTGGCCATGTCGAGCGGGCAGTCGACTGTTTTTTCGGCGACCATGTCGAGATGGCCCTGTAAGATAACCGGTTCGGCGTCCTCGCAGCCGGGCGTGGCCGGGCAGATCATGATGATGTTGTTCAGCGCGTCCTGATGCACCTCGAAGCCGTGGGCCTCGGCGTAGCGGACGCAGTAGTCAGAGATGGCCTTCGTGTTGCCGGACCCGTGCGGGATGGCGCAGAGGTCTTCAAAGTACGTAAAGACGGAATGCGGTTCCAGATCGCCTAAAATACGCATGATAACAGTTCCTTTCATTCAAAAATCAGGAAGATATGAGATTTTTCCTGCGCTGCCATCTTACGGGTACCCGGCCGATGCCACATCGGCCCTCCCGCACAATCCTAAATTTTCCCCTACAAAGTCCTATCGTAGATTCCCCGACATTCCATACGCCGCCCGCCCGGAGCAAGGCCCTGGTCGATGGAGAGACCAGAGAAGCATTCGAAAGGTTCTCTGGTCGTCTCTTTCTTTTCTTCACGCTCCAGCGCGGTTCTTTTCTTTCTCCGAATAGAGAAAGAAAAGAATGGGGCTGGGACTGCGCCGTTTCGACACGTGAAAGAAAAGAATGGAGGCACAGAACACTTCTCGGAAAGAGAAAACCGGGTCAGGAGCGCGTCAGAATTCTGAGATCTCAGAGCCGCTCAAAATCCTCCGCGCCGTGCTTGCAGATCGGGCAGATGAAGTCCGCGGGGAGCTCCTCGCCCTCGTAGACGTAACCGCAGATCTTGCAGACCCAGCCGTGCTTTTCCTCGAGCTTCGAGGGCTTCGGCTTGACATTGGCGAAATAGTAGGCGTAGGTCATGGACGGCACATCGGAGAGCTGCCGCGCCTCGGTGACGTCGGCGATGAAGAGCGTGTGCGTCTCAAACTCGATGGTCTGCGTGACCCTGGCCGAGATGAAAGCATTCGTGCAGTACGGCAGATAGTAGACGCCGTTCGTCGCGCGGGCCATGCCCTGCACATCGGCGAACTTGTCGACGTCGCGGCCGGACTGGAAGCCGTAATGCTGGAACATCGCGAACGGCGCGTCGGTCGAGAGGACAGAGACGTTGAACACGCCGGTCTTTTGGATCATGTCGTGCGTATAATTTGCCTTGTTGACGGCGATGGAGATGCGCCTGGGCGAGTCGGTCAGCTGTGTGACGGTATTGATGATGCAGCCGTTGTCCTTCGCGCCGTCGCGGGCCGTCAGGACGAACAGACCGTAGGACAGGGAGAACATCGCGTTCTGCTCGACCGGGGCGTCCGGCGTATGCACGGGGGCCTCGTGCTTCGGCATGGAGGCCATGATGGCCTCGGCCAGCGCATCCATCGACTCGAGCTGGGCTTCCTTGAGGCTGGATTTGATCGTGACGGTCTCGTCAAGGATGGTGCAGTTCTTGAGCTTGGAGAACTCCGCGCGCATCAGTCCGCCTGCCGTCGGCGCCCAGGAGCCGTTTTCGACGAGGGCGATGGTGCGGTTCTGCAGGTTGTGGTTGACGATGTCGTGGACGAGATTTTCCATGTTTACGAACATGCCCGCGTTGTACGTCGTGGAGAGGAAGACAAGGTGGCTCGCGCGGAAGCACTCGGAGACGATCTCGCTCGCGTGCGTGGCGGAGACGTCGTAGACCTTGACGTTGCGGACGCCGAGGTCGGCCAGCTTCCCGGCCAGGATGTTCGCGGCGGTCTCGGTGTTGCCGTAGACGGAGGCGTAGGCGATGACGACGGCGTCCTCCTCGGGCGTATAGGTCGCCCAGTGGACATATTTGTCAAGGAACCAGCCGATGTCCCTGCGCCAGACCGGGCCGTGCAGCGGGCAGATCATTTCGATCTCGATCGTCGCGGCCTTTTTCAGCAGCGCCTGGACCTGCGTGCCGTATTTGCCGACGATGTTGGTATAGTAGCGCCGCGCATCGTCCAGCCACTCGGTCTGGAAATTGACCTCGTCGGCGTAGAGATTTCCGCCCAGTGCGCCGAACGTGCCGAAGGCATCGGCGGCGAAAAGCGTCTTCGTGGTCGCATCATAAGTCACCATGACCTCTGGCCAGTGAACCATCGGGGCCATGACAAAGGTGAACGTGTGCTTGCCGGTACAGAGCGTATCCATCTCAGCGACGAGGTGGACACGGCTGTCGACGTCAAAGGAGAAGAAGTTCTTCATCATCTGCACGGTCTTCTTGTTGCAGACGAGCGTGACCTCCGGATAACGCAGGACGACCTCTTCGATCGTGGCGGCGTGATCCGGCTCCATGTGGTTGACGATGAGGTAGTCCAGCTTGCGGCCGCTGAGCACATGCGCCAGATTTTCAAAGAAGATGGGCGAGACGGAATGGTCGACCGTGTCGAGCAGGACAGTCTTCTCGTCGAGAACGACGTAGGCATTGTAGCTCACACCGCGCGGGATGGGGTAGACGTTTTCAAACAGCGCCAGCCGCCGGTCGTTGCCGCCGACCCAGTAAAGATCCTCGGTCATTTTTTTCACACAGTACATCGAGCAGTCCTCCTGAAATTTGTTTCAGTATTTTTTTATCAATATAGCACACGATGGCGAATTTGTCCAGTATAAAATAAAAATAATTCTTATTTTTATTTTTAGAAGGCAGTGATCATCAAGGCCCGCCGAGGACATAGCGCCCCTCGGACGTGCCGCAGCGGATATAGATGGTCGTATCGGCGCTGGCGCGGCCGCAGACGATGGTGCCGTCGGCCTGCACCGTCAGGCGGCAGGCGGCGGGGCTGCTGTTCTGCAGCGTGAAGCTCGTCTGGCGGACGCCGCCCAGATAGACCTGAATGGTCTGCCCTTCTTCGATCGGGCCGAAGCGATAGCCCGGCTCAATGGTGAAGCCGCGATAGTAGATGCAGAGTCCCGCAACATCGGACGGCATGCTGTATTCATCGGTCGTGCCGTCGAAGGCCCAGTCGGGATAACGGCTCTCGTCCATGGAGACGGTATCGTCGAAGAACGGATGATATTCAAAGCTTGGGCAGGACTGCTGCCAGTCGGCGTCCTGATAGAGCAGCTCCGCGTCGTAGCGATAGCTCCCAGCGGTGAAATAGCAGCTCTTGTCTGTCTTTTTGTTCCGCCAGCCGAGCGGGAGCTGCATCCGGTACGCGCCGCGGTCAAGGACGACGGTGTGGATGGTATAGGTGTCGGTCTCCTGCTTGCGGGCCTGCTCGGCGATGGCCTTCGTGCTGCCGACGACCCAGCAGTTCGTGTCGTTCGGGCGGAAGCTGCCGCCGCTGACACTCGTATAGTCGAACGTCACATACTGCTTGCCGACTTGATAGAAGTTGATGACATGGCCGCCGTTTGTCTCAATTTTGTCCTTGTCATACGTGCCCCAGAGGATGTATCCGCTGTCGTCATAGTCTCCTTCGAGGATATAGCGCGTCAGATTCGAGACCGCGCCGCAGCTCGGGCAGTCGGAGGCCAGCGCCCCGGCAGCGGATTTGTTGATGGCCCACGTATAGCTGCCGTCGCTGAAGTGGATGTCGTTTTCCCAGACGGGGTTTTCGCCGTAATTCGTCTCGACAAGATACTGGATCATGTCAGGGACGGTGCAGATCGCGTCCTTGAGCTGGTCGAGTGTATAGTCCTGCATCGCGCGGATCTGCTTCTGCGAATACTGCGGCTGGCCGAGAAGATCCGGCAGATCCAGTTCATCGAGGTAGGAGGCATAGCCGTCCGCGGCCTTGGAGATGTCGCGGCGGGCCGTCTCGCCCGCAAGGGCGGAGAGCTGCGCGCGCAGCTCATTCGGCAGCCGCTTGCCGAAGATGTTTTCATAGAGCGTCTTTCCGTTTTTGCACGCGGCCTTCAGCGCGCAGGCCGAGACGAGCGCCGCGTCGCCGCGCCGGAAAGCCTTGTTCGTCTTCGCGTTGTATTCGCCGTGCGTGATGCCGAGACGGTCGGTCAAGGCCCAGGCGGCGCTCCAGTCGAAGTCCTCGCCGGAGGTATAGCCCATCGCGCGGAGGACAAATGTGAGATACTGCGCGGCGGTGACGGCGTCGTTCGCGCCGAGCTTGTCGGCGCTGACGCCCCTGGTCAGGTCGTTTTCGTAGGCGAAGTTGACGTATGGCTTCGCCCAGCCCGGTACGTCGGTGAACGGCGTGTCGGATGCGTTTTTCAGCGTCTCCTCGTCGATGCCGAGCAGACGGACAAGGAGCGTCACGCCCTCGGCACGCTTCGCCGCGCGGTCGAGACTGAAATCGGGCGAACCGTCGGCATTTGTGCCCGTGCCCTGAAACAGGCCGAGGTCATAGAGCACCGCAGCAGCCTCGGAAGCGCGGGCGTTTGCGGCCTGGGCCGTGACGGCGCAGCCGAGCAGCAGCGTCATGGCAAGGACGAGAGCAAGCAGCTTTTTCATCGGATTCGTTCCTCTTTTCTGTTTATTTTGCAGCGCCGGCCTGTTTGCCGGGCTTGCGGTGCAGGAATTCGTCAAATGCGTCGATGCGCTCGGTGAGCGGCTTGATGGAGGTAAAGCGGAAGAAGCCGCCGCGCTTTTGCAGCCGGCGCTGGATGGCCTGCAGGTCGATGGACTCGACGCTCTTGTCGAACTCCACGGCGCGCTTGCGCAGCGCCGTGCCGAGGTGGAGCGAGACGGCAAAGTCGATCAGGAAAATGCCGAAGCAGACGCCCACGATGAACGAAAACAGCGGGTGCGCCACGAACCAGACCACGAGCTTCCGCAGCTGCGGATAGAGCAGGAAATAATAGAGCGCGGCGAGCACGCCCCAGAAGAACGTGAACAGCGGGCAGATCAGGCCCTGGATGTTGCCCCAGCAATTCGTGTAGTCCCAGAGCCGCAGGTGCATGACCTTGAGGCTCGTGAGGCCCGCGATGTATTCCAGCGCCGTCATCGCGAGGGCCATGCCGCAGAACATCACAAGATAGTACCACCAGCTGCCGCCGAAGCGGCCGAAGATCTGGCTCTCAAACTCGCTGAGGATGAACAGCACCACCGTGCCGAAGCCGTAGAGCGGCACACACGGGCCGAACAGGAAGCCGGGATTCAGCCATTTGCGCTCCGGGTTCGCGCCGGAGAAAAACCGACGGAAGAAGAGCTCCAGCACCCAGCCGGCGCAGGAACCGAAGAAAAACAGAAATACAACGATCAAAAATACCTGATACCTTGTCATAAGATCCCTCCGGCCAACAGCATACCATGTTTTTTGCCGGATTGCAATTCCGCTTTGAATCGGGTATGATAAAAACAAAAGGGCATCACCGCGCAATTCGGCAAGCAGATTCGGC
>DBLB01000054.1:0-2074 GCA_002298695.1 Clostridiales bacterium UBA735 | reverse complement strand
GACGCAATTGTGCGGTGTTGCCAAAGAAAAGAGGGGGATTTCACGCATGAAAAAGGGCTGGAAAATTACGCTCTGCGTGCTGCTCGCGCTGCTGGTGCTCGTGGGCGGCTATGTGGCCTATGTCTTCATCGATTATCACCGCATCCCGGACAACCAGGTGCTCGACGTCTATGAGCAGGAGCCGCAGCCCATCGCACAGACCGGTCAGGCGTACAGCGTGCTGACGTGGAACATCGGCTTTGGGGCCTATGAAGACGATTACGGCTTCTTCATGGACGGCGGCACACAGTCCTGGGCGTGGAGCAAGGAGCGGCTGACGCTCAACCTTGCCTCGATCACCAATGTCCTGCTCCGCGAGAACGCCGACCTTTATTTTTTCCAGGAAGTCGATTTTGATTCGACGCGGACCTACCATACCGACGAGCGGGGCTTCCTCTATATGGGCGCAGACCCGGGCTACTGTAAATTCTATGCGGTGAACTATGATTCGCCGTTCCTGCTCTATCCGCTCACGCAGCCGCACGGCGCGAGCCGCTCCTGCCTGCTGACCATGGCGGGCCTGCACGTGACGTCCGCCGTCCGCCGCAGCCTCCCGGTGGAGACCGGCTTCACCAAGCTGCTCGATCTCGACCGCTGCTACAGCGTCGCCCGTGTACCGGTGGAAAACGGGCGGGAGCTGGTGCTCTACGACCTGCACCTCTCGGCCTATTCCTCGGACGGGACGATCGCCGACGAGCAGCTCGAGCTGCTCCTGGCGGACATGCAGGCGGAATACGAGGCGGGCAACTATGTCGTGGGCGGCGGCGACTTCAACAAGGACCTGCTCCCCGGCGGCAGCACGCAGTATTTCGGCGTCGATACCGGCAACTATACCTGGGCGCAGCCCATCCGCACCGACCTCATTGCCGCCACAGACATGCAGCTCATCGCGCCGGTCGACCCGGAGGACCCGGTGGCCTCCTGCCGCAATGCGGACGGGCCGTATACCGAACAGCAGCTGCGCCTGACGGTGGACGGCTTCCTTGTCTCGCCGAACGTCGAGGTCGCGGACAGCGCGGTCGTCGACCTCGGCTTCGCCTATTCCGACCACAACCCGGTGCGCATGACGTTCCGCCTGAAGGAAGGCGCATAAAATGCAGAAAGAGACGATTTTTGAGGGCGTGACCGTCAGCTATGAGCCGCAGGTCATCCGCATCAACACCGACCATGCGCTCATGGACTTTCTGGCGCAGCGCGGCAGCGGCTCGCGGGCGCTGGCGCGGCACATTCTGGCGCGCTATGAGGCGCTGCTGGGCCGGCCGATGGAGATCACGGAGCGCTCGATGGCGACGGAGATCCTGATCCACGCCTACCTCGATGCGATCTTTCTCCGGGCAAAGCGGACGGGCAGCCGACTCGGCCGGGCCGGCGGAGGACTCCGCGCGTGGGGCGAGCGGATGGAGGTGCATACCGCAGTCATCGACATCGGCGAGCGTGCCGTGGACGGAAACCGGCGTATTTTCGACGGCCTGTCGCACGGCTACGGCGTGCTGCGCGTCCTGCTCGGCCGCTGGGCCTGAGGCCATCCGTTGGGCCTGAGAGGCAAAGACGCTTGCAATTCCGCAGTCCATCTGTTAAACTGGAAGTACTTTGAAGTAAGGGGCGATCCCATTGGCAAAACGCATCACCCGCATTGTGCTGACCGGCGGCCCGGCCGCCGGCAAGACGACCCTCACCAGCCGCATTCTCAAGGAGTTCAAGCAGGACGACGGCTGGCGGGTCATCACCATTCCCGAAACGGCCACAGAGCTCATGTCCGGCTTCGGCATCCGCCCGTTCGGCGGCTGCGTGACGATGCTGGAATTTCAGTATTTTGTAATTGCAGACCAGCTGCATAAGGAGCAGCTGGCGCTCAAGGCCGCAGCCATGGTACCGGAGGACAACGTACTCATCCTCTACGACCGCGCGGTGCTTGACGACAAGGCATATGTCACGGACGAAGAGTTCCGCACCGTGCTGGAGAGCTTCGGCAAGACCGAGGCGGAGGTGCTGGCCGGATACGACGCGGTGCTGCACCTCGTCTCCTGCGCCAAGG
>DBLB01000019.1:2912-3657 GCA_002298695.1 Clostridiales bacterium UBA735 | reverse complement strand
CTCGACTGCATGGGCTGCGGCGTCTGCGTCGGCGCTTGCCCCGAAAAGGTGCAGGCCCTCAAGATGGTCCCGCAGGAAACGCAGCTCGATCAGCAGGACGTGTTCAACTACTGCGTTGAGAAGGTCTCCGAGAAGAAGGAGCTTCAGACTCCGGACGTCAAGGGCAGCCAGTTCCGCAAGCCGCTGCTTGAGTTCTCCGGCTCCTGCGCAGGCTGCGCCGAGACGAGCTACGCCCGCCTCGTCACCCAGCTCTTCGGCGACAGGATGTATATCTCCAACGCCACCGGCTGCTCGTCCATCTGGGGCGGCCCGGCCGCTACCTCTCCCTACTGCACAAATGCAGAAGGCCGCGGCCCGGCATGGTGCAACTCCCTGTTCGAGGACAACGCGGAGCATGGCTACGGCATCTACCTCGGTCAGAAAGCCATCCGTGACAGCCTGATCGAGAAGACCCACGCCCTCCTCGCCGTCGAATGGGCAAACGCCGACCTCAAGGCCGCCGCGCAGAAATACCTCGACACCGTCAACGATCTCGACGCCAACGCTGAGGCCACCAAGGCCTATGTCGCGGCCCTTGAAGAGAACGTCTGCACCGTGGACGAGCTGGCCGAGAATCCGCAGTTCGCCGCGCATGCTGCCGAGCTGAAGGCCAAGGGCGAGAAGTACTGCGACTGCGACGCCTGCAAGCTGGGCGCTGAGATCCTCGCGAAGAAGTCCTACCTGTCCAAGAAGTCCGTCTGGATCT
>DBLB01000019.1:0-2761 GCA_002298695.1 Clostridiales bacterium UBA735 | reverse complement strand
ACATCGGCCAGGTCGCACAGTTTGCGGCTGCCGGTAAGGAGACCAAGTCGAAGTCCCTGGCGGAGATCGCCATGTCCTACGGTTATGTCTATGTGGCCCAGGTCGCCATGGGCGCCAACGCCGCGCAGACCCTGAAGGCCATTCAGGAAGCGGAAGCCTATCACGGCCCGTCCCTGATCATCGGCTACGCACCCTGCGAGATGCACTCCATCAAGGGCGGCATGGCCAACTGCCAGAAGGAAATGAAGAAGGCTGTCGACTGCGGTTACTGGAACATGTTCCGCTTCAACCCGGCCGCCGAGAAGAAGTTCACGCTCGACTCCAAGGCCCCGGCCGGCGGCTATCAGGAGTTCCTGATGAACGAGGCCCGTTACAGCCGTCTGACCCGCGAGTTCCCGGAGCGCGCCACCGTCCTGTTCGCCAAGAACGAGGAGAACGCCAAGGAGCGCTACGAGCACCTGCTCAAGCTCATCGACCTGTACGACAAATAATCCATCGCGCCATCGCCCCGATACCCCGCGGTATCGGGGCGATTTTTCCTTCAAACCTTTGCCTTGAAAGGAGTCCATTATGAAACGACTGCTCGCGCTCCTGCTTCTTCTGCTCTTTGCGCTCACGGTCTCTGTTGGGGCCGTCAGCCTCTATGTCGACACCGATCTCATCCAGACCGATGTCCCGCCCGCGATCGTGGATGGCCGCACGATGGTTCCCATGCGCGCCATCTTCGAAGCGCTCGGCGCGGAGGTAGGCTGGGACGGCGACACACGCACCGCCACCGGCACGCTGGGCGAGCATACCGTCTCCATCCAGGTCGGTGCGAAGACCGCCCTCGTCGACGGCGAGACACACACGCTCGACGTCCCGGCCCAGATCCTCCAGAACCGCATGATGGTCCCCGCCCGCTTCATCTCCGAGGCCCTTGGCTGCACCGTCAGTTGGGACGGAGCCACGCAGACCGCCGCCGTCGCCAACCAGCTCAACGGCGCGCACATCTACGTCACGCCGACCGGAAAACGCTACCACTTCGACGGCCACTGCAACGGCGGCACCTATACCGAGACCACCCTCGCCGACGCCATGGGCCGCGGCTTAACACCCTGTCAAAAATGTGTGAAATAATATTGATCAAAAAAATGCGCCAGATCAAAATGATCTGGCGCATTTTTGCGCATAATACGTCTGAGGTGATTTCAAATGTCAGACAAATCGCGATTCCCTTCCGTGCCGTCTCCGGACAAAGCCGGCTTTTTCTACGATCCCACGCCGATGACACATGCCTTCCCCGGCCAGCCGGAGGACTGCTTCGACCTGGTCAACCAATACGGCACCTATAACATCCAGCGCACCGCCGACACGGAAAACTTCTTCCCCGCCATCGCGCAGGGCCTGCCCAGAGATGCCAAGCTGCAAAACCGCCCCGCAAAATAGCAAAATTGCCACGCTATCCCGGTAGCCGGCCTCGGTCCTTTTTTGTGAAAAACCAGGCCGACATCCTCGACCCTGAATCGTGAGCAGAGACGATCCGTGCACAGCCGCAGACGATTGAATCAGAGGTTCCTTAAAAACTATCATTCACGGAATAGAAGTTTTTAATATGAAGATCCGTATGAGACGAGATTGCGTGATTTTTTCAAAATCGCGCAATTGGTTCCGCCAAAGACGGAACCTTCCTGATGAAAGAGCTTCATCAGAAAACAGTATCAGATACACCGCCGGGCTTTCAAAAGAGCGTCATCTGATTGTTTTCGGGGAGATCGCCGAACGCGCCGGCGATTTTGAGCTCCTCGATGTGCGTCTTCGAGACCTTCGGGCAGGCCATTGAGAATTCCTCGATGGAGAGGAACGTCTTGCCCTCGCGGCCGTCCATGATGTCCCACGCGGCGCTCTCGCCGAGGCCGGAGACGGCC
This sequence comes from Clostridiales bacterium UBA735, assembly GCA_002298695.1. Classification (GTDB taxonomy): domain Bacteria; phylum Bacillota; class Clostridia; order Oscillospirales; family Oscillospiraceae; genus CAG-170. The sequence goes on along the minus strand of DBLB01000019.1, from coordinate 854 downwards.
ACGAACGGTGGCAGGAGCTTGCCGTCCTCGATGACGAACTTCGTCGCGTGCGACTTGTAAAGGTCGATCGGCGCAAAGTCGAAGCCGCGCAGATAGTATTCATAGCAGACCTCGAGCGTGGTGAAGAGGTCTTCGTCCTTGGCGCTCGAATCCTCGTCGGCCTTGATCTCCTGGATCTTCTGCTTGACGAGGTCCATGCCGTGGCACATCATCGCCGCGTCGAAGCCGCCCTTCTGGCTGCGCCGGTAGAAGTACGCGGCATAGAAGGCCAGCGGCTCGTGCACCTTGAACCACGCGATGCGGAACGCCATCATGACATAGGCCGTCGCGTGTGCCTTGGGGAAGAGGTATTTGATCTTCTTGCAGCTGCCGATGTACCAGTCCGGCACGCCGGCGGCCTTCATCTCCTCCTCAGCCCCGTCCGGCAGACCGCGGCCCTTTCGGACGGCCTCCATGATCTTGAACGACCGCTTTTCCGGCATGCCGCACTTGATGAGATAGAGCATGATGTCGTCGCGGCAGCCGATGGCGTCGTTGACACTGGCGGTCTTGGACAGGATGAGGTCTCGTGCGTTGCCGAGCCAGACGTCCGTGCCGTGCGAGAAGCCGGAGAGGCGGATGAGCGTATCGAACTTCGTCGGCTGCGTCTCGAGGAGCATGCCGCGCGTGAAGCTCGTGCCGAATTCCGGGATCGCGCACGTGCCGACCGGGCCGAGGATCGGGTCGTCCTCAAAGCCGAGGATCTTGCTCGAAATAAATATGGACATCGTGTCCTTGTCGTCGAGCGGGATCTTCTGCGCGTCGACGCCGGTCAGATCCTCGAGCATACGGATCATCGTCGGGTCATCGTGACC
>DBLB01000170.1:1961-5723 GCA_002298695.1 Clostridiales bacterium UBA735 | reverse complement strand
GCGTTAAGCCGATATGCACATAAAAATTTTTTCTCCGGAAAACAGTCTCCTATTTCCATTTTATCTTACTATTCGGACTTAGCACAAGAGATATTCCAGGATATTCCCGATATTTTCGGAATTATCGGACTTTTTGCGGATAGATTTGGTTTTCGGCATCATTCCGAAGCACAATAAATAGTTCCCGGGCACAATAAAACGAATTGCATTTTTCGCTGCCGATGTGCTATAATAGCATGAAATTGGGCGGAGGAGCTCCGGATTCCTGTGCAAACTGCAAAAAGCCGCGCAGGATCCTGCCTGGGAGGTGTGCGGATGCACTCGTTACAAAAGTTCATGCGCGGGCTGGCGCTGGTCGGTCAGCTGGGCTTCTGCATCGTTACGCCGCCGCTCGTGCTGGTCTGGCTGGCGCGGCTGCTGGTCGTGAAGCACGGCTGGGGGCCTTGGGTCATGGTCGCGGCGATCGTTGTCGGGCTGCTCTGCGCCGCGTCGAGCGCCTGGAGCACGATCCGCAGCATGAACAAGTCCGGCCCGAAGACGCGCCGGGAACCGACTGTCCATTATCACGACCACATCTGAGGCTGCACCTCAGGTTCTCCCGGAGGGGGTATGTTATGAAAATTCAAAAGGCTGTGCTCACCGAGACAAAGCACATCGCAGTCGGCGTTGCGATCGGCGACGCGGTGATGTGCATTGTCTTTGCGCTGCTGAAAAAATTCGACTATACCGTGCCGCTCGGCGCGCTGCTCGGCTCGGTCTTTGCCGTCGGATGCTTCTTCCTGCTGGGTCTCAGCATCCAGAAGGCGATGGAGCTGGGCGAGGGTGCGCAGAAATATATGCGTGCCACCTACACGGGCCGCATGCTGCTCTACGTCGTCTGCATTCTGCTCGGCGTGCTGCTGCCCTGCTTCCATTCCGTTGCAGCCATCGTTCCGCTGTTCCTGCCGCAGCTTGTCATCTATGCCATGCGCGCGCTGGGGCTTTACAAACCGGAAAAAAGCACTCCCAAACAGGCTTCTGCGCAGGGGGTTCAAACAGAGAAGGAGAGTGATGAAGCATGAATGTGGACATCCACGGCGCACCAGTTTATTTTGAGATCCCGGTCCTCGGCGGCATCAAGATCACCGCGTCGCTCGTGGTCACGTGGGGCGTGATGCTGGTGCTGACGCTGCTGTGCATCTGGCTGACGCACGGGATGAAGGTCAAAAACATCTCGAAGCGGCAGGCCGTGGCGGAGTTCATCGTCCGGACGGCGGAGAATTTCGTGCGCGGCAACATGGGCGAGGCGTGGCTGTCGTGGACGCCGTTTATCTCCGCGATTTTTGCGCTGTCCGTTTTTTCGAGCCTCTCCTCGCTGATCGGCCTCTGGTCGCCGACAGCGGACGTGTCCACGACGCTGGCCTGGGCGCTGGTCGTGTTCGTCATCATGACCTACTTTAAGCTGAAGACCAACGGTCTCGGCGGCTATCTCAAGGGCTTCTGCGACCCCATTTTCCTCATGGCGCCGTTCAACGTGCTCGGCGAGGTATTCACGCCGATCTCAATGGCGTTCCGTCACTTCGGCAACATCGTCTCCGGCACCGTCATCACCGCGCTGGTCTACGCGGCGCTCGTTGTGGCCAATCAGGCGCTGTTCGGCATCATCCCCGGCATCATCGGCGACTGGCTCGGCGCCATCCCGTTCCTGACGGTCGGCGTTCCGGCGGTCATCTCGCTGTATTTCGACTGGTTCGGCAGCTTCATGCAGGCGTTCATCTTCTGCATGCTGACGATGATGTACATCTCCACGGCGACAGATTAAGCCGGCCCCACTCCATAACCACCGCGGCAGCAGCCGCGTGAAATGAAACCTTTTGAATATTATGTAGGAGGATCACACCATGTTAGAAAGAGCAATTGTCCTGATGGGCTGCGCCATCGGCGCAGGTCTCGCCCTGATCGCAGGTATCGGCCCTGGTATCGGCGAAGGCTACACCGCCGGCAAGACCGTCGAAGCCGTCGCACGCCAGCCCGAAATGAAGAGCGAACTGACCAGCACCATGCTGCTCGGCATCGCCTGCGCCGAGACGACCGGTATCTACGGCTTCGTCACCGGCCTGCTGCTGATCTTTGTGGCGCCCAACCTGTTCCTCGGTATGCTGTAAAACCCCGGCGTAATCAAAATTCAGAAAGGGGTGGACAGCGTTGTCCTATCAATCTCTGGTAGACTTTAATGGCTGGACACTGATTGCGCAGATCCTGAACCTGTTCCTTCAGATCTATCTGTTCAAGAAGTTCCTGTTCCAGCCGGTGAAAAAGATTTTTGAACAGCGTCAGCAGGAGGTCGATACGCTCTATTCCGACGCCGAGGCGGCCAGGCAGGACGCTGAAACGGCCAAGGAGAGCTATGAGACGCACCTGCGCACCGCCGCGGCCGAGGCCGACGCCATCACTTCCCGCGCCGTCGCCTCCGCCAAGCTCACAGGCGACCAGATCGTCTCCGCTGCAAAGGCCGAGGCCGACGCCATGCGCGAGAAGGCCAGCCGCGAGATCGAGCTCGAGCGCCGTAAGACCATGGACGAGCTGAAAGGCGAAATTTCCGGCCTGGCCGTGGAGATCGCCTCGAAGGTCGCGGAAAAGGAGATCGGCGAGCAGGAGCACGAGGCCCTGATCGAAAAATTCATCGACGAACTGGGTGACTGAGTATGAGCAAGACATCCATCACCTACGGCGGTGCGCTCTACGATCTGGCGCAGGAGGAAGGTCTGACCGACCGCATCCTGGCCGATCTGCGGCAGATCACCGCCGTGTTCCGGGAGATGCCGGAATACCGCCGTCTTCTGACCGAACCCTCCGTCCCGAAGGCCGAGCGCGAAGCGCTGCTGGACGAGGCATGGAAGCAGACGGTGCATCCGTACACGCTGAACTTCGTCAAGCTGCTCTGCGCCAACGGCACGGTCTCTCAGCTGCCGGACTGCGAGGCGGCGTACCATGCGCGCTACAACGATGATCACGGCATTCTTGCCGTCCGCGCCGTGTCTGCCGTCCCGATGCGCCCGGAGCTTCAGGAAAAGCTCCGGCAGAAGCTCGAGGCCAAGACTGGCAAGCGCGTAGAGATGACCTTCTCGTCCGACCCGGATCTCATCGGCGGCGTGAAGCTGACGATGCAGGGCGTGCAGTACGACGGCACCGTCCGGCGTCATCTGGACGAAATTCAGCGTCTGTTACAGACGTCCACCATGTAAATTCAACCGAAAGCTGGTGAAGCTATGGAATTAAGACCGGAAGAAATTTCCCGAATCATCCGTTCTCAGATCAAGCACTACGAAACCAAAATCAACCAGTCTGAAACCGGAACCGTGACCCTGATCGGCGACGGCATCGCCCGCGCGGCGGGCCTCGACGGCTGTATGGCCGGCGAGCTGCTCGAATTCCCGGGCGGCGTGTACGGCATGGCGCAGAATCTGGAGGAGACCTCCGTTTCCATCGTCATGCTCGGCTCCGAAGAGGGCATCCGCGAGGGCGATACCGTCAAGCGCACGGGCCGCGTCGTGTCCGTGCCGGTCGGCGAGGCGCTCATCGGCCGCGTCGTCGACGCGCTGGGCCAGCCGATCGACGGCAAGGGCCCGATCGACGCCGTCCGCTTCGACCCGATCGAAGCCCCCGCGCCCGGCATCCTGCAGCGCAAGAGCGTCAGCGTTCCGCTCCAGACCGGCATCAAGGCCATCGACTCGATGATCCCCATCGGCCGCGGCCAGCGCGAGCTGATCATCGGCGACCGCC
>DBLB01000170.1:1447-1939 GCA_002298695.1 Clostridiales bacterium UBA735 | reverse complement strand
ACCGCCAGACCGGCAAGACCGCCATCGCCACCGATACCATCCTCAACCAGAAGGGCAAGGACGTCATCTGCATCTACGTTGCCATCGGCCAGCGCCGGTCGACGGTCGCGCAGCTGGTCGGCATGCTCGAAGCCGGCGGCGCGATGGACTATACCATCGTCGTCTCCGCCACCGCGTCCGAACTTGCGCCGCTGCAATACATCGCGCCGTATTCCGGCTGCACGATGGGCGAATATTTCATGCACCAGGGCAAGGACGTGCTCGTCATCTACGACGACCTCAGCAAGCATGCCACGGCCTACCGCGCCCTGTCGCTTTTGATCCGCAGACCGCCCGGACGCGAAGCGTATCCCGGCGACGTCTTCTATCTGCACTCCCGTCTGCTCGAGCGCGCTGCGCGCCTGAGTCCGGAATGCGGCGGCGGTTCGCTCACGGCGCTGCCCATCATCGAAACGCAGGCCGGCGACGTATCCGCCTACATCCCGACGAACG
>DBLB01000170.1:0-1424 GCA_002298695.1 Clostridiales bacterium UBA735 | reverse complement strand
ACCAACATCATCTCCATCACCGACGGCCAGATCTTCCTCGAAACGGAGCTGTTCCATTCCGGCATCATGCCCGCCGTCAACCCCGGCATCTCCGTGTCCCGCGTCGGCGGCGACGCGCAGATCAAGGCGATGAAGAAGGTCGCGGGCCGGCTGAAGCTTCTGTATTCGCAGTATCGCGAGCTGCAAAGCTTCGCGCAGTTCGGCTCGGACCTCGACCGCGACACGCAGGAGCGTCTGGCGCAGGGCGAGCGCATCGTGGAGGTCCTGAAGCAGGACCGCAATTCCCCGGTCGACGTGGCCCATCAGGTCGCCATCCTCTATGCCGTCATCGGCGGCTATCTCAAGGACGTGCCGGTCGAAAAGATCCGCAAATTCGAGCAGGAGCTCTATCCCTGGCTGGACGCCAACTATGCGCAGCTCCTGGAAAATATCCGCACCACCGGCAAGCTGAGCGACGAGGACGAGGCCGCGCTCAAGGGCGCCATGGAAATGCGCGTCGCGGAATTTCTGAGAAATCTGTAACAAGGAGGCGCAGACATGGCCGGAGTATCCACAAAAGCGATCAAAACCCGGATCAAATCCATGGCCTCCACGAGGCAGATCACGAAAGCCATGGAACTGGTCGCGTCCTCCAAGCTCCGCAGCGCACAGGCCAGGGCTGTTGCCAGCCGCCCGTATTTTACAGCCCTCTATGAGGCGATGAACGAGATCGCGGATTCCAGCCGCACCTTCGATTCACCCTATCTGCGGGAGAGATCCGGCGGCGGCCCCGTCTATATCGTCATCGCGGGCGACCGCGGCCTCGCCGGCGGCTACAACAACAACGTGCTCAAAATGGCCTATGCCCAGATGGGCCCGGACGCCACCGTCCTGCCCATCGGAAAGAAGGCGGTCGAGTTTTTCCACCGCCGCGGCAACCCGATCCTGACCGAGGACTACCGTGAGGCGTCCTCCGTCTCCATCGGCGACTGCTATACCATCGCGCGCATGCTTGCCGACGGCTTCCTGGCCGGCACCTACAGCAGCGTCGTCCTCGCGTACACGAATTTCGCCTCCATGCTGGCCCAGACGCCGGCGGCACTGCCGCTGCTGCCGCTGAAAATGTCGGCGCAGAAGCTGGACAGCGCGCACCACTGCGACATTCTCTACGAGGGCGGCAGTGAGACGGTGTTCAACGCCATCGTTCCGGAATATCTCGGCGGCGTACTCTACGGCGCCATGTGCGAGTCGACGGCCTCCGAACAGGCCGCGCGCCGCACCGCGATGGACGCAGCCAGCAAAAATGCCGACGAGATCATCGAAACGCTCAATCTCCAGTACAACCGGGCCCGCCAGGGCGCGATCACGCAGGAGATCACCGAGATCGTGGCCGGCGCAGAAATCTAAAAAAGGAGAATAGCCTATGTCCGAAAAACACATCGGCA
>DBLB01000186.1:4019-4443 GCA_002298695.1 Clostridiales bacterium UBA735 | reverse complement strand
AGGACAAGATGCTCAAGGGCGCGAAGCGCGAGCACAAATCCGTCATGGAGATCGCGAAGTTCTACACGGACGCTTTCTTCTCGGACTGCGCTAAGCTGAATATCAAGCGGCCGGACGTCGTCCAGCCCGCGACCGGCCTGATCGACGATTATATCAGGATCATCACCAAGCTGCTCGATACCGGCTACGCCTACCTCGCCGGCGGAAACGTCTACTTTGACACCAGCAAGCTCGACCGCTATTATGTCTTCAACGACCACAACGAGGAAGACCTTGCTGTCGGCGTCCGCGAGGGCGTCGAGGAGGACACGAACAAGCGCAATAAGAACGACTTTGTCCTCTGGTTCACGAAGTCCAAATTTGAGGATCAGGCCCTCAAGTGGGACTCTCCGTGGGGCGTCGGCTATCCGGGCTGGCACATCGA
>DBLB01000186.1:0-3905 GCA_002298695.1 Clostridiales bacterium UBA735 | reverse complement strand
GCCTTCCCGCACCACACGAACGAGATCGCACAGTCCGAGAGCTACCTCGGCCATCCCTGGTGCCCGCAGTGGTGCCACGTGGCGCACCTCAATACCACGCACGGCAAAATGTCCAAATCCAAGGGCGAGTTTTTGACCGTTTCGCTGCTTGAGGAGAGGGGCTATGACCCGCTGGCGTACCGCTTCTTCTGCCTCCAGAGCCATTACCGTAAGAGCCTCGTCTTCACGTGGGAGAACCTTGACAATGCGGCCGGTACGTTCAAAAAACTGATCGCAAAGATCGCCGCGCTCGACCCGGCGGAGGCGCCGATCGACGAAAACGCCGTTGCCGCGCTGCGTGAAAAGTTCAACAAAGCGCTCGGCAACGACCTGAATACGTCGCTCGCCATCACGGCGCTCTACGATGTGCTGAAATATCAGACGAACGACGCGACAAAGCGCTATCTGCTGGGCGACTTTGATCAGGTGCTCAGCCTCGACCTGCTGAAAAAGGCCAACGAGGAGCGCAAAAAGCAGGCATCGGCCAAGGCCACCGGCGGCGACTATTCCATCATCGCCGAGGACGGCACGTCCGACGCCGAGATCGAGGCGCAGATCCGCGCACGCTATGAGGCGAAAAAGGCGAAGAACTTCGCCGAGGCCGACCACATCCGCGACGCGCTGAAGGCCGCGGGCGTCGAAGTGACCGACGTCCCCGGCGGCGCAAAGTGGAAACGGATCTGAGTGAAAAGTGAAAAACCGCAGAGGCCGCGGGCCTCTGCGGTTTTTGCGTGCGCTCCGGGCGGACCTGCCGACGGTACATGCGCCCAGCGGCCTACAGCAGAATGCAGATCATGCCGCCGGTATTCTCATTGATCATGCGGCTGAGTGTGCGCTGCAATTTGGCACGGACGTCGTCCGGCATGCGCATGAGCTTCGTGGTCAGCCCTTCGCTGACCAGCTCATAGAGCGATTTGCCGAACAGATTGCTCTCCCAGAGCTTTTCCGTGTGCTCCTCGTATTCGGACAGCAGATAGGCGATGAGCTGCTCCGATTCCTGCTCGCCGCCGACCATCGGGCTGAGCTCTGTCTCCACGTCGGCCCGCAGCAGGTGGACAGACGGTGCGCTGGCCCGCAGGCGGACGGCGTAGGAGCCGTTCTTGCGGACAATTTCCGGCTTTTCCAGATGCAGTTCCTCCGGCTGCGGCATGACGACGCCGTATCCGGTGGCCCGCGCCTGGGCCAGCGCTGCGGCGACTGTGTCATATTCCCGCTTTGCGGCGGCCAGCCCGGTCAGCGTCTGCATCAGGTCGGCGTCGTTTTCCAGCGGAAGCCCGCTTTGATCCGAGAGCACGGAGAAGAACAGCGTCTCCGGGCAGCGCAGCTCGCAGCGGACGGTTCCGTTTCCGGGGTCGACGCTGCTGATTTCAACCTGCGATACCTGGTCCAGCGCAGTCAGCTGCCGCAGCGCCGGTTCGGCCTCGCGCAGCCGTCCGATCTCCTGCGCGCAGCTGCGCAGCGCGGCATAGAGCGAGGTTTTGAGCGAATGGTCGTCCGGCAGGGCCTGAAGCCAGCCGGGAAGATCGCATTGCAGCTCGCGCAGCGGGAATTCCTGGAGCAATCCGGAGAGAATGCCGAGGATCTGCGCGGCGTCCATCGTCAGACAGTCAACAGCCATGCAGGCTGCGCCCGAGGCAGATTCCAGCTGCCGGCAGAGGGCCTGCGCACTCTCGCTCTGCGGCTGCGCAGAGTTGACCAGCACGAGGAACGGTTTGCCGGCGGACTGCATGTCGGCGATGGCCCGCCGCTCTGCCTCCACATAGTCTGCACGCGGAATGTCGGTGATCGTGCCGTCGGTCGTGACGAGAACGCCGACGGTGCTGTGGTCGTCCATGACCTTTTTTGTGCCGCGTTCGGCGGCCTCGGTCATCGGGATCTCTTCCGGGAACCAGGGCGTTGTGACCATCCGCGGCGTTCCGTCCTCGTCGGCCCCGACCGCGCCGGGGATCATGTAGCCGACCGTGTCGATCAGGCGCACGGAGAGCTTCGTTTTGCCGTCCGGCTGGATCTCGACAGCCTGCTCAGGAACGAATTTCGGCTCTGCGGTCATGATCGTCCTGCCGGAGGCTGACTGCGGCAGCTCATCCTGTGCCCGCTCGCGCCGGTAGGGGTCTTCAATGTTCGGCAGTACGAGCTGTTCCATCAGCCGCTTGACAAATGTGGATTTTCCGGTGCGCACCGGGCCGACCACGCCGATGTAGACGCTGCCGCCGGTCCGTGCGGCGATTTGTTCGTAGATGCTGTGTTCTTCCACCGTTTTTCGCCTCCTTTATTGTCCCATCGGGATGAGCAGCATGCCGTCCGTCTCGGTCTCCTCGCCGTTCAGGGCATTTGCCGCACAGATTGCGGCCAGGTCTGTGCGGTATTCCTTCGCGAGCGCCCATACCTGCGTGCCGGACGGGACGGCCCGGAGCACAACGGAGGGGCGGCGCACCGTCTCGTCCGGGGGCGGTTCGATGCTGCCGCCGCTGAGGGTACGGAATGTCTGCTCTGCGCTGGTGCAGATGTCAAGCATGATGCCGCCGCGCACTTCCGCGCCGCCGGGGGCCGGCGCGGCGTAGCCGTCCGGTTCCTGCTGCGCGAGGACGAGGCAGTTCGTCCCGTCTCCGGCGGGCAGCTCGGCGGCAGCCTCAAGATTGCCGGCAGCGCCGCAGAGCGCGCCCTCGGCGTCTGTGCCGAGAATGCGGACGCTCGCCGGGATCGTGATCCGCAGGCCCTGCGGCGTGCGCTCTGCGCGCGGGAAGTCCACGAAGAGCGTGCTGTCCACCACGCTGCGCAGCGCCTCGCTGCGGATAGCCTCCCGCAGCGGCAGTGTCTGCGTCTTCCGGTCGAGCAGGCAGTCGAATGTACATTCATACCACTCCGGCTTCAGCTCGCCGCGCGTGGCAAACGCATCCTCGCAAAAGGTCCGCGTGACGGTCTTCCAGACGAGGCACTGCGCCAGCAGATTCACGCTCAGCAAAAAGCCTGCCGCACCGGAAGGCGTGAGCAGCTGCGCGTCGCAGCCGGTGACGAGCGGCAGAATCTGTATCGCATCCTCGTCGTAATCGGCCTGTAACTGACAATACTGGGAGAAGGGGAGACTTTGCGAAAACCTGTTCAGTGAATGATCAGCCGCAAAATAGAGGATCTGCACCTGCATCGTCCCCTTAAAGACGGCCTTGTTCCCGATGAGGCGCTGCTCCGTGATCTCCGGCAGGACGGACATTGCGGCGATCTTCTCCGCGGCAATCTGTCCGGCCGGGAGCGCCAGCTCCTCACTGAGCAGAAAGCTTTTTTCCGCCGTCTCTGCCGGGAGGCGCAGCGGATACGTGCGGCAGCGCAGCTGCAATCCTTTGGGCGTGTCTTTCAGCAGCGGAATGTCCGCCGAAGCGGGCGAATAGCCGAGGATCTGCGCGCCGACCTCGGCACGGAACAGAATTTTGCGGGAATTGACGAGCCGCGCGTCCGCCGTGCAGACGCGGCAGTCCAGCAGCGCCTGCGTATCCTCGCCGGCTGCCGGATGGTCGAGGCGCAGCGTGAAGGGCAGATAGGCGTCCACTGCGCGCGCGATCTCGTCGGCTTCGCAGGCGTAGAGCGCGCAGATCTGTACGCCGCCGGCGATCTGGATGCTTCCGGCGGCGCAGGTTTTGCTGCGCACGACGGCCTGCGCGCAGCAGTATAAAATGCGCGATGCATCCGGATCGCTGTCCGGGACGATGACCTCCTGCGTCTGCTCCTGCCGGCAGATCCCGTCCACGCTTTGCCGCAGAAAGTCTGTGGTTCTGGTTTCAAAGTCCATCGCGGTTCACTCCTTGTCGTTAGCTATGGGATATATATGCGCGCACGGACAAGGATATGCTGCCTCAGCGGCCCGCCAGCAGAAT
>DBLB01000012.1 GCA_002298695.1 Clostridiales bacterium UBA735 | reverse complement strand
TCTCTCTCCTCTCTCGCCCCGCCTTTTGGCGGGGTGTCAGGCTCTCGCCGCCTCGCGGCAAGAGCGCAAGCATAGCGTTTTGGTACCAAAACGCAGCTTGCAGGGAGAACCCTGACCCCAATATGCCGCCTGCGGGCGGAGAAAGGAGCGCCGTGCGGAAGAATCAATATAACCTGCACATCCGATTGGACGAGGACGAGCGCGCTGCGCTGGAAAAGGGCTTGCAGGCCAGCGGTCTGCCGTTGTCGGCATACTTACGCAAGCTGATTCTCGGAGAAAATATCCAAGCTGCGCCTTCGGAAGAACTTCGCAAGCTGCGCACGGAGATCCACCAGATCGGCAACAACATCAACCAGCTTGCCCGAAAAGCGAACGCCGGGTTTGCCAGCCGCGACGAGGTCACACGCGCCCTGCGGATGCTGGATCGTGTCTATGAACTCATGTACCAGCTCAGCCAGCAGTCATGGCAGTAACCAAGATCCTCGCCCGGCACGCCAGACTGGATCTGGCGATCAACTATGCAGTGAATCCCGACAAGACGGATGAGGAAGTCCTGACGGCTTATTTGAACTGCGACAAAGGGCATGCCTGTCGGCAGATGCTTGCGACTAAGGAAGCGAAGAACAACCGCGACGGCGTTCAGTATTATCACATCATCCAATCATTCAAGCCCGGTGAGATCACACCGGAGCTGGCGTTGGAGATCGCGCAGGCGTTTGCAAAGGAACACCTTGCAGACTATGAGGTCGTCATTGGCGTTCATGTGGACAAGGGACATATTCACGCGCACATGATTTTCAATTCTGTAAATCAAGTGACCGGGCGAAAATATCACAGCAACGCTAAAAGCTACTACCAGCAGATCCGCACGATTTCAGATAAGCTCTGCCGGAAGCATGGGCTGTCCGTCATTATGGAGGGCAAGCCGTCTAAGGCAGTCAGCTATATTGAATGGCTCCGTCAATCCAAAGGTCAGCCGACGTTCCGCTCCATGCTGGAAGCGGATCTGCGCGATGCCATTACGGACGCGAACGATCTCGGCCACTTTTTCCTGCTCATGGAGCATAAAGGATACGAGATCCACCACGGCAACCGGCTGGGCTTCCGATTGCGCGGGCAGGAATGCTATATGTATCCAGAGCGCAAGAATGCAGCGTTCTCGGAAGAAAACATCGAGCGCGCCATAGCTGGCAATCTCGCAGAGATCGAAGCCGGTATCAGGCCAGCGTTCATCCCGCGCCCGAAGCCGCAGCCATATCGCCCGCATCCAAAGTACAAGGGATTCCTTGCTCTTTACTATCACTACTGCTATCTGCTAGGCCGTATCGAAAAGCGGCAGTATCTGCCGCGCATGACGCCGCATCTCCGGCAGGAGATCATGAAAGCCGAAACATACAAAGCACGACTGAAATTCCTGCAAGAGAACGGCATCGCCACAGCGGATGACCTGACCGCCTACATGCAGCAGGCAGAAAGCAAGGCCGCACAGCTTGCCAAGCAGCGCACAATTTTGAATGTCCGTAAGAAAAAGCGCAAGAAGCTCTTTGATGTGCTGGCAGCGGAAGAAGCCCTTGCCGTGAGCAAAGCCCTCTATGAAGAGGGGCTATCCGGCATGGAAGCTGAGTACGCGCAGTACGCAGAAGCGAAAGCGCTACTGGACTCCTGTGGCATTTCACGGCAGGATCTTACAGCAGAAAAAGCAGATATTTATGAACAGCTTGCGCAGCTCAACAAGCAGATCCGCGCCGAGCGGCAGAAGATCAAGCTGTGCCGCGAGATCACGGATTCCGCAGCCGTTATGCAGCGGGATGTCGCTGCACAGGAAAAATCCCCACACGAAAAAGAAACAGCGCATTTACTCACGAACAGGAGGTGATTCCCCATCAACGTAGGAAACAGTGAAGCCGCCGAGCAGGTCGTTCACATGATGCTCTCCGGCGGCGAGGTGGCGGTCAAGCTGGCTGGTTCCGCGGCGAAGAATGCTGCTGCGATGTTGCTGGCGTTGGCGCGCAACCATAAAAAGGTCTACGGCAAGACCAGCCTCAAGAAAATTCTCCAACAGACGCGCGACATCCGCACGTTTTCCCTGGCACCGGAGCAGTACCGGGAATTCAGCCGTCAGGCGAAGGACAAGGTGCTGTTCGCGGGTATCCAGGACAAGGAGCAGCCGGACGCACCCATTGATCTCGTCATTCCGACGACCGATCTGGAACTGGCAAATGTCATTTTCGAGCGTCTTTTTGGTTCATTGGAAAAGCCGCAGGAGGAACGCTCATCAAAAAAAGAGTCTCGGTCGGAACGCTCCTCGGACGATACCGGCAGCAGCTCGCCTACGAGCAGGAAGAACTCGAAGAATGACCGCCCGTCCATTGGCGAGCAGCTTCAGTCCTTCCGCGAAAAGCTGTCCGGTGTCGAACCGCGCGTCCCGACCAGAGAAAAAACACACAGTGAGATCACAAAATAAGCGCAGTTTGGATGGATTTACACGCCAAACTGTGATATACTCAAACCAACAAAAGCTGGGAGGTGGCGCGTATGGCAGAGCAAGGATATGATCTGATGCACAAAGACGATGTTGTTGCATCTTTGCAACTCGACGATCTGTCCGGCGCTATCCTCAAAGTCACGCCCGGCACAAATCCGGAACTGCTGCCGCTCGGTGGCAGTCAGGGCGCAGACAGTCTGCGCAAATGGTGGCTGCGCCGTGCCGTCCCTATCAGTCAGGGCAACATTGCCGCGCTTTTACAGCAGGAAGGCATTCCCTCCACGCAAAGCCTGCTCGTGCAGAACCTCGGTCTCAGCCTGTCTGACCATTACTGGATCAGGCCGCAAAAGAGCGACCTGACGTGGAAAGATGTCAGTCTATTCTCCAATGCTTTTGGCGACCTGTCAGAAGCTGCGTCGGCGCATTTCTATTCGCCGGAGGCTGCTTTGCAAGGCGACCTGATCAAGAAATGGGTGATTGTCGACGATACGCGCTGCCTGCTCAAAGGCAACCGCGGTGCGAATTCCCAGCAGAGTCTCAACGAAGTGCTGGCATCCATGCTGCATGAAAAGCAGGGCTTTTCCAACCATGTGCGGTATCGCCCGGTGAAGCTCACCGGAAATGCAGGCGAGCAGTACGGCTGCATCTGTGAGGACTTCGCTTCGGAAACGCTGGAATTCATTCCTGCCATCGATGTTGTGGATTCTGAGAAAAAAGACAATGCCGTTTCGACCTATGAGCATTTCATTCACGTCTGCATGGAACACAGTCTGTCTGAGCAGGATGTACGCAGTTTCCTTGAATATCAGATCCTCACAGATTTCGTGCTGACGAATACGGATCGGCATCTCAATAACTTCGGCGTTCTCCGTGACAGCCGGACGCTGCAATTTGTGCGGATGGCCCCGATCTTCGATTCCGGCAATTCGATGTTCTGGGATTCCCCGCGCCTGCTGGAGCGCAGCGACTGCACGGAGATCACGGTCAACAGCTTCCGCAAGACCGAAACAGAGCTGCTTAAACTCGTTACCGACCGCAGCCGTGTCCGTATGGACCTGCTGCCCTGCCGGAACGAAATTGCAGAGCTGTACGCCAAGGACGACAGCATCGCGTTTGTGGACTCCATTCTCACCGGCTATGAAAAGAAGAAAGCACTGCTGG
>DBLB01000193.1 GCA_002298695.1 Clostridiales bacterium UBA735 | reverse complement strand
GAGGTCATTACATATTGTCTAAATTTTTGTGAACCCAAGACCAAAGACGGAGGATTTGTCATGAAGCAGATCGCGCTGGACTATACGGAGGATTTTTTGTGTCTTGCGGGCACATGCCCGGACACATGCTGCAAGGATTGGGAGATCGTTCTCTCCCCGGAGGACGTCGCCCGCTATCGGGCACTTCCCGGCGCGCTCGGTGACCGGGTGCGCGCGGCCATGACGCAGACGGAAGACGGCGAAACGATGTGGCGGCTGGTGGACGGTCACTGCGCGCTGCTGCGCGAAGACGGTCTCTGTCCCATCCAGTGTGCGTGGGGTGAGGCCGCGCTCTGCCGCACCTGCCGGACGCATCCGCGTTTTTGGGAGGAATACGGCGGCACGCAGGAGCTGACGCTGGCCCTCTCCTGCCCCGGCGCGGCGCAGCTGCTGCTGGCACACGAAGGTCCGCTGCGCCCGGTGTCCTCGGAAACCTGCGACCCGGTCACGCCGAATTCGCTCGACCCGGCGCGCTATCTGGCGCTGTGCCGCGCGCGGCAGACGGCGTTTTCGCTCGTGCAGACGCAGGATCCCCTGCTGCCGCTTTCGATGCGGATGGCGCTGCTGCTGCTCTTTGCGCAGCGCATGCAGCTTCTGCTGGATGAACGCCGGGAATCGGATACCGAAGCGCTCTGCCGGAAATTTGAGCACATGCCTGCGCGGCAGCTGGCCCGCGCGCGGCGGCTGATGCAGCCGGAGGGGGACTTCTTCCCAGGCTGGGCCGTTTTGCAGAATATGGAGCATCTCACTGCGCGCTTTCCTGCCCTGCTCTCCCGCGCCGTGCGGGAGGAACCGTCCGCCGCGTTCGACGCGCGCTTTGCGCAGCAGGCGGAAAACCTGCTGGTCTACTTCCTGTTCCGCTATTTCCTCAAGGCTGTCAATGACGGGCAGCTGCTGCCGCGTGTGGAGAGCTGTGTGTTCCACCTGCTCGCACTCCGGTACCTCTGCGGTGCGGCAGGCGCGCAGACCGTTGCAGCGTTGCAGCCCCCGGTCAGCCTCTACTGCAAGGAAGTCGAGCATTCGGAGGACAATCTGCGCCTTCTGCACCGCGCATTTGCGCGGCGGACGCTGCCGCTGCGCTGGCTGTTCTCGGTTCTGCGGCCTTGAAACCGATATTTGGGGAAATATCACAAAAAATCCTCTGTTATTTTGTACAAAGTCCTCCATCTTTTTGCTTGCTTTTTCCGAGGAATCTGGTAAAATGTAGCTTGCTACCTAATTTAGGTCGCAAGCTACATTTTTATCAGGAGGCACGATATGGACGAGAATCTGTTCCTGTTCCGGCGGTTCCGGACGCTCGACCAGGCAGGAAAGCAGCGCGTTGACCAGCAGTTCAACGCCATGGAGCTGACGGCAATGCAGTCCTATGTGCTGCGGTATCTGTATGACCGGCGCGGCGAGGTGGTCTATCCGAAGGATATTGAGCAGCGCTTCCGCCTGACACATCCGACCGTCTCCGGCCTGCTGGCCCGGCTGGAGGCAAAGGGCTTCATTACCTGCACGCCGGATCCGGACGACCGGCGCTGCAAGCGCGTCGCCGAAACGGAGAAGGCCGAGCAATGCCGCCTCGCCATCCGCGAAACGTTCCGCGAGCTCGAACAGCAGACCCTGCGTGGCTTCACGCCGGAGGAAACCGCCTCGCTGCTCTCCCTGCTCGACCGGGCCATTGCAAATCTCTATGAAACACAGGAGGAACTCAGGTTATGATCAAACGATTGACCGCCAGCATCCGGGAATACCGGCGCGATACGGTTCTGACGCCGATCCTGATCGTCGGCGAGGTCGTCTGCGAGTGTGTCATCCCGCTCTACACGGCCCAGCTCATCAACCAGATCCAGGCCGGCTGCACCAGCGACGTGATCGTCTCCTACGGGCTGCGGCTGCTGATGCTGGCGCTGCTGTCGCTCGGATTCGGCATGGCGTCCGGCTGGTTCTGCGCCGCGGCGTCCACCGGCTTTGCCAAAAATCTGCGGCATGACCTTTTTTACCGCGTACAGAACTTCTCGTTTGCCAACATCGACCAGTTTTCCACCTCCTCGCTCGTCACACGCCTGACGACCGACGTGTCGAACGTCCAGCAGGCCTTTATGATGATCATCCGCATAGCGGTGCGCGCGCCGCTGATGCTGATCTTCTCGGTCGTCGGCGCCATCAAGGTCGGCAAGGAACTGGCATTCATCTTCGCAGCGGCCATCCCGATCCTCGGCTTCGGCCTCTATCTGATGGCGAGATTTGCAATGCCGCTCTTTAAGGCTGTGTTCAAGAAATACGACCGCCTGAACAACTCCGTGCAGGAGAATGTGCAGGCCATGCGCGTCGTGAAGAGCTTCGTGCGTGAGGACTATGAGACGAAAAAATTCAGCGCTGCATCGGATGACGTGCGCAAGGATTTTCTGAAAGCGGAAAAAATTCTCGCCACGAACACACCGCTGATGCAGTTCTGCATCTATCTCTCCCGCATCCTGATCTGCTATTTCGCGGCAAAGCTGATCGTGCAGTCGGGCAGCACATATCTCAACGTCGGCAGCCTGACCAGCATGATCACCTATTCGATGTCCATCCTGATGAGTCTGATGATGCTCTCGATGATCTTCGTGATGGTAACGATGGCCTCAGCCTCTGCCCGCCGGATCGTCGAAGTTCTCGATACGGAATCCGATCTGAAAAATCCCGCTGCGCCCATTCGTGAGGTTCCGAACGGCTCCATCGATTTTGATCATGTCAGCTTCAAATACGCGGCAAAAGCGGAGCGCAACGCACTCGACGACATTGACCTGCACATTGCCTCCGGTATGACCGTCGGCATCATCGGCGGTACCGGTTCGTCCAAAACCAGCCTCATTCAGCTCATCTCCCGCCTCTACGACGCCACGTCCGGCACGGTGCGCGTCGGCGGCATCGACGTGCGCGACTACGACATCGAGTCGCTGCGCAATCAGGTGGCCGTGGTGCTGCAAAAGAACGTGCTCTTCTCCGGCACGATCAAGGAAAACCTCCGCTGGGGCGACCCGAACGCAAGCGACGAGGAACTCGTCCGCGCCTGCCGCCTCGCGCAGGCGGACGAATTTGTGCGCGCTTTCCCGGACGGTTATGACACCTACATCGAGCAGGGCGGCACGAACG
>DBLB01000015.1 GCA_002298695.1 Clostridiales bacterium UBA735 | reverse complement strand
TTGATCTCCGCCATTTTATGGGAAATGTAGATGATGCCCATGCCGCGATCGCGAAGCATGTTGATGATCGTGAACAGATGCTCAACCTCTTCCTCGGTCAGCGAGGACGTAGGTTCATCAAATACAATGACTTTCGAATGATAAGAGACGGCCTTTGCAATTTCGACCATCTGCCGCTGGGAAACTGGCATCGTACTCATGACCCGCTTAGGATCCACGTCAATACCAAGTTCTTCAAAAATGGCCTTCGTGTCGCGCAGCATCTTCGCCTCGTCGACAACGAAGCCCGCAACCTTCGGATAGCGCCCGAGCCAGAGATTGTCCATGACGGTCCGCTTGAGCGCCTGATTGAGTTCCTGATGTACCATGGCGACGCCGTTGGTCAGCGCCTCCTTGCTGCTGGTGAAGTTAACCTCTCGGCCCTCGAGATAGATATGGCCGCTGTCCTTGCTGTAAATGCCGAACAGGCATTTCATCAGCGTCGATTTACCCGCGCCGTTCTCGCCCATCAGTGCATGGACAGTGCCCGCCTTGACTTCCAGGCTGACATGATCCAACGCCCGGACGCCCGGGAAGGTCTTTGTGATATCCGTCATCCGGAGCAGTACCGCTTGTTCCATCTGATCCCCTCCTGATTCTGCTGTTCATGAAAGGGGCGGCCGCCGCCCTTGCGGCAGCCGCCCCCTGAAAGGTTCCGTTCTGCTTACTTGGTGTAGGCAGCGTAAGCAACAAACAGCTTGTTGGCAATGCCGTCGGCCACGGTGTACATATCCGCATTGGTTGCAGCGGTGGCTTTGATGGCTTCCGCCATGGAGACGCCCTCGCCGTCCGCCTTGACGACATAGGCAATCGCAGCAGCCATGCCTTCCGCGTCCTGCTTGACCGTGCCGGTCATCTTGCCGGAAGCGATAAGCTCCTTGGCAGCGTCGGTCGCGTCAACGCCGAACACCGGGATGGTGGTCGCGCCTTCAGCACCGGTGTTGTAGCCGGCAGCTTCCAGAGCGGAGATCGCGCCTTCAGCCATGTTATCGTTGTTGCAGATAACAAGCTCGATCATGTTGCCATTGGCCTCGTTGTACTGGGAGAGGTTCGTGTTCATGTAGTCCAGAGCAGCCTGAGCGGACCATGCGCCGCCGAGGTCGACCTGATACTTCGCGGAGTTGGAAGCGTCGAAGTACTCCAGCGCGGGCTTGCCAGCCTCGGTCAGGACCGCATCGGCATCCTCAACACCGTACTGGGTGCGGTAAATCGCCTCAACGTTGGCCTCGTCGCCCTTGAACATGGCATAGGAGATCTTGCCGTCGCCGTTCAGATCAACGGTGTCCCAGTTGGCCAGCAGATATTCGCCGACCATCTTGCCCTGCAGGTGACCGGCTTCCGGAGCGTCGGTGCCGATGAAGCAGATGTTGTCGTTCGCATTCAGGACAGTGCCCTCTTCGCCGTCAGCCTCGATGGCGCGGTTGAAGAAGATGACCGGGGTGCCGTTGGCCAGGGAAATGATCTCGTTGGCAACGTCGGGAGAACCGGAGGTGACCATGTTGACGACCAGCAGGTTGTAACCGTCGGTGACAGCGGTCTGGATCTGCTCGTTCTGCGTGGTCTGGTTGTTGTTGCCGTCGAAGTTGTTGAACGTCACGCCGAGGTTGGTCAGCTCTGCGTCAAGAGCAGTGCGGACGCTGGAAATGTAAGTGTCGGCAAACGTGTAATAGAACACGCCGACCTTCAGTTCGGAAGCTTCTGCGGCGGTGTTATCCGTGGTTTCGGTGGTGTCGGCGGTGTCGGTGGTGTCGGCGGTGTCCGTCGGCGTCGTGGTCGTGGTGTCGCTGTCAGACGTGTCGGCGTCCTTTGTGCCGGCGCAGGCAACCATGGCAACAACCATGACAAGCGCAAGCAGCAGTGCAAGGATCTTTTTCATTGAATTTTCCTCCATTATTTCAATTTTGCGGTAATCCGTTTTGGTTCCGCTGTATCTCTATTTTATCAGATTCTGAACGTTCTCACAGTCGTTTTTCCGCACGGTTTTTCTCAAATTTTTTTGCAGCTACCAAAAAACATCATGTATTTTTGTGTATTCTGCCGAAATCTATGGGAAATATTGAAAGGATCTCACTGTGGTGACACCCCGCCAAAGGAAAATATTGCCTTTTGATTTTCCATGGTGAACATATTCTCCTTTGTAACGATGGTCGTCGTGGTATCAATGAGCACAGATGTGTCAAACTTCTCCCCCTGGAGCACCTGCCACGCCTTTTCTACCCCGAGATACCCCGTCGCATATGGGTTCTGCACGATCAGCGCGCCGACGGCCCCGGTCTGCATCAGCTCGATGCAGCGCATGTTCGTGTCAAACGAGATCGCGCGTACCTGGCCGGTCAGCCCCAGCTCATCCACCGCCCGCGACACGCCGACGGCCAGCGGCTCGTTGAAACCAACCAGCACATTGATTTCCGGATGATCCTGAAGCAGCTTTGCAGCGGCGTCCTTTGCTTCGTTTTCGTCAGTCGAAACATTCACCGCATAGACGCCCTTCACACGTGCGTTGCCGCGCAGCGCCTCGCGCAGTCCGCGCTCCCGCTCCTGACAGTTCTGCGTCTCGGCGAAGCAGTTCACAATACCAACCACGATTTGCTCCTCCGCAGTATCCAACACGGCCTCGCCGGTCATTCGCCCGGCAGCGACGTTGTCCGTCCCGATCCGGGCGGACACGCCGTCCGAATTCACGTCGCAGTCGATCATGACTACGCGGATTCCGGCCGCAACGGCCTCATCGACAGCCGCTGCATTGCCGGTATAGCTGATCGCCGAAAAGATGATCGCATCCGCCTTTGCTTCGACGGCCTGGCGGATATACTCGTTCTGTACCTCATATTCTTCTTCCGTCTCCGGTGCAAGAATGGTAAGATTGACGTTATATTCCGACTTTGCCGCATTTGCGCCCGCAAAGACCGACTTCCAGAACTCTGTTGCCGACGATTTCGGGATCAGGTAAACGTTGTACGGTCCGCTGCTCTGACGTGCCGCACTACAGCCGGCGAGGCAGAGCAGCAGCGCCAGAAGGGGTGCCAGTCGTTTAATGCTTCTCATACTCTGCTTCCTCCCGTACCTTGGGCATGCGTACAGTCACGCAAGTCCCTTCATCCGGCACACTTTCGATTGTAATGCCGTATTTTTCCCCAAACCAGATCTTCAGCCGGTCGTTGACATTCTTGATGCCGATACCGGACTTTCCGTCCGGCTTCCGGCGGAAAATTTCCTCGATCTGCCCCGGTTCCATGCCGACGCCATTGTCCGCTACCATAAAAAGGACATCTTCTCCCTCGGATCTGACCGCGATCTCGATATACCCTTTGTCGACCAGACCGTTAACGCCGTGGTTGATGGCGTTTTCAATGATGGGCTGGAGCGTGATTTTATTGCAAAGATAGTCCTGGCAGTTCTCCTCCACATCGAAATGATAGGAAAACTGTTCCTTATAGCGCACACTCTGTATTTGCAGATAGCTCTGCGCGTGCTGCACCTCGCTGCGGATGGGGATGAGTTCGTGCCCTTTGCTGATGCTGATCCGGAACAGGCGTGCCAGCGCATTGACCATCAGAACGGCCTCTGCGTTTTTTCCCTGCTCACACATCCAGGAGATGGAATCAAGCGTATTGTAGAGGAAGTGCGGGTTGATCTGCGCCTGAAGTGCTTTGAGTTCCGTCTTGCGCAGGTTGACCTCCTCGCTGCGGACCGTCGCCATCAGCTTCTGGATCTTTTTCACCATGTGGTCGAAGGACGCCGACAGGTTCTGCACCTCGCGGACACCCGTGACCGGCTCGTAGGAGAAGCCCTCCGCCGTTTTTTCAAAGCTGCGCATGGCAAGGATCAGATCGTGGATCGGGCTGGAGAGCACCCGGGACAGAAGCAGGCTCAGCAGCACCGCAGCCGCCAGAATGAACAGCGCGGCGATGCAGGTAATGCGCACGATCTCCCGCAGGCCGTCGGTGATGAGTTCCTGGAACGAGCTGACGCCGACAACGCGCCAGCTGCCGTTGTCCAGCGTCTGAACCGTGTAGATCGTGCTTCCTTCGACATGTGTCCCATCCGACAGCGAAGCGGTCAGCGCAGTATTTTCGCTTTTCAGCGCCGAATAGATCAGCTGCTGCTGCGGATGATAGACGAGATTGCCGTCCGTATCCTCAAGGAAGCAGTAGCCGCGCTGCCCGATGCCGACGCCGCTGATATAGGTTGAAATATTGGAGCAGCTCACATCCACGGCGATATACCGTTCGCCCTCCCCGGTTTCGGAGGGACGGATGATCGTCACGACCCAGGGGTAGTCCTCGGCGAAGATTGACATGACATGCGGGGCGGAAAGATAGCCATCCGCATATTGGTCAAGCTTTTCTGCATCGAAGGAAAGATTTTGCAGGATATTCTCACGCAGTCTCCGTCCAATGCTGTAGCAATTCTGCATCCGGCCTGCCGCGTCATAGGTCGTGACGGCAACAACGTCTGCGCGGATCTCCAGAAACGCCTCAAAGCGTGCTGCGCGCTCCTCCTTCGGCAGATCCAGATATCCGGTCAGCAGCGTCACAGCGTCATTCATATTTTCCAGATATTCGTTCATCGTACTGCTCGCCTGGGCAATTGCCTGCCGGCTGGTCGTTTCGGCGTTGCGCAGCAGCGTCTGCCGATACGTCTGCATGAAGACCAGATTTGCGCACAGAAGCACGCTCACCGCGACTGCCGTGAGCGTGAGCACCATGATGAGGTTCATGCTGAAACCTTTTTTCTTCATGACCCAGCCTCTCTCTGCACCGCATCCTGCCGCATGCGCGCCGGAGACTTGCCATAGTATTTTTTGAAGCAGTACCCGAAATAGCTCTGGTCAGCATAGCCGCAGCGGCGCGCGACGTCCGCAACACGGCTGCTGCCGCTGCGCAGCAGATTCAGCGCGACCTCCATCCGCTTCTGGATCAGCAGGTTCATAAACGTGTCGCCGGAAATTTTTTTGATATTCGCGCCGAGATAGTTTGCGCTGATGTGCAGCCGCTCGCTGACAGATTGCAGCGACAATTCTTCATCCATGTATTCCTTTTCAATGATCTTCATGGCGCGCGCGCAGAGTATCGTCATGTCGTCCCAGCCGCCGGCAGCATACACCCCGCCGCCGTTCTGCGCAATTTGCAGCGCATCCATCGCCTCCAGATAGGCAGCATGGCATTCGCTGAGCGAAGCATGCTCCTTGCTCACGCCAGTCAGGGCCTCCGCACCCCAGGTGCGCCGCACGGCCTGGCGAAGCTCGTCCAGAGACGCATACAGCCGTCCGAACCCGCTGCCGGAAACAAGCAAAAGCACTGCGCGTCCACTACTTGAAAAGCCACAGCAGGCAAACGCACGTGAGAAGATCCGCTCCGCCATCGGCAGAAGCTCCATCTGTGCTGACCCCGGCAGGCGAAATGCCGCCGCCACGATATGATCTTCTGCATGAACGTCCATTCCGGCGTTTCGCAGTGCCTCTGCCGCGCTTTCCGGATCCGGACGAGCATATTCGTCAAGCAGCATCGTGGCCGCAAGCGTCCGCCGCGCATCCGTTCCGCAGCGCGGCCCGGTCAGGTTGGCGAGACGTTTTTCAATTTTCTCGTGGATTCCACGCAGCTCTTCCGTCAGCTCCGTCATGCTGATCGGTTTGAGCAGATAGGCCACGATCTCGTCTTCAATACCGGCTTTTGCGTACTCAAAGTCGTCGTAACCGCTCAGAAAGGCTACTTGCAGCAGCGGCTGCACGGCCTTTGCCTGCCTTGTCAGGGCCGCCCCTGAGATGAACGGCATACGGATATCTGTCAGCAGGAAATCCGGTTGAAGCTCCTCCACCATTTGCAGTGCGTCCAGCCCGTTTCCGGCCCGGCCCACGAGACGGAAGCCCAGCGACTTCCAGTCGATCAGCTGGCAGACCGCGCCAAGCAGTTCGGGTTCATCGTCCGCCACCAGAACGGTCAGCTCCTGATGCTTTTCCATGTTCAGCCCTCCACCCATGTTCTTGGTTTTATTATAAAAGATTACCCGGAAAAACACAAGCCCGGAATGTCCGAACGGACATTCCGGGCTGAAAAAAAGTCTCAGCTTTATTCTGCGGCATCCAGCGCGCTGGCCGCCTTGTAGACCCAGGCGCCCGGGCAGGGCCGGCCGCCGGAATAGCGGATGGAGGGATTGGAGCAGGACGTGATATACTCGCCGCGATACCACATCATTGCGCTCGCGCCGCCATCGAGGTTCATCGCCTGCTGACATCCGTGCCGAAGCAGGATATCTGAACATTCGTTGACGCTTGTCCCCGGAATGCCTTCCAGCGCATAGCGCCCCTCTACCACCAGCATCAGGATCTCATATTTATCGGACTGGCCGATGCAGGCGCGCGGCTGCGTGCCGGACCAGTAATCGCTGGTATACTTGACACCATCGATGATCATTGCAGGCTGGAACTCGGTGGCATCCGTGCAGCCCTCGCCGACTGGCGCTGTGGCGTCTTTGATATAGAACAGATTGTCGTCGTGCAGTTCGATACGTTTATAGGCCCAGGCCGTAAAGTGCGAACCGTAACTCTCGCCGTTTGACATGGCAAAACCCGCCAGCTGGCCGCCGTTGCCCGCGCCGCCCGGATCGAGGAATCCCGGGCCATTGATGGCCAGTACGCCGTCGTGCTCCTCCGCGATCGTACCGATCAATTGTCCGACCTGTCCCAGCGTGGAGCACATTTCGACGGACAGTGCAGCCGGATTTTTCGCAATGGCCAGCACCCCGCGATAGCCGCTGCCCTTCACACGTACAAGCAGGATGCTGTTTTCCGTATCGACTGCCAGCACCTGTTCCCCCTGAATGGTCTCAATTGTCGTACCGTCGTCATCGAAGCCGGCCTCATTGATGTAAATATTTTCCCAGCCGTTATCCAGCGTCTCCGGATGCTCGGCAACGTAGGCGTCCATGGTGTCGGGGTCGATCTCCCAGAATACCTCGAAAAACGCCTCGCGGGCCAGTCGTGCCTGCTCCTCCGGGTCCGGTTTCTCCTCTTCGACGATCTCCGCCTCGATTTCATTGACCGTCGGCTCCTTGACCTCGTCCTGCCGGTTCTGGTCGTTTTTGCCCCACTGGCTTTCCACACCGTTGGATTTGGCAATCTCCAGACCGTATTCGTAGCGCACCTTTTCGATCACGTCGGACGGGATGAAATAGGTCGCCAGCCACTGGTGCCGCATGGTGTTCATCGCGGTATTGATGTAGAGTGTGCGATATTTCACAATGAACGGAATATTCGAGTAAATGCAGAGGAAATAGAGTCCCTCAAGGCACAGGAGGACGGTCAGAATGATCGCCAGCACCTTCAGCGGCTTTTTCTGTTTCTCTTTCTTCGGCTTTTTCCCGCGCTTCGCGACGCGCGCGCCGCCTCGGGACGAACCGAACAGTTTCATAGCTGCCATATTTGCTCCCCATTTGGTGTCAGAATTGTTACAATTACAAACGCTTCTTGATTCTAACACAATCGCGGCAAAAAAGCAAATTATTCGTCGAAGATTCAGAATTTTGAAAATGCTATCAATAAGA
>DBLB01000183.1 GCA_002298695.1 Clostridiales bacterium UBA735 | reverse complement strand
TTGCAGGAGTTGCCGAGGGCCTCTTCCAGCGTCTCGGCCCCGTGGCCGGCAGATTTCCAGCAGGACAGTGTCTGGTCACGGCCCTTGAAGTCCTCGTGGCCGCCGCAGTAGAATGAGTCATTCACAGTGACAGAACCGGAGTCAAGGCCTGCGGCCATCGTGACAAGCTTGAATGTGGAACCGGGCTCATAACCGTCGGACACGCAGCGGTTCCGCCACTGCTTCAGCCGCGCCGCCGCGACCGCTTCGTTATAGGCTTTCATCGCGGCTTCATACTCTGGCGACCCCTCGCGCAGGAGCAGTGCTTTCTGATACTGCGCCTCGAGCTCCTGCGCCGTGGCCTCGTCGTAGATCTCCTGATAGTTGTTCGGATCGTAGCTGCCGAGCGTAGCCATCGCAACGATGTCACCGGTGTTGACATCCATCACGATGCCGAAGGCCCCATTCAGAATGCCGTATTTGTCAATGGCTTTCTGGAGGTTCTTTTCCAGATAGGACTGCACCGTGGCATCGATGGTCAGGACAAAGCTGTCGCCATCGGACGCGTCGTAGTACTTTTCATATGTATAGAGCATCTCGGAACCGTAGTTGCCCTTGCTGGTGACGACCTTGCCGGCCGTGCCCTGAAGCATGGAGTCGTAATATGCTTCCAGTCCTTCCTGACCGACATTGTCTCTGCTCACAAAACCAAGCACCTGCGCCGCCAGCGAAGAATAGGGATAATAGCGCTGCGCATCGGTTTCAAGGTAGACGCCCTTGATGTCGTTTTCGTTGATGAACTCCCGCACCTGGTCGGCCAGTTCCTCGGAGATTTTCCGGCGGATGACCTTATAGCGGTAGGCCGTGTCGGCCGCCTGCTCGTAGACGAAGCTGGTCTCCACATCCAGAATTTCAGATAAGCCGCGGGCAATGTGGTCGAGGAGGTTGCTGTTGGCCGGATCCTGCATCTCCGTTGCGATCTCGTTCGGATCGATGAACACCGTCTCGATCGTGGCGGAAGTGGCGAGTACGTTCATATTGCGGTCGTAGATGATGCCGCGGGAGGCAGTGAGATTCGTGTAGCGGGTCTGGTTGTTGATGGCCAGCTCTTCATATTTGTCATGTTCGACGATCATCAGGCGGTACAGCGTGAAGATCAGCGGAATGAACAGCACAATGCCGCAGAGGATCATCAGGAACAGCGTGCGCCGCAGAACCGTGCGGTTGGCGCGCTGCGACTGTTCGGCGGAACTGATGTTCGGGCCGGTGCTTTTTCTGTTTTTCTGCGGACGGAGTTGTTTCAATGCCATGTTATTGTCCCTCATTGTCAAAACAAGGGCGGTAGCTTCTTCCACGACCGCCCTTGCAACTGCCTTATTGCTGCGCTCTGTCCCAGTTTATGCGGACGTGTTGCGCAGATATGCGATCAGGCCGGAAACGCTCTGCTCCATTGCGCTGACAATTTCCGCCAGAACACTGGTCTTTTCCTCCTGATAGATCTCCGCCCGGTCGGTACCGGACAGATTGACGTAGACGATCTGCTCCTGCGCCGGCTTGCTCAGGCCCAGTTCCCCGGCCTGCTCGGTGATGGTGTCCAGATCAATGCGCGCTTCGTATTTGCTGCGGAGCTGGGTCTGCTGGGATTGCAGCTCGGTGAGCTGGGATTGCAGCTCGCTGACCTCGCTGGTCGCCTCGAACAGCTGCACATAACCGAACACCACGAGCACCAGCAGACAGGCCACCGCCAGCACGCCGAACAGCGTGAACGGGGCCAGCGCCGTGCGGGCCTTGACGCGCTGCTGTCTCCGGGGGAGCGGACGCTCTTCCGGCAGGTGCTGCGGTTCGGGCCGGCGCTGCGGTGCGGTGTTTGTATTCTGCCAGGCGTAGACGTCGTAGGCCGCCGCGCCGTTGGTTCTGTATTGGGTTCTGCGGTCAGCCATGCCGTTTCGCTCCTTTTACAGTTTCTCTGCGACCCGGAGCTTTGCGCTTCTGGACCGCGGATTTTCTTCGACCTCTTCGCGGGTCGCAATGATGGGTTTCTTTGTCAGGATCTCGATCTTCGGCTTGTTGCCGCAGACGCAGACCGGAAAGCTCGGCGGGCAGGTGCAGCCCTTTGCCGCCTCGGCCATCGCGTTTTTCACGATGCGGTCTTCCAGCGAGTGGAACGTGATGACGGCCAGCCGTCCGCCGGGGTTCAGGCAAGTCACGGCGTCGCGCATGACGCGGCTGACCGCGCCGAGCTCGTCGTTGACGGCGATGCGGATGGCCTGGAAACTGCGCTTGGCCGGGTGCTGCTTTTCGCGCAGCGCGCGGTCGGGCATGGCGCCGCGGATGATGTCCACAAGCTCCAGCGTCGTTTCGATCGGGTGATCCTGCCGCACGCGGTCGATGGCCGCGGCGATCTGCGGAGCGTAGCGCTCCTCGCCGTATTCAAACAGAATGCGCTTGAGCTCCGCGCGCGGCCAGTTGTTGACCACGTCGTAGGCCGTCAGGGCTGCGCCGCGGTCCATGCGCATGTCGAGCGGTGCGTCGGCCATGTAGGAAAAGCCGCGCGAACCGTCATCCAGCTGCGGGCTGGACACGCCGAGGTCGAGCAGAATGCCGTCGACGCCCGGAAGGCCGAGACTTTCGAGGATCGCGGCGATGTTATCAAAATTGTCGTGGACGAGCGTGACCTTGTCCATATGGCTTTGCAGGCGCTTCGGTGCGTTTTCCAGCGCAATGGGATCACGGTCGACGCCGATGAGGCGGCCGGTGGTCAGCGCGCGGCAGATCTCCAGCGAATGGCCTGCGCCGCCGAGCGTGCCGTCCAGATACACGCCGTCGGGCCGGATGTTCAGCGCGTCGATGCATTCCCAGAGCAGGACGGAGCGGTGCGAAAATTCCATCAGAATCCCAGCTCCTCCATCACGGCCGCCAGGTTCTCCGGCGTCAGCGTCTCCTGTTCCAGACGGTCATAGGCCGCGCTGTCCCAGATTTCGGCATGGCCGCCCTGGCCGATGAAGGTCACGTCCTGCGAGATGCCCGCGTACTGCCGCAGCTCCGCGGGAATCAGGAAGCGGCCCTGCTTATCCGGCTCGCACTTGGCGGCGTTGGCAAAGAGGAAGCGCATCTTGCGCGCCTGCGAAATGGGCAGGGCGTTGTATTTATCCAGAATGGCCTGCCAGCCGGCTTCGGTATAGACCGACAGGCAGTGGTCGAGGCCGAGCGTGACGTAGAACGCCTCGCCAAGCTCCTCGCGCAGCTTCGAGGGAACGAACAGACGGCCCTTGGGGTCGACGGAATGCTTATACTTGCCGTACATGTGCGCTCACCTCTCCTTCTGCTCCATTTTCATCTTATTTACTCCACTTTGCTCCACTTCACCTATATAATAAGGGCTGTTGACATAAAATTCAAGGGTTCCGGGAAAATTTTTTTCAAGAAATTATTTACAATTTGTACCCATTTTCCCCCGAAACTCTTATTTTCGAACGTATTTTCTAATATTATTTCGTAAGGCACACCGGACAAACCGTGATCTGGTCTGCCTCCAGCGTGAGACGTGCCGCAGTCAGATCCGGCGTTTCGAGCATCTGCGCGGCCAGCGGATCTTCCACCTGATTCTGGATGAGGCGGCGCAGCGCGCGGGCTCCGGATCCGTCTCCGGCACACTGCCGGGCCAGAAAGGGGGCGATGTTCTCGGCGAGCGTCAGCGTGAGGCCCCGTGCGGCAGCACGCGAAGCCGTCTCATCCAGCAGCTTCTGCGCGATCTGCGTGAGGGATGCAGGGCCGAGCGGACGGAAGCAGACCGTGCAGTCAATGCGGCCGAGCAGCTCCGGGCGGAACGCCTCCCGCAGGGCCGCGCGCCAGCGGGCATTGTCCGGCTGCGGCGCAAAGCCGAGGCCGCCCTGCCCTGCCCGCTCGCTGCCGAGGTTTGAGGTCATGACGACGATCGTGTTCCGGAAGTTGACCGTGCGGCCGAAGGCATCTGTCAGTGCGCCGTCTTCCAGCATCTGCAGCAGCAGATTCGTCACATCGCGGTGCGCCTTTTCCAGCTCGTCAAGCAGGACGACGCAGTAGGGCCGGCGGCGCACCTTCTCCGTCAGGATGCCGCCTTCGTCGTGGCCAACATAGCCCGGCGGCGCACCGATGAGGCGGGAGACGGAATTGGGTTCCATATATTCACTCATGTCGACGCGCACCAGCGCCTCCTGGCTTCCATAGACGCAGTCGGCCAAAGCGCGGCAGAGCTGCGTCTTGCCGGTGCCAGTCGGGCCGGTCAGAAGGATGGAGGCAGTGGGCCGCTGCGCACCGGCGAGGCCCATCCTGCCGCGCAGCACGGCACGCGCCACCTGCTCCACTGCCTCCGGCTGACCAATGACCCACTGCCCCAGCGCCTCGCGCAGGTGCAGCAAGCGCTCCTTTTCCGGACTGCTGAGCTTCTGCACCGGAATGCCCGTCCGGCTGGCCACCGCGGCGGCGACGTCCTCCGCGCCGATGGAGGGCGGTTGCTGATAGGACGCGGCCTGCCGGCGGAGAATGCCCTCCAGCCGGTCGCGCAGCTGCGCCGCCTGCTCGTAGCGGCTGTTCGAGACCGCCCGCTCCAGCTCGCGCGTGACGGCACGCTTTTCGCCGGCCAGTGCGCCGTCCCGGTCGCGTTCGTCCGTCAGCCAGACGCGTGCAGCGCTCTCGTCCAGCAGGTCGAGCGCCTTGTCCGGCAGGAAGCGGTCGGTCAGATAGCGGCAGGAGAGCTCCACCGCCGCGTGGATGGCCCCGGCGGTGATGCGGATGCCATGGTGCCGCTCCAGCCCGGGGCGCAGGCCCTTGAGAATCTGTTCACTCTCTGCGGGACTTGGTTCGCGGACGGTGATGGGGCGAAAGCGGCGTTCGAGCGCGGCGTCCTTCTCGATGAATTTGCGGTATTCCTCGAGCGTCGTCGCGCCGATCATCTGTAACTCCCCGCGGCCGAGGGCGGGCTTGAGCAGGTTGGCCGCGTCGATCGCGCCCTCGGCGCTGCCCGCGCCGACGATCGTGTGCATTTCGTCGACAAACAGGATGACATTGCCGCAACGGCGGATCTCGGCCAGCACGTCGCGGATGCGCTCTTCGAATTCGCCGCGGTATTTTGTTCCGGCCAGAACGCTGGCCATGTTCAGGCTGTACAGGCGTTTGCCGCGGAGCGGCTCCGGCACACGGCCCTCGGCCAGGCGCTGGGCAAAGCCCTCGACGATGGCCGTTTTGCCGACGCCAGGCTCGCCAATGAGCGCAGGGTTGTTCTTGTTCTTCCGGCTGAGCACCTGAAGCAGCTGAGTGATCTCTCGCTCCCGGCCGATCACGGGCTCCATGGAGGCGGCTTTTTCCGCCATATTTTCACAATACTGTTCCAGCAGTTTCGTAGCAGTTTCCCTCCCCGGCGCATCCGGCTGCGCCGCACAGTTTGAATAGACATCTGAAAAGACGCAGTTGAGATCTGCGCCGGAGCGACGGAGCAGGCGCGCGGCCGTGCAATCTTCCTCGCGCGTGAGCGCCAGCAGCAGGTGCTCCGGGCGCACCGCACCCTCGCGCAGCGCCGCCGCCTCGCCGCTCGCAAGACAGAGGACCCGCTGTGCAGACGCGGTATAGCCCTGTAAAAGACCGGCGCGGCAGCTGCCTCGGCCCGTTTGCAGGAGCACCATGCTCTGCAGGCCCGCCTCCTCCCAGCCTAGCTTCCGCAGCACGCGTCCCGCGCGCTCCTCGCCGATCAGTGCGAGGAGAAAATGCTCCGTTCCGATGTAACTGTGTCCCATGGCACGGGCCTGCCGGCAGGCGCTGCGAAGCACCTGCTCAAGCGCGAGGGAAAATTCCGGCCTTCTCACGGCGCCACCTCCTTCTTCCAGATTTTCGCCGCTTCCGGCCGCGTTTATACCGCGGCTGAAAAAAAAGCCGCTTTCCGCCTTTGTTCACAGAAATATCATTTGCTTTTTTCGAAAATTGTGCTATCATGAAAGCACAATATCAATATGGAGGTAAACAACTATGGCTTATGTCATCAGCGACGCCTGCGTCAAGTGCGGTGCCTGTGCCGACGCATGTCCTCTGGGCATCATCAGCGAGGGTGAAGACAAGTACGTCATCGACGCCGATCAGTGCGTGGATTGCGGCACCTGTGCTGCCGAGTGCCCGAACGACGCGATCAGCCAGGAGTAATTTCCGTACATGAACCACGGGCCTGTGCTTCCGCACAGGCCCTGCGTTTTCTCCGGAGGACGGTATGCGTGAGTTTTTTTCCGGCGGCATCTCGATGGAGGTAACAGCCGGGTGCTTCCGGCTGTCGACAGACAGCATGGTGCTGGCAGATTTCTGCCGCATTGCATCAGATGCCGCCGTGTGCGATCTCGGCTGCGGCTGCGGCGCGCTGGGATTGCTGCTGCTCCGCAGCCATCCGGCGCTGCACGTGACCGGCGTAGAAATTCTGCCGGACGCCGCGGCGCAGGCGCGGAAAAACATTGACGCGAACCGTCTTTCCGGCCGTTTTACCGTTCTGGAAGGCGATCTGCGGGCGCACCGGACGCTCCTGCCGCCGGGGCGGTTTGATGCGGTCGTCTCCAACCCGCCCTACTTCCCTGCCGTTTCCGGCGGCGTTTCGCCGGACTGGGCACGGGCCGCCGCGCGGAGCGAGGTCTGCTGCACCGTGGACGATCTCTGCGCCTGCGCGGCGTATTTGCTGCGCTTCGGCGGCGATTTCTTCTTTGTTCACAGGCCGGAAAGGCTGACCGATCTGCTCTGTGCGCTCCGCGCGCACGGGCTAGAGGCAAAGCGGCTGCGCCTCGTGCGGCACCACGCGGGGGTGAACGTGTCGCTTGTGCTGGTCGCGGCACGGCGCGGCGGAAAGCCGGGCCTGAAAATTGAACCGGATCTGCTGCTCGCCACACCGGATGGAGCAGAGAGCGCCGAATATCGACGAATTTATCACGGCTAGGAGGAACCGCATGGCTGGAATGCTTTATCTTGTGCCGACGCCGATCGGAAACCTGGGCGATATCTCTGTCCGCTGCCGCAAAACGCTGGCGGAGGCCGATTTTATTGCCGCGGAAGATACGCGCGTCACGTTGAAGCTGCTGAATTATCTGGAGCTGAAAAAGCCGCTCGTGAGCTATTACGAGCATAACAAGGCCGAAAGCGGGCCGCGGATCGTGACGCGGATCCTGGCCGGGGAGACGTGCGTGCTTGTCTCGGACGCCGGTTCACCCGCCATCTCCGACCCGGGCGAGGATCTCGTGCGGCTGTGCGCGGAGGCCGGAGTCACAGTCTGTGCCATTCCGGGACCGTGTGCGGTCATTACGGCGCTGTCCGTCTCGGGCCTGCCGACGGGGCGGTTCTGCTTTGAGGGCTTCCTCTCAGTCAATAAAAAAAGCCGCCGGGAGCATCTGTCGGGGCTGCTCACCGAGCAGCGGACGATGATTTTCTACGAAGCGCCGCATAAGCTGGTCAACACGTTGGACGACCTTACCGAGGCGTTCGGCGCAGCGCGGCGCATCTCGCTCTGCCGGGAGCTGACGAAGCTGCACGAGGAGGTCTTCCGGACAACGCTCGGCGAGGCCGCGGCACATTACCGCGAGATTTCGCCGAAGGGCGAGTTTGTGCTCGTCGTCGAGGGTGCGACAGAGGCGAGCGCGCCGCAGATGACCACCGAAGACGCCGCAATGCGCGCGCAGGCGCTGATCGCAGAGGGGCTGAGCAGGAAAGACGCCATCCGACAGGCCGCGAAGGAGACCGGCGTGGCGCGGAATGTTTTGTATGACGCAGTTCTGAAACTGGGATAAATGAGATAAGATGATGCCTCCGGACTGATGTCCGGAGGCATTTTTTTGCACGTTATCACAGAGAATTCTGCATAGCAGGGAAGCCGGCATCCCCGCTCCTCAATGCAGTGCGGATTCGCCGAAGTCTTCAGCTAAAATCGGTGCATCCCGACGGGCGGACAGGGGCGTCCGCCCCTACAGGGTGCAGGAAGATTCACGGCCGCATGGGCGAGGCATGGGCGGCCCATACAGACGATTCTGAATCCGAACATGACCGGGACATATCCGGCTGACCAGGCGCATAGGATGGCAGCGGGCGAATGGAAAACGCCTCCTGTCCGGAGAGGGCAGGAGGCGCTGGCGGCATTACAGCTTTTTCAGTTCTTTCAGGCAGTCTGTGCAGATGTTTTTGCCGCGGTAGTTCATGACATTCTTTGCATCACCGCAAAAGACGCAGGTCGGTTCATATTTGCGCAGAATGATCGACGAACCGTCTACATAGATCTCGATTGCATCCTTTTCCGCGATGCTCATGGTGCGGCGAAGCTCGATCGGCAGAACAATGCGGCCAAGTTCGTCAACTTTTCTTACAATTCCGGTTGATTTCATAACTGTACCCTCCATTTTTCCGTTTCTGCACGTTCCCAGCGTAGCAGAAAAAGGATTATCATGACGGAATTTATCATAGCATCCATATATGTCCAAATTTTGAACAAATTCTATATTTTTCAGGAGTTTGCTATGGCAATGTCGATTTTGTGGCTGTTTCTGCTGCTCTGCGGTCTTGGCTGCGCAGCGCTGACCGGGCGATGCAGCGCCGCGGCGGCTCTGCTGGTCGGCGCGCGGGAGGGGGCGGCACTCGCGCTCTCCCTGGCCGGGCCGCTCTGCCTCTGGTCAGGCTTCGCAGCACTGGCGGAGGCAAACGGCTGGAACCGGCTGCTTGCCCGCGCACTGCGGCCGCCGCTGCGGCGGCTGTTTCCGCAGACCATGGCGGACGCGGAGGGCGCAGGCATGCTCTGCGGCAATCTCAGTGCAAATCTGCTGGGGCTCGGAAATGCGGCAACGCCGCTCGGCATACGCACTGTACAGCGCATGAAAGCATTGGCTGAAAGTGACGTTGCAAGCAACGAGATGTGTCTGCTGATCGTGATGAACACGGCTTCCATGCAGCTGCTGCCCTCCACCGTCGCCGCAGTGCGGAGTGAGCTCGGCGCAGCACGGCCGTTTGAGATCTTGCCCGCTGTCTGGCTGGCGTCCGGCTGCTCCGTCGCTGCCGGAATTCTGGCCGCGCGGGCGCTGCGGCGTGTGCTGTGACGGAGCTGCTCGTTCCGCTGCTGTTTCTGGCGGGCGGCGTTTTTGCGCTCGCGCGGCGGCAGGACGCCTATGGTGCGCTGCTGCGGGGCGCGCAGGATGGGCTGCAGCTGGTCGCAGTCATTGCCCCATCGCTCATCATCCTGCTCGCAGTCGTAACGCTGCTGCGCGAGAGCGGCTTTTTTGCGCTGCTGTCCGGATGGCTGGGTCCGCTCTTTGCATGTCTCGGCATTCCGGCGGAGCTTGCGCCGCTCATGCTGATCCGCCCGGTCAGCGGCAGCGCCGCCCTCGCCGTCGGGGCCGACCTGATGCGCGAGTACGGCGTCGATTCGCTGATCGGACGGACGGCCGCGGTCATGCTCGGCAGCTCAGAGACGACGTTCTACACGATCAGCGTCTATTTCGGCGCGGCGGGCGTCAAGCGGACGCGCTATGCCATCCCGGCGGCGCTCTGCGCGGATGCGGTCGGCTTTTTCTGCGCCGCGCTGTTCACACGGCTGTTTTTCTCTTGAAGTTCGTCCGGTTTTCTGCTATAATGCTTTCGATTATGAGCAGAAAAGGTGAATTACGATGCAAATTCTTGTTGATCTGATCTCCCAGCAGGTCTCGAACGCCTTTGAAGCTGCCGGTTTTGACCGGAGCTTCGGCAAGGCGACGCTCTCCAACCGGCCCGACCTGTGCGAATTTCAGTGCAACGGCGCGATGCCCGCTGCCAAAACCTATCATAAAGCGCCCATCCAGATCGCGTCCGCAGTCCGCGAAAAGCTGGCGGACTGCCCGATGTTCGCGTCGGTCGAGGCCGTGAACCCCGGCTTTCTGAACATGACGCTTTCTGGCGAATATCTGGCGCAGTTCCTGCGCGAGATGCGGACGAGTGACCGCTTCGGCGTGGAACCGGACGCGAACGCGCGCACGATCGTTCTCGACTACGGCGGGCCGAACGTGGCCAAGCCGCTCCACATCGGCCATCTGCGCAGCGCCATTATCGGCGAGTCCGTCAAGCGCATTTACCGCTATTTCGGCAACCATGTCATCGGCGACATCCACCTCGGCGATTGGGGTCTCCAGATGGGTCTCATCATCGAGGAAGTCCGCGACCGGCATCCGGAGCTGCCCTATTTTGATCCCGCCTTCACCGGCGAGTATCCAACGGAAGCACCGTTCACGATCTCGGAGCTGGAAGAGATCTATCCTGCTGCCAGTGCAAAAAGTAAAGTTGACGAGGCATTCGCCGTGCGCGCACACCACGCGACCTACCTGCTCCAGTCCGGCGACCGGGGCTACCACGCGATGTGGAAGCACATCATGCGCGTCTCTGTGGCAGACCTCAAGCGCAACTATGAAAATCTGAACGTCAGCTTTGACGTCTGGCTTGGCGAGTCGGACGCGCAGAAGTATATCCCGCAGATGCTGGACATCGTGAAGGGCAAGGGCCTGACCGTCGAGTCCGAGGGTGCGCTCGTCGTGCCCGTGCAGGAGGAATCCGATACGAAGGAAATTCCGCCCTGCATCCTGCTGAAATCCGACGGCGCGACGCTCTACGCCACGACCGACCTCGCGACGATCCTGCAGCGCGAGCAGGATTTCCACCCCGGCAAAATTCTCTACATCGTCGACAAGCGGCAAAGCCTCCACTTCGAGCAGGTCTTCCGCGTGGCGCGCAAGGCGGCGCTCGTCCCCGAAACGACGGAGCTGCAGCACATCGGCTTCGGCACAATGAACGGCAAGGACGGCAAGCCGTTCAAGACCCGCGCGGGCGGCGTCATGCGCCTCGAAACGCTCATCCGCGAGGTCACGGAATACGTCACGCAAAAGATCCAGGAGAACCAGACCGTCTCTGACGAAGAGCTGCCTGAGACCGCGAAGCGCATCGCGCTGGCAGCCCTCAAATATGGCGACCTCTCGAACCTCGCAACCAAGGACTACGTCTTTGACCTCGACCGCTTCTCCTCCTTTGAGGGCAACACCGGCCCGTATATCCTCTATACGATCGTCCGCATCAAGTCCATCCTCGCAAAGTATCCGGGCGACGCCGCGGCGACGAAGCTCCTTCCGCCGGACAGCGCAGAGCAGAAGACGCTGATGCTGGTGCTCTCGCGGATGCAGGATGCACTGGTCGCTGCATACCGTGATTCCGCGCCGAACGCGATCTGCGCGTATATATACGAGCTGGCGGGCGCGGCCAACAAGTTCTACCACGACGTGA
>DBLB01000036.1 GCA_002298695.1 Clostridiales bacterium UBA735 | reverse complement strand
TGGGCCAAGCGCATCGGCATCGACGGCTTCCGCTTCGACCTCGCCCCGAGCATCGCCCGCCTGGATGGCGAATTCACCCGCTACCATCCCTTCCTGTACGCGCTGCGCTCCGACTTGTTGCTCGGCAACCTCAAAGTCATCATGGAGCCGTGGGATCTGGGCAACCAAGGCTGGCGAACCGGCCAGTTCGGCATCCCGTTCGCGGAATGGAACGACCGCTTCCGCGACGCCGCGCGCACGTTCTGGCTGTCCGAAGCCGAACAGACCCAGGGCAACACCGTCGGCATGCAGGAAATGGCCACACGACTGTGCGGCTCGGCCGATCTGTTCGCCACCGACCCCGGGCGTGGCGCCACGGCCTCCGTGAACTTCGTGGCATGCCATGACGGATTCACGCTCAACGATCTGACCATGTACTCGCACAAGCACAACGAGGCCAACGGCGAGAACAACCACGACGGTTCGAACATGAACCGCTCCAACAACTTCGGCGTGGAGGGCCCGAGCGACGACCCCGTCATCATGTCGAAGCGCGAACGCGCGGCCCAGAACCTGCTCGGCATGGTGCTGCTCTCGCTCGGCACGCCGATGATCCTGGCAGGCGATGAATTCGGCAACAGCCAGAACGGCAACAACAACGCCTACTGCCAGGACAACGACATCACCTGGCTGAAATGGGATTGGCTGTACCACAGCACCAAAACGCTGGAAATGCACCGGCTGGAATCCGTATCCAGGCTGATCTCCATCCGCAAATCGCTGGACCTGTACCACCACGAGGACTTCTTCACCAGACTCAGCCAGATCGGACTGCTCAAGCCTTCGAGCCGCGTGCAATGGTTCCTGCCGGACGGCACGACACCGATGGAAAAGGACTGGTTCGACAAGAGCATACGCAGCTTCGCGATGCGTCTGCTTTCCCTCAACGAGCTCGATGTGATCCTGCTGGTGAACGGGGAATGCCGCGACAAGCAGTTCCATCTGCCCGCCGACACCGAATGGCAGCCGCTGTGGTGTTCCGCCGAAACCACGGGCGCGCGACCGGCCAAGGGCCTGAACGTGGAGAAAGTGGATCTTTCCGATGAGGACTCCATCTGGACGCATTTCGTGCCGAAGAACACCCGCATCGGGAAGGTCATCCAGGAGGTGCAGTCCGAACAGGACGACACCAGGCATCGCCCCACGGCCAAGCCGTATGAACGCAACGACGACGCCTCCGACACAGTCCTGCTTCCCGGCCTGACAGGCAAATCACGCGTGTACCGGCTTCTGGCGCATAACGTGGCCCAGCAGCGGGCCGCGCTGGCGCGTCAGCATCAGCAGAAGACACCGGACAATACCGCGCAGAGCCATGCGGGGAACGTCCCGGAGACCGATCGGCAGACGGGGGGCGAGTCATCGAAGCCCAACGTGTGGACGGTGCCTTCCATGAGCATCACGATCATGCGGCAGACCACGCTCGGCTGACGGGCATCCGCCGCTGCGCTCCCCCGTGCGGCCTGCGCGGCTGCCGCAATGCGGCGAATCGCGCCGCATATACGAGGAACCCCCTCGAAGGACGAACCTTCGAGGGGGTTCCTGCAGTAAGCGAAAATCAACGCTTGGAGAACTGCGGTGCACGACGTGCCTTGTGCAGACCGGCCTTCTTGCGCTCCACGACGCGGGCGTCGCGGGTCAGGAAGCCAGCCTTCTTCAGGGTGGCGCGGTTGGCATCGCGGTCGATGGCGTTCAGAGCGCGGGCGACGCCGAGACGGATGGCGCCGGCCTGGCCGGTGGTGCCGCCGCCGTCAACGAGGACGATGGCGTCGAACTTGCCTTCGAGCTTGAGCAGGACGATCGGGGAGTTGACCTCACGCTGCAGCAGCTTGGAGGGGAAGTACTCCTCCAGGGTGCGGCCATTGATGGTCCACTTGCCGGAACCGGGAACCAGACGCACACGGGCGACGGCTTCCTTACGACGACCGGTGCCGTAGCCCGGCTCGATGGCGGAGGTGCCGGTGCCGGCGCCTGCGTTGGTTTCGGTGGTGTAGCTGGTGAGCTCCTCTTCGGTTTCCTGAACCGCGGAGTTGTTGGTGTTTTCAGCCATGTTCTCTATCTCCCTTCGGTTCACTTAGCCTGCTGAGAAACCTGAGCGATCTCAAAGACCTGCGGCTTCTGCGGGGTGTGCGGATGCTCTTCGCCGGCGAAGACGTGCAGACGACCAAGCTGCACCTTGGCGAGCTTGTTCTTCGGCAGCATGCCCTTGACGGCCAGCTCCATGGCAAACTCGGGACGCTGCTGCATCAGCGTACGGTACTTGACGTCCTTCAGGTTGCCGATCCAGCCGGTATGATGATAGTAGTGCTTCTGATCGAGCTTCTTGCCGGTCAGGACAGCCTTGTCGGCGTTGACAATGATGACGAAATCACCGCAGTCAACGTTCGGCGTGAAGTCAACCTTATGCTTGCCGCGAAGGAGCTTCGCAGCGGTCGCAGCGACACGGCCCATGGGCTTGCCGGCTGCGTCGAGAACGTACCATTTTCTCTGGACGGCCTCTTTTTTCACCAAAGTGGTCATGATATTTCCTCCATTTATGATGGAAAGCAGCGCTTTCCAAGCAAGTATTTGACAAAATCCATGTGCGCGCATACAATAGAACTCGCAAACGCGCTTCTCTTTTATACCACACCGAAAAAGTTCTGTCAACAACTTTTTCGCCTGATTTTATGGATTGCAGGAAGAACTTCCGAAATCTCGTGAATTCGAAAGAATGCGCGTGAATACTTAAAATGAAATTTACGTTTTCAGGAGGAAAACTGATGCAGAAAATGATGGGAATGATGCGGCGCTGCATCGAGGATTATCAGATGATCGCTCCGGGCGACCGGATCGCGGTCGGCGTTTCCGGCGGCAAGGACTCGCTGACGCTGCTGGTACTGCTGGCGGAGCTGCGGCGCTATTATCCGGCGCCGTTTGAGCTGGCGGCCATGTCGGTGGATATGGGTCTCGGCGGCATGGACTTTGCGCCGGTCGCAGCGCTCTGCAAAGAGCTCGGCGTGCCGTACAGCGTCAAAAAAACGGAGATCGGGCCGATCATCTTTGATTACCGCAAAGAGAAAAATCCCTGCTCCATGTGTGCCAAAATGCGCCGCGGCGCACTGAATGACATGCTGCAGGAGCAGGGATACAATAAAATTGCATTGGGGCACCACTACGACGATGCGGTGGAGACCTTTCTGATGAGTCTGCTGTACGAGGGGCGTATCTCGTGTTTTGAGCCCGTGACATACCTCAGCCGCACCGGCATCACACAGATCCGCCCCATGCTCTATATCGGCGAACGGGCCGTAGAGGGCTTCGCCGCGCGGAAAAACCTGCCGGTCGTCCACAACACCTGTCCGGCGGACAAGCATACCAAGCGCCAGGAGGTCAAGGAGCTGATCACAGCGCTCCAGACGCAGTATCCGGATCTGAAAAGCAAGATTTTCGGCGCGATGCAGCGCCTGCCGCTGCCGCAGTGGGCCGTTCAGACGCCGGACAGGCGCAGCTGCGTCTCGGGCGGAAAGAGCTGCTCCGGCAGCCCGATCAGCGTCGCGCCGCGGCCTGCAAGCGCAGAAGCTGCCTCGCTGCAATCGTCGAATACGAACACAGGCGAGATCTGACGGCGCAGATTTTCTTCGCAGCCGCGCCAGGTGCCGCCGGTGCCGAGCCGCGGCTGCGCGGCAAACACGGCACGGCCCATCGCGTGGATCAGCCGATTGCGGGAGAGTGCGCGATGCGGGGAAAACGGGATGTCATAGCCCGTTTCCGCGAGGAACAGCACCCGCTTGTCGGACGGGCAATCGGTCAGACACCCCGCCGGAAACACGATGGCGCAGCCGCCGGCGGACAGGCAGGCATCCTCCGCCGCGGCGTCCACGCCGGACGCGCCGCCGGTGCAGAGGACGACGTTCTCCCGCGCGGCCAGCGCGCCGCAGCGCTGCGCAAAGCGCAGGCTTTTCGCAGTTGGCTGCCGGGAACCGACCACGCTGACGCACGGACGCGTCAGCAGCGCACGTTCGCCCTTCGTCCAGAGGACCGGCGGGCAGCGGTCGCCCAGCCGTTCCCGAAGCGCGGCAGGATAGTCGGCGCTGATGCGCGTGAGCGGGAAAACACCCTGCCGCTCGCCGTCGGCCAGATAGGACGCCAGCTGTGCACCGCGCGAAAGCAGCGCGTTGATGTGCGCGGCCTCTTCCGCCGAGCAGCCGAGACGGCGCAAGTCGTCCTCCGTCAGTTCCTTCTGTAGATCCGCCCCGCCGCTGCCAAGCGCACGGACACGCCTGGAAAGCGCACGGAAGTGCGCGTAGCTCAGCGGCCGGCAGGCCTCGTCGCCCAGGGTGCTGCACAGCAGCAGCATCCCTTCCTCCGCCGCTCTCAACGGCGGAACCGGCGGCGGGACGTCTGCACCTGCGGCTTTTTCCGCTCCGCCTCGACCAGCGTGCCGTCCTCCAGGAATCTGACAGGCTGCACCTGATAGTGCGAATACTTCGCGATCTCATCGAGCTTTGCCTGCTCCGGCAGCGTTCCGATGATCGAGATGGCGACGCCTTTGCGCTTGGCGCGGCCCGTGCGGCCGATGCGATGGACGTAATATTCGTTTTCCTCGGGAATATCATAGTTCAGTACGCAGTCGACGTCGTCGACGTCGATGCCGCGCGAGGCGACGTCCGTCGCGATCAGGATCGGCAGCTTCCCGTCCTTGAATGTACGCATCGTTTTTTCACGTTTCTGCTGCGGGATGTCTCCGTGGATGCAGTCGGCGTCGATGCCCGCGCGGCGGAAATCGTCGCACAGGCGCTGGCACATGACCTTCGTGTTGCAGAAGATGATCGTCCGCTCGAAGCCCATCGTGCGCAGCAGCTTCATCGCCGTGTCGATCTTTTCAAGCGGCGGGCAGGTGATGGAATACTGCGTGATGTCCGGGCGGTTTTCCGCATCGGGCTGCACCGTGATCTCCACCTCGTCGCGCTGGTACATCCAGGAGACCGTCATGACCTCCTGCGAGATCGTCGCAGAAAACAGGCCGAGGTTGCGGCGGTTTTTGACTTTTTCAATGATGTGCGTCACATCGTCGAAGAAGCCCATGTCGAGCATCCGGTCGGCTTCGTCGAGCACGACAGTCTGCACCTTGTCGAGACGCAGCGTTCTGCGCTTATAATGGTCCATCAGCCGCCCCGGCGTCGCCACGACGATCTGCGGGTGCTTCTCCAGCTGCTTGATCTGTCCCTCGATCTTTGCGCCGCCGTAGACCACAGCCACGCGGATCTTCTGACAGAACGTCAGCAAACCGCGCAGCTCGTCGCCGATCTGGATGGCCAGCTCGCGCGTCGGCGCGAGGATCAGGCCCTGCAGGTCTTCGCTGTCCGCGTCGATGTGCTCGATCATCGGGATGCCGAAGGCAAACGTCTTGCCCGTGCCGGTCGGCGCCTTGGCGATGACGTCCTTCCACTGCATAAACGGCGGGATGGCCTCCGCCTGAATTCTGGTCGGATAGCCGTAGCCCTTCTGTTCCAATGCCCGCAGAATCTCCGGCGACAGGCCGAGATCCGCAAAAGTCAGATTCTGTTCCATTTTGATCGTTCCTTCTTCTGAAAAATCGCAATTTTTTTAATCATATCACACTTTTTCCGGTTTTCAAAGGGGTTTTCGAAAAAAACGCCGCAGAATTGCGCAGTGTGGCCTTAAAAAAACTTCCCCGCTTTTCAGAAACAAGAAAAGCGGGTGGAATACGGATATTCCGCATATTCCGGCGGCCGACTGCATATCCTGATGCAAAGGGAGGAATGCGCATTGGCAAGCCATGGAAGCATTGTGGTTCAGATCTATACTTCCGATGCCCGGATCCCGCTGCAGGGGGCAGGCGTCACGCTGACGCGGCGTCGGGCGGACGGCCCGCCGGAGCTGCTGGCGTTCCGGCTGAGCAACTACGACGGGATGACCGAACCCATCTCCGTCGAGACGCCGGATTTTGCCGACAGCCAGCAGGAAGCGGCCGGCGGCGAGCAGCCGTTTGCCGTGGTGGACATTGCAGCGGAATTTACCGGCTACGGCCGTATCGAGGTGCGCGGCGCGCAGGTGTTTGCCGACCGTCAGACCATCCAGCCGCTGCGCCTCATCCCGACGCCGTCTCTGCCGGACAGCTATACCCGCACGCAGATCGTCACC
>DBLB01000098.1:21951-27897 GCA_002298695.1 Clostridiales bacterium UBA735 | reverse complement strand
CGCGGCGAGCAGCGCGAGCAGCCGCCGGTCGACGAGCAGGACGAAGATCACAACGGCGATCGCCATCGCGACCCACGAGGCGCGCGACATCGTAAACAGGCAGGCAAAGCACATCAGGATCGTGCCGGTCCAGGCCGCGAGCTTCCGCTTCGTGTCCTTCACATAGTAGGCGAGGCCCGCGCACATCGGCGCAACCATGACCATAAAGTCGCCCATGATGTTGGGGCTGCCGAAGATGGAATAGACGCGGGTACGGACGGCGGTCTCGGTATGGGTCATCCAGCTGGAGGGGATGGGCACGGCGGCGATATACTGGTAGATGCCGTGCAGGGCAAGAAGTACGCCGAGGCCGACGAGCGCGCCGTAGAGACGCATGACGTCCCGGTCGTCCCGGAGAATGCGCGTGACGATGAAAAACCAGAGCAGATACTGGCATGAGGCGCGGAAGCCGGAGACTTGGATGGAGAAGAACGGCGCGTTGACATTCATGAGCACGAAGCCGGCGGTCAGGAACAGCAGGATGCCGCAGTCCATCGGCGTGGTGCGG
The DNA here is from genome assembly GCA_002298695.1 of Clostridiales bacterium UBA735. Taxonomy (GTDB): domain Bacteria; phylum Bacillota; class Clostridia; order Oscillospirales; family Oscillospiraceae; genus CAG-170. Next base: position 27,350 of record DBLB01000098.1, on the reverse strand, counting down.
GCGGCGAGGGGCGATCTCGCCTCGACGCGCTGCCCAAGGATCCAGAGCGCAGCGAAGAGCAGCAGTGCCTCGTCCCACATGGAGCTGAGCACCGGAATGGCCAGCACGTCGCGCAGGACATAGTCCACGCCCGCGTAGAGGCCGATGCAGATCAGGATCATGCCGGTCACGCCGCCGGAGAACAGCCACGGGAGAATGCGGCTATCCTGCCCGCAGCGGAGCACCGCGCGGTAGATGCGGTAGAGCAGGGAAGACTCGATCGTGCCGCGCAGACGCGCTTTGCGGGAAAGGCGCGCGTTTTCGTTTGCAAAAAAACGTGTATAGCGCGAAGAAGCCAGCGCGCACGGCTCTGCGCCGAGCCAGCGGGCGAGCGTCCGGTGCGTATGGGACGCGCGCCAGCAGCGGCCGATGGCCGCGAAGACGCGGCTGCTCTGCCCGAGGGCCGCAAGCCACAGCCAGACGGCGCGCAGCACACGGCAGGTCAAACTGGAAGCGATCATGGCGTCACTCCGCAACGGTCATCGCGGTGATGATGCCCGTCAGCTCAAATTCGCTGGTCTTGACGATGTATTCGTACCCGACGCGCACCTCCTGCGCGCCGACCTTGTAGACGTTGCCGGTGAACTGGCCCTGTCCCTCGATGGTTACGGCAAGGTCGACATGCGCGCCGTCTTCACGCTCGCTGACAGCGGCGTCGGTGATCGCGGCGTCGACAACCTTGGAGTTGTTGACGAGGGATTTGCCGATCTGCGTCGAGGCGAATTCCGCCGCTTCGCGGTTCACGTCCTCGACGGTGACGGTATAGGTGATGGTGCGGCCCGTGTCGGCGACGGTCTCCGCGGCCTTCTGGCCCACGAGCTTCCAGGCCACGGCGGCGACGGCGGCGATGATCAGCACGATGACCAGCAGGTCGATGAGATTGAGCTTTCCGAACAGACGACCTTTTTCGTCGATGATCTTCATATTGTACCTCCAAATTGCATTGCGACGTTGATTTGACGAACCAAATCGAGTATAATATAACGTATTCTGTGACAGGTTACAAGAAAAATTTCTTTGGGGTTTATAGATATGAAAATACTGCATCTCATTTCCGGCGGCGATGTGGGCGGCGCGAAGACGCATGTGCTGTCGCTGCTGGAGGGGCTGGGCAAGACGCAGACGGTGCGGCTGGTCTGCTTTATGGACGGGCCGTTCGCGCAGGAGGCGCGGGAGCTCGGCATTGACACGATGGTGATGGACGGCGGCGTCTCGGCGAGCATCCGGGCGCTGGGAAAAATGATCGCGGAGGAAACGTTTGAGATCGTCCACTGCCACGGCGCGCGGGCCAACATGACCGGCGCGATCCTGCGCAAGACCATCCATGTGCCGATCGTGACGACCGTGCACAGCGACTACCGCCTCGACTATCTGGGCCGTCCGCTGCACCGACTGACGTTCGGCACCATCAACACGGTGGCGCTGCGCTGCTTCGACTATCACATCGGCGTGTCCGACGCGGTGAGCCAGATGCTGATCGAACGCGGCTTTGACCCGCAGACGATGTTCTCCATCTACAATGGCGTCGACTTCACGCCGCGCACGCCCGCAATGGGGCGGGAGGACTATCTGAAAAGCGTCGGCCTTGAGGCCGGAGCGGAGGACGTCGTGTTCGGCATCGCGGCGCGGCTGAACCCCGTGAAGGACGTAGCGACGCTGATCCGCGGCTTCGCCCTCGCGGCGAAGGAGCACCCGAACATCCGGCTGCTCATCGCGGGCGACGGCGAGGAGCGCGAAATGCTCGAAAAGCTGGCCGCGGAGCTCTGCCCGAAGGGGAGCTATGTGTTCGCCGGGTGGGTGACGGATATGGACAGCTTCTACCACGCGCTGGACGTGAACACGCTGACGTCCCTGTCTGAGACGTTCCCCTACGCCATCACCGAGGGCGCGCGGATGCACTGCGCGACCATCGCCTCGGACGTTGGCGGCATTCCGTATATCATCGAGCACGGCGTGACCGGGCTTCTGTTCCATCCGCAGGACGCCGAGGCCCTCGGCGCGTGCATCAGCCGTCTGGCCGAGAGCCGCGCGATGCGCGAGCAGCTTGGCGAGAACCTCTATGAAAAGGCGTCGCGCGAGTTTTCTATTGACGCGACCGTCGGCAAGCAGATCGAGATCTACCAGACCATCCTGCGGCGCACGGCCCGCGCGAAGGAAAAGCGCCGGGGCGTCCTCATCTGCGGGGCCTACGGCAAGGGCAACGCGGGCGACGACGCGATCCTGAAGGCCATCCTCGCGCAGATGCGGCACATCGACCCGGATATGCCGATCTACGTCCTTTCGCACAATCCGAAGCAGACGCGGCTGCGCTATCATGTCGGCTCCGTCCACGCATTCGACCCGTTCGCATTCCTGCCCATTATGCGGCGGACCCGACTGTTCCTTTCCGGCGGCGGAAGTCTCATTCAGGACGAGACGAGCACGCGCAGCCTGCACTATTACCTCATGAGCATCTGCCTGGCCAAGCGCTGCGGCAACAAGGTCCTGATGTACGGCTGCGGCATCGGCCCCGTGAACGGCGCGTGCAACCGGAAGATGGCGGCAAAAACCATCGACCGCTGTGTGGACGCCATCACGCTGCGCGAGGATATGTCCCTTGCGGAGCTTCGCGCGATGGGCGTCACGAAGCCGGAGATCCGCATTACCGCAGACCCGGCGCTCCTGCTCCAGCCGGGAGAACCCGGCGCGGTGGACAGCTTCCTGCAAAGTCAGGGGCTTTCGCCGGACGGCGCCTACGCGCTCTATGTGCTGCGCCCGTGGCCGGGCTTTGAGGAACGGAAGAAGAGCTTTGCAGCGGCGGCGGAGGCTGTGCGCGCGCAGTATGGGCTGACGCCGGTCTTTTTCGCGCTTGAGCCGGATCGGGATACGCAGCCCTGCCGCGAGGTCGCGGAGCTTCTGAGCGGCGGCAGCTTCTTTATTTCTGCGCCGCAGGACGAACGGCTCATCATCGGCATGATGCGGAGAATGCGCGTCGTTGTCTCAATGCGCCTGCATACGCTGATCTTCGCGTCGAGCGTGGGCGCGCCGCTCGTCGCGGTGTCATATGACCCGAAGGTGACGGGCTTCATGCGTTACATCGGGCAGAAGCACTGTGTGGATTTTACCGCGCTGACGCGGGAGGCGCTGCTGGCGGAGATCGATGGGGCTGTGACCGCGCCGGAGCGCTATGATGTGTCGCACCTGCACGCGCTGGCCGAAGAAAACGAGCAGATCGCCCGGAAACTGTTGGAGGAAGCCTGAATGAGACAGATCGTTTGTCTGGCCACGTCGCCGTGGTACCCGATCCCGACCCGCAAGCAGCAGGTCATGAGCCGCATTCCGAACGCGGAGATTTTATATTTTGATCCGTCCGCGACCATCATCGCGCCGCTCCGCGACAAGCACGCGAAGCCGCTGATGACGAAATACCGCGAGGCGCCGGTGCATCCGCAGCCCAACATCACGGTCTATTCGCTGCCGCCGGTGCTGCCGTTTTTCTACAAAAAACGATTCATCAACCGCATCAATCAGAAGAAGATCGCAAAATTCATCCGCGAAAAAATGAAAGAGCACGGGTTTGAAAACCCGGTGCTCTGGGTGTATTCGCCGGTGACAGTCGACCTCGTCGACCTTGTGCCGCACAGCGCCCTCGTCTACGACTGCGTCGACCGGCACTCCGCCTACGGCGGCCTGATGGACCCGGCGCTGGTGGACGCCATGGAGCTGGAGCTGGCGGGAAAGACGGACATGACGTTCGCGACCGCGGAGGCGCTGGCCGAGCGGCTGCGTGCGGTGCAGCCGAAGACGGCGTTCATCCCGAACGGCGCGAACTTTGAGCGCTTCGTCGAGGCGTCGAAGCCGCAGCCCGCCCCGGACGACCTGAAAGCCATTCCGCACCCGATGTTCGGCTTCGTCGGCGCGCTGCAAAGCTGCATCGAGTATGGCTACGTGGAGCAGACGGCGAAGGAACGGCCGGACTGGCACTTCGTCTGGATCGGGAAGGAGAAGCCGGGCGTCGACCTTTCCGCGCTGCGTGCGCTGCCGAATGTTCATTTCCTCGGCATGAAGCCGAACGAGCAGCTGCCGCAGTATCTGGCGCATTTTGACGTCTGCCTGAACCTCTTCGCCGAGAGCGACCTCAGCCGCGACGTCAGCCCGCTGAAGTTCTACGAGTATCTGGCGACCGGTAAACCGATCGTCTCCACGCGCCAGCCCGAGCAGGTGCTGCAATATGCGCCGCTCATCCACATCGCGGACGACGCGGCGGGCTTTGAAGCAGCGTGCGAAGCGGCGCTTCGTGACACGCAGCCGGAGCGCACGGCCGCGCGCATCGCCGAAGGGCGCAAGAGCTCCTGGGACGCGCGCGTTGCCGAGATGTGCAGCCGCCTGGAAGCGCAGGGCCTTCTTTGCCCCCTCAAACGCCTCTCCTGACACAGGAGAGGCGTTTTGCATCTGAATCATTTACAAAGATAAGGAAGATACGGTGGGTTTTTGCTGAGAGGCAGAAAAAATTTCTGCGGAGGGGTTGACAAATGGGACCTTCCGTGCTATAACATAACCAACCTACTTGATTGGTAGTAATTCATTTCAGAACAGGAGCATCCGTCATGCTGCGATCCGGATTCCGATGTTGGCCCATTCGCTTCCACGAACGCCACACATTTTAAATTTATAAATTAAAATTCCGGAGGTATTATCATGTCTCATATTTATACATCGGCAGATCAGCTCATCGGCAAAACACCGCTGCTGGAGCTCACCCATATCGAAAAGAAATTTGATCTGAAGGCAAAAATCCTTGCCAAGCTCGAATATTTCAACCCCGCCGGTTCCGTCAAGGATCGCATCGCCAAGGCTATGATCGATGACGCCGAGGCGAAGGGTCTGCTGAAGGAGGGTTCGGTCATCATCGAACCGACGTCCGGCAACACCGGCATCGGCCTGGCTTCCGTGGCTGCGGCGCGCGGCTACCGCATCATCATCGTTATGCCTGAAACCATGTCCGTCGAGCGCCGCCAGCTCATGAAAGCATATGGTGCAGAGCTCGTCCTGACCGAGGGCGCGAAGGGCATGAAGGGTGCGATCGCAAAGGCCGACGAGCTGGCGAAGGAGATCCCGAACAGCTTCATTCCGGGCCAGTTCGTGAACCCGGCCAACCCCAAGGCGCACTTTGAGACGACCGGCCCCGAGATCTGGGCCGATACCGACGGCAAGGTCGACTATTTTGTGGCCGGCGTCGGCACCGGCGGCACGATCACCGGCGTGGGCGAATTTTTGAAGTCGAAGAACCCGGCGGTCAAGGTCGTGGCCGTCGAGCCGAAGACCTCCGCCGTGCTCTCCACCGGCGTCGCCGGCCCGCACAAGATCCAGGGCATCGGCGC
>DBLB01000098.1:0-21916 GCA_002298695.1 Clostridiales bacterium UBA735 | reverse complement strand
GTGCTGGACACCAAGGTCTATGACGAGATCATCCCGGTCGAGAATGAAGATGCGTTTGCCACCGGCAAGCTCATCGGCCGGTCCGAGGGCGTCCTCGTCGGCATTTCCTCCGGCGCCGCTCTCTGGGCGGCCATCGAGCTGGCCAAGCGGCCCGAGAATGCAGGTAAGAATATCGTCGTCCTCCTGCCTGATACCGGCGACCGCTATCTCTCCACGCCGCTGTTTGCCGACTGAACCGCAAAATAATCTCAAATTGGTACTGTCATTTACCGCTATTTGTGTTAAAATAGCGGTAAATGATTTTTTATGGAGCAAACCATGGCTTACCAGAGAATTTTGACCATTCAGGATATCTCCTGCGTCGGGCAGTGCTCGCTGACGGTCGCGCTGCCGATCCTCTCCGCCTGCGGGCACGAGACGGTCGTACTGCCGACGGCCTTGCTGTCCACGCACACGGGCCGCTTCCGCGGCTACACCTTTCGCGATCTGACGGACGAGCTGCCCGCCATCCGGGCGCACTGGGAGCGCGAAGGGCTGGATTTTTCGGCCGTCTACACCGGCTATCTTGCCTCTGCCGCGCAGGTGGAGATCGTGCGGGACGTGATCCGTTCGCGGCTGCGGCCGGGCGGGCTGCTCATCGTCGACCCGGCCATGGCGGACGATGGCCGGCTGTACGCCGGATTTCATGAGGATTTTGTCGCCGCGATGAAATCGCTCTGCGCCGGGGCGGATTACATTCTGCCGAACGTGACCGAGGCCGCACTGCTCTCCGGCCTGCCCTACCGGGCGCAGCTCGACCGGGACTATGCCGAGCGTCTGGCCGCCGGCGCAGCGGCCTCGGATCGGCAGACAGTCGTGATGACCGGCGTCAGCCTTGAGGAGGGGAGAACCGGCGTGCTCGCCTGGCAGGGCGGCCATTCCCAGGTTTACGAACACAAAAAACTGCCGTCCGGCGGCTTCGGCACGGGCGACGTGTTTGCCTCGGTGTTCACCGGGGCGCTGCTGCGCGGGCTGGACACAGACGGCGCCATCCGCGCCGCTGCCGAATACACGCTGCGCTGTGTCGAGCGCACGGCGGAGGACCCGGAACACTGGTATGGATTGGAATTTGAACCGGAGCTGCCGTGGCTGATGCGGCGATTGGAGGAGAAAAAGCGATGAAAATTTTGGTTGCCATGAGCGGCGGCGTCGATTCCAGCGTGGCCGCTCAACTTCTGACCGCCGCAGGGCACACCTGCGTCGGCTGCACGATGAAGCTCTACCGCAACGAGGATGCCGGCGTCTCAAAGGGCCATACCTGCTGCTCGCTCGACGACGTGGAGGACGCGCGCAGCGTAGCCTACCGACTCGGCATGCCGTATTACGTGTTCAATTTTGCGGACGATTTCCGCGAGAAGGTCATCCGCCGCTTCGCCGAGAGCTATGCTGCCGGCTGCACGCCGAACCCCTGCATCGACTGCAACCGCTTCATGAAATTCGACCGTCTCTTTGACCGGGCAAAGATCCTCGGCTGCGACCATGTCGCGACCGGACACTATGCCAGGATCGAGGAGCAGAACGGAAAATTTGTGCTAAAAAAGGCGCTCGACCCGGCCAAGGATCAGAGCTACGTGCTCTATACCATGACGCAGGAGCAGCTGGCCCACACGCTCTTCCCCCTCGGCGGCTACTCGAAACCCGAAGCGCGGCAGCTGGCGGAGACGGGCGGCCTGCTGAATGCAGACAAGCCCGACAGCCAGGACATCTGCTTCGCGCCGGACGGCGACTATGCTGCCGCCATCGAGCGCTTCACAGGCCGAAAGCCGGAACCCGGCGATTTTGTCGACGCCGATGGCCGCGTGCTGGGGCGTCATGCCGGGCTGGTCCGCTATACCATCGGGCAGCACCGCGGCCTCGGGCTGCATCTGCCGGAGCGCATGTGCGTCTGCGCCATCCGGCCGGAGGACAACACGGTCGTCCTCGGTCCCGAATCGTCGCTCTATCACCGCGACGTCTCCGTGGCGGCAGTACACTGGATCTCCGGCGAAGCGCCGGCCGGCCCCATCCGCTGCCGCGCCAAGCTTCGCTACCGCCAGCCCGAGCAGCCCGCAACCGTCACGCCACGCCCCGACGGCGGCGCAGACATCCGCTTCGACGAACCGCAGCGTGCCCCCACGCCCGGCCAGGCCGCCGTGTTCTACGAAGGCGACGTGGTGCTCGGCGGCGGCGTCATAGATCGTCCGCGTCCTGCACCGGTGTCTCCCCCGGATCCAGCGGAACGCCCGTCCAGCTGCCCTGCGGATCGGTAAAGCTCGGCGCCTGAATGGTTTCAAGCGGGTCATTCTGCTTGATTTTTCTACGTTTTTTCATAAAAAACGCCTCCTTTTTTGTCATCATGCGCAAAAAAGGAGGCGTTTATTCGTAAGATCGTCCAAAAGCTGTCCGGTTTCCGGTCAATCGTGATGGTGTCCGTTCTGGTCGCAGGTCAGGGGGCGGTATGCTTTCGTTTTCATCTCCGGCACATATGGCCGGATCTCGGCATCAAACGCGGCGAAGCCCGGGTGCGACTGCGGCAGCAGCACCAGATAGTCCGTGCCGAACAGTGCGTCCGGCCCGCAGAGGCCCAGCGCCTCCTCGCGCGTTTTATCGACGAGCACGCCCGTAAAATGCGTCACCGTCAGCGTTTCGACTGGAAAATAGACCGCCGCCCGCTCGCAGAACAGCTCGACGCACGCGCCCTCATCACCCTCCGGCGGCAGGACGCGGACCGTGTCCTGTGGGAGCATCAGATAATGTTTCATATCACACCTCCAGCGCGTTTTGCCCGGTGATGCCGCGCAGAACGCCCGTATATTCCAGAATCGCCTGCAAGACCCCGCCGCCGATGGCAATGGCCTTATCCGACGCAGTATAGCAGTTTTCTGCCTGCGCCCGCGGGTCGACGTCGCCGGATTTCATTCCCTTGAATACCGGCGTTCCATCTGCAAGGATCCCGCGCAGCACGCCCGAGATCGTGCAGACCATCGGCTTTCCGTTCACCTCGCCGACAGTCTCTCCGGCCTCGACGAGGTCGCCAATCTCATGCAGCTGATGAAAAATTCCATCGTCCGGCGCGCGCAGCACGCGCTCGCCCGCAAAGCCGCCGATCAGGCCCGGGATATTCGTGTTCGGAATGGCCGGGCCGCTGCGGATGACGCGCCCGAGCGTATGCCCGCGCATCGTCTCGATGACCGCGCGGCAGTCCTCGCCCGCCGAGAATCCAGGACCCAGCGCGATCACCAGCGGCGCATCGCCGATCCTCGTCCCGAGATTTTTCTTTGCCAAAATCGCGTCCACCAGCACGTCGGGCCGCAGCCACTGGCGGCATTCCGCCGCCGGATCGGCGAGCACCGGGATGTTCCCCGCCGCCAGGATGCGCCGCACATCGTCCACCGTCTCCGCATGCACTGCGGTCACATCTTCTACCCTCGTCTCGCCGAACAGGATCGCCTGCGAAAAGCAGACCGTCCGCCGGATGGCCGTCGGCTTTTCGAGATCGGTCATCACGACCTTCAGCCCCGACCGGTGCAGCCGCAGCGCGACGCCCGACGCGAGATCGCCTGCGCCGCGAATTAAAATCAGCATGTGATCCACCCCTTCTGCAATGCGCTGAGGCACGCCGGCCCGCGCAGCCCCGCCGCCATCCCGCGCCCCAGAGCGAGACGCTCCGCCGTGTCCGCCTGATTCAGCAGGACGCGCGTATGCGGCGTTTCTTCGTTGATAAACGTTGCAGCCAGCTCCGGCGTCAGCAGATCCTCTTCCGAACAGCCGCACCGCGCCGCGAAGATCGCGGGCCGGTGGACGACCTCCCGGATGGGCCGCCCGAGCGCCGAGAGGCCAAATACCAAAATTGTCTGATTCGCCTCCGGCGGAACGACCGGCTCATAGTCCGCATGCGCCTTTGCGGGCCGTCCATGCGCGCCGTCCGCCTCTACGAGGACATAGTCTGCCAGCGCCGCCAGCGTGTACATCGGCACGTCCGCCGCCGTGATTTTTCCCTCTTTTGCAGGCTTTCCGACGCAGACGCACGGATGTTTTTCCAATGCTGCCGCGATCTCCGCCTCGCCCGGCTGGAGGAGGCATGGGAAGCCATCCGGCGGATAGATGTGCGTCGTCGTCGTGACGATCACGCGCGCCGTCCGCGCCAGCTCCCGCGCCAGCGCAAGCAGCAGCGTCGTCTTTCCGCCCGCGCCGATGATGGCCGTTACGCCCTGCCGGACGTCCAGCGCCTTTGCCAGTTCCATGTCCTCACCTCTTTTGCTTAGGATACCACGCCGCGCGGCGCAGCGTCAAGTCGCTGCGCTTTTTGTTGACAATGGCGAATTTTCCGGTAAAATAAGAAATATGGAACAGAATTTACACCCTGTGCTTTCCGTCCGGCTGTTTACGGACGAGAAATGCTTCGGCCCCGGTGTGGCGTCGCTTCTGACTCTGGTCAGGACGTGCCATTCGCTCCGGGCCGCGGCCATGGAAATGGGCATGGCCTACTCCAAGGCATGGACGATTTTGAAAACCGCGGAGGAAAAGCTCGGCTTCAAGCTGCTTCACTCCACCACCGGCGGCAGACACGGCGGCGGCGCGCAGCTCACCGAGCAGGGCGAGGCCCTTCTCGCCGCCTATACCCGCTATTGTCAGACGCTGCGCGAGGTCGCCCAGCGTCAGTTTGCCGTGGATTTTGCGGAATTTCTCTGATGTTGGAAAGGAAACCTATGGACTACCCCAAAGTATGTCTTCGCCGGGGCGAAGAGACCGGCGTCCGCGCCGGAAAGCCCTGGATTTTTGAAAACCAGCTCGACTGGGCCGACGACGTCTGCGAGGACGGCGGCGTTGTCGACGTCCTCGATTCCCGGATGCGCTTTGCTGCGCGCGGCCTTTTCAATTCCCGTTCCCGGATCACCGTCCGCGTCCTGACGCGCGACGAGCAGGAGCAGATCGACCGTGAATTCTTCCGCCGCCGCATTGAACGGGCGTGGCATGTCCGGCAGACGCTCGGCTTTGAAAACTCCTGCCGCGTCGTGTTCGGCGAATCGGACGGCCTGCCGGGGCTGACCGTCGACAAGTTTGCCGACTGTCTCTCGTTTCAGATCGTTTCGCTCGGCATGGAGCGGCGCAAGGACGAGATCGTCTCCATCCTGGCCGACCTGTTTCAGCCGTGCGGCATTTTTGAGCGCGACGACGTTGCCGTCCGCGAAAAGGAGGGCCTCCCGCAGATCAAATGCTGCGTTTACGGCAGCGTGCCGGCGGAGCTCGTCATCCGCGAGCACGATGCGGACATGCTCGTCAGCATCGAAAACGGCCAGAAAACCGGCCATTTCCTCGACCAGCAGGAGAACCGCGGCCGGCTGAAGCCCTACGCAAAGGGCAAAACCGTGCTTGATCTCTGCTGCTGTACCGGCGGCTTTTCCATCCACGCCGCGCTCTATGGCGCGAAGTCGGTCGAGGCGGTCGATGTCTCGGCGGAAGCGCTGGCGCTCGTGCGGCGCAACGCCGCGCAGAACGGCGTGGAGGACGTTCTGACCACCACCGAAGCCAACGTCTTTGATCTGGCGCGCGCCTACGCCGACGAGGGGCGGAAATTCGGCCTCATCATCTGCGACCCGCCCGCCTTTGCCAAAAGCCGCAAGGCGGTGGACGGCGCATACCGCGGGTACAAGGAGCTGAATCTGCGCTGCATGAAGATGGCCGAGCCCGGCGGCATTCTCGTCACGTGCTCGTGCAGCCAGTTCATGACGCCGGAGCTGTTTTTTCGCATGCTGCGCGAGGCAGCATGCGATGCCGGACGCGACGTGCGTCTGCTCGAACCGCTGATGCAGTCGCGCGACCATCCGGCTTCGCTGCTCGCCGATCAGGCCCTCTACCTCAAGGGCTGCATTTTGCAGATTTTCTGAGCTGATACGTTCAAGCGCCCCGGAACCATTGGTTCCGGGGCGCTTTGCTTCAATCATCAATAATCCACGCGCATGAGGCAGAGGCCCTGCGGCGGGGCGGTATAGCCTGCGAGTTTGCGGTCCTTCGCGTCCAGAACGTCCTTGACGCTCTCCACGCTCCGCTTTCCGAAGCCGACTTCGAGCAGTGTCCCGGTCAGAATCCGCACCATGTTCTGCAAGAACCCGGTGCCATGATAATTGAAATACAGAAGGCCCTTCTTCTGCTGAATTTCTATGGAATCCACAATGCGCACCGTCGACTTTTTCATCTGCGGATTGGCGCAGAAGCTGCGGAAATCATGCTCGCCGGTGAGAAATTCCGCTGCGCACCGCATTTCCTCCACATCCGGCTTCCCGTCCAGCACGGTCACATATTTCCGGTTGAACACCGGCTTCGTCTCGCCGACATAGCAGGTATAGGTGTAGAGCTTGCCCACGGCGCGGTAGCGCGCGTGGAAGCGGTCAGCCGCTTCCTTGACCTCGGCCACGCCGATGTCGTCCGGCAGATAGTGGTTGAGGTAATCGCGGATGGCCTCCGGCTCCATGTCCGTATCCATATAGGCGTTCGCGACCATCGCCCGCGCATGAACGCCGGCGTCCGTCCGGCCCGCGCCGATCACGTTGACCGGCGCGCCGCACATCCGCGTGAGCACGGCCTCCAGCTTGCCCTGAATGGTCTCCTTGCCCGGCTGACGCTCCCAGCCGAAATAGCGGGAGCCGTCATAGCTGAGCGTCATCTTGAAGTTTCTCATCCGCACGGCTCCACATTCTTCGTATACCGGCACGCGGGATAGTTTGAGCAGCCCCAGAATTTCTGTCCCTTCCGCGCGCCGCTCTGTCCGGTGCGCAGCACCATCTGCGCGCCGCACTTCGGACACACGGGCACGCGGCTGTGCGCCGCCCGCTGGGTGTGGACGCTTGCCGCATTTGGCTTTCCGAGCGCTTCGTCAAACCGGATGGCCTTGCAGTGCGCATTGCGCGCCAGCTCCACGGCCAGCATGTCGTACATCCGCCGCAGCTCGCCCTCCGGGACGCCCGCGGCCAGCTTCCGCCGCAGATACGCCCCCGGCGTCGTGCCGACCTTTTTGGAAAAGCACTCCAGAAAGCGTTCCTCGTCTGTTTTCGGTCTCTTTTTGGGATACATCCTCATCCCTCCTGTTCTTATTTTCAGTATACCAGACAGCACGCAAAAAAGCTACTGTCCGTTTTTTGAAAAAGGGGTTGACAACGGCGGCTACTTGTGCTATTGTACTAATCGCTTAATACAGAGATACAGGAGGTGCGGATATGTCCTGGTCTTTCCAGGCGGACATGCCCATTTACACGCAGCTGGTCGCGCGATTGCAGGAGCAGATCGTCTCCGGTGTCTATCCGCCCGGCGGAAAGCTTCCCTCGGTGCGCGATCTCGCCGCCGAGGCCGGCGTCAACCCGAACACGGTGCAGCGTGCCTTTGCCGACCTTGAGCGCGAGGGGCTGATCTATACCCAGCGCACGGCCGGAAAATTCGTCGCAGAGGACGCCGCCGTTGTCGGCGCGGCGCGGCGCAAGCTCGCCGAGGCGCAGACGCGGCAGTATCTGACTGCCATGCGGGCGCTCGGCTGCGCGCGCGAAGAAATCATGGACCTGCTCAATCAGATGGAGGAACAATAATTATGCCAATTTTTGAATGTCATGCGCTGGAAAAGCGCTACGGTTCTGCGATGGCGCTCGACCATATCGAGCTTTCGCTCGAACCGGGCCGCATCATCGGCCTGCTCGGCCCGAACGGCAGCGGCAAATCCACACTCATCAAGCTCGCCATGGGGCTGCTTCAGCCCACAAGCGGCGAACTTCTGATCGAAGGCTTCGCGCCGTCGCCGAAGACGAACGCCGTCGTGTCCTACCTGCCCGACCGCGTCACGCTCAGCCCCTGGATGAAAACACGGCAGCTGCTGGACTTCTACTGTGATTTTTATGCCGATTTTGACCGGCAGGCCGCCGAGCGGATGCTCATGCAGCTCGGCCTCAATCTCAACCAGTCCGTCCGTCAGATGTCGAAGGGCATGAAGGAAAAGGTTCAGCTCGTGCTCACGATGAGCCGCAGAGCGAAGCTCTACCTGCTCGACGAGCCGATCGGCGGCGTCGACCCCGCGACGCGGGATTACATCCTGCACACCATCATTTCCAATTATAATCCGGAAGCCGCCGTCATCATCAGCACACATCTGATCGCAGACGTCGAACCGGTGCTCGACGAGGTCATCTTCCTCAATCAGGGGAAAATCAGCCTGCACGAGAGCTGTGATGAAATTCGCCAGACGCGCGGCAAATCCGTCGACGCGCTGTTCCGGGAGGTATTCAAATGCTGGGAAAACTGATCAAACAGGAATTCCGCGCCACGGGCCGCCTGATGGCCCCGCTGTTCGGCGCGCTGCTGCTGCTCGCCATCTTCGTCCGCACGAGCGATCTGGCCCTGCGCCATGTGCAGGCGGCCTCTCTCTTCTTCAACATCCTCAATACGCTGCTCATCGTCGCCTTTGTGCTGGCACTGATCGGCGTGCTGGTCTTCTCCGTCGTCCTGATGATCAAGCGCTTCCACCAGAATTTCCTGACCGACGAGGGCTACCTGATGTTTACGCTCCCCACGAGCGTCCACAGCCTTCTCTGGTCGAAGCTCATCACTGCCGCGCTCTTCTTCATCTTCACGTTCCTCGCCGAGGCGCTGGCTGTCGCCATCGTCGTCTGGGAAGGCGGGCTGGCGCGGGAGATGTTCACCGGCTTTGCCGACCTGCTCCGCGCGCTGGACAGCTATTATATGGCGAACGGTCTGGCCTTCGCGCTGGAGGCACTGGCGCTGCTCTTCGTCGGCCTGCTCGTCTGCTGCCTGCTGTTCTACGCGCCGATGTCCATCGGCTACAGCTTCGCGAACCACAAGGGCCTGCTCTCCGTCGTGTTCTATTTTGTGATTCAGGCGGTTTTGCAGATCTTCGGCGTTTCCGTTCTCGCAGGACTTGCGGACGAGGGTTCCATGTCCAGTCAGCTCCTGCAAAGCATCTATCCGAATTTTCTCACCATCGCCGGGAACCCGCACGCCATCGTCCAGGCCGCCCACGGCACCATGCTGCTCGCGCTCTGCACGGAGCTCCTCCTCGGCGCGGCGCTCTACTTCTTGACGTATTTCATGCTCCGCAAGCACCGGAATCTGCAATGACTTTTGCCAATCTGCGCGCACCGGCCATCTGGCCGGTGCGCTTTTTATGCGCTATAATAGGAAGCGGGGGAGCGGCAGCATGGTGTTCACTTTCCATTTATTGACGGATCCGCTGGGGCGTGTTATGATGGAATCGAGGCCGCCGCCCGGCGGCTTGTCCGGGAGAATTCCGGCATTTCCAGCCACATTTCTGCCCATCGGCAGCAACAGAAAGGGAGTAATGACTATGGGACTGATCCGAGCAGCATTGGGTTCCGCCGGCGGCGTGATGGCCGACCAGTGGAAGGAGTATTTCTATTGTGAAGCAATTCCCGAGGATGTGATGGCTGTCCGCGGCCTGCACCGCATCTCCGGGCGCAGCAGCAACTACAAGGGCAGCGAGAACATCATCACGAACGGTTCTGTTGTCGCCGTGGCCGACGGGCAGTGCATGATCATCGTCGACCAGGGCAGGGTCACGGAGCTCTGCGCCGAACCCGGTGAATTTGTCTACGATTCCTCGACCGAACCGTCCATTTTCTCCGGTCAGCTCGGCACAAGCATCCTCGACACGTTCAAAAACATCGGCAGGCGTTTCACCCTCGGCGGCGAACCGCCCAAGGACCAGCGCGTCTACTATTTCAACACGAAGGAGCTCATCGGCAACAAATACGGCACACCGTCGCCGGTGCCGTTCCGCGTGGTCGATCCGCGCGCGGGTATCGACATCGACATCGCCATCCGCTGCTTCGGCGAATACAGCTACCGCATCTGCGATCCGATCCTGTTCTATACGAACGTCTGCGGCAACGTGGGCGAGGCGTTCACGCGCGATCGGCTGGATGGACAGCTGAAAACCGAGCTTCTGACCGCACTTCAGCCCGCGTTTGCCAAAATTTCCGAGATGGGCATCCGCTATTCCGCGCTCCCCGGTCACACGATGGAGCTGGCGGATGCTCTGAACGAGGTCCTGTCCAGCAAGTGGAGAAATCTCCGCGGTCTCGAGATCGTCTCGTTCGGCGTTTCGTCTGTCAAGGCAAGCGAGGAAGACGAGGCGATGCTCAAGGAAATGCAGCGCAACGCGGCGTTCATGGACCCGACGCGCGCGGCGGCGCACCTGGTCGGCGCGCAGGCCAGCGCGATGCAGGCGGCGGCGAACAACCAGAACGCCGGTCCTGCGATGGCGTTTATGGGCATGAACATGGCGGGTCAGGCCGGCGGCGTCAACGCCCAAAACCTCTATCAGATGGGCGCGCAGCAGCAGGCCCAGCAGGCGGCGCCAGCTCCGGCGGCGGGCGGATGGACGTGCAAGTGCGGCAAGACCGGCAACACCGGCAAATTCTGCGGCGAATGCGGCAGCCTGAAGCCGACAGACGACAGCTGGACGTGCGCCTGCGGTGCGGTGAACTACGGCAAATTCTGCTCCGAGTGCGGCAAGCCGCGGCCCACCGGCCCGGCAAAGTGCGCCGGCTGCGGCTGGCAGGCCCCGGAGGGCCAGCACCCGAAGTTCTGCCCCGAATGCGGCAGGCCGTTTACCTGAGCGCACGAAAAATCCGAAAAGGCAAATATATTGTAACAGGAGGCTTGAAGGTTCATGCCGACACAGGTAACGAATTATCAATGCCCGGCCTGCACCGGCCCGCTGCATTTTGTCGGCGCGTCGGGAAAGCTGGAATGTGACTACTGCGGCTCGACCTACGACGTGGCCGAGATCGAGGCGCTCTACGCGGAAAAAGAGGCAAAGGCCGCCGAGGCCCAGCAGAAGGAAGAACAGAAGCGGGCAGCTGCAAAACAGGGCGCTGACGACAGCGGTTGGGACACGTCAGACATGAGCGACGACTGGGGCAGCGACGCAGACACGATGCGCACCTATTCCTGCCCGTCGTGCGGTGCAGAGCTGATCTGCGACGAATCGACGGCGGCGACCAGCTGCCCATACTGCGGAAATCCGACGGTCGTGCCGGGGAAATTTGCCGGCACGCTGAAGCCGGACTACGTCCTTCCGTTCAAGCTGAGCAAGGACGATGCCGTCCGGGCGCTGAAGGCGCACTACAAGGGAAAACCCTTCCTGCCGAAGGCGTTTTCCGCGGAGAACCACGTGCAGGAGATCCGAGGCGTGTATGTCCCGTTCTGGATGTTCGACGGCGAGGCCGAGGGCTGGGCCAATTATAAGGCCGAGCGCTCCCATACCTCCCGTGAGGGCGACTACGAGGTCACGCGGACGGAGCATTTCGACGTCTACCGCGAGGGCGCGCTGGCGTTTGAGAAAGTTCCGGTCGATGCGTCGAGCAAAATGCCGGACGACCATATGGACTCGATCGAGCCGTTTGATTACCGCGAGCTGAAGCCGTTCTCCACGGCATATCTGCCGGGCTTTCTGGCAGACAAATACGACGTCAGCGTCGAAGACAGCCGGGAGCGGGCGGACAGTCGCTGTGCGGGCACGCTGGTCGACGCCATGCGCGAGACTGTCGTCGGCTATGACGGCTGCTTTGTGGAAGATCAGGATATCCGACTCCATCGCGGCAAGGTGCACTATGCGCTGCTGCCGGTCTGGATGCTGACGACGAAGTGGAAAGGCAAGGACTATCTGTTCGCGATGAACGGGCAGACCGGGAAACTGGTCGGCGATCTGCCGGTGAGCCGCGGAAAGTTTTGGGCGACGTTCGGGATCATCACCGGCGTGCTGACGGCGGCGTTCACGGCGTTTTTCCTGCTGGCGTAAGGAGGTGGACGGGATGAAACGAAGACTTACCTGTATCCTGCTGGCCGCGCTGCTCCTGCTGGGGCTGTGCTGCACGGCCTTTGCAGAAAGCCCGGCCGCGACCGAACCGCAGCTCTGGAACATCACAGACACCGTGGGCCTTCTGAAGGAGGACGAGGACTGGACGCTGGAAGAGCGGGCGGAGGAGATCTCCGCGCAGTACGGCGTCGGCATCTATCTGCTGCTGCTCGAGGACTATTCGGAATACTACGACGATCCCTATGAAACGGCGTATGAGTTCTATCACGAATATACGCTGGGCGAGGGGGAAGACCGGAACGGCGTGATTCTGATGATGAGCATGTCGAACCGGAAATACGCCACGTTCTTCTATGGGCCAAAGGCGGAATATGTCTTTGACGCCTATGGGCAGAGCATGATGGAGGAGGAATTTCTCGACAATTTCCGGGACGACGACTGGTACGGCGGCTTCTCGGACTATCTCGAGGTCTGCGCCGAGTATCTGGCCAAGGCCGAGGCGGGCGATCCCGTCCGCGGGGACTATTCTTCGGCGGGCAGCGCGGACGGCGGCAGCATTGCAACGACAGTTCTTGTCTGCCTGGGCATCTCCGCAGTCATCGCGATGATCATCTGCCTGATCCTGCGCGGGAAGATGAAGTCGGTCCGCAAGGGCACGCGCGCCGATGCCTACGTTGTGGGCAGCCTGAACCTGACGGCCAGCCGCGATCAGTATACGCATACCACCGAGACGCGCACGAAGATCGAGACCGAGCCGTCTGACGGCGGCGGAAGCTCCGCCTGCTCGGGCGGCGGCGGTTCCGGCCGCAGCGGCAGTTTCTGAGCTTAAAAAATACCGCCCCGGCCTTGGCAGGGCGGTTTTTATGTCGGGGCACCGGGATCATCTGGTGCGGCGCTTGAGGAGGAGGGCGGCTGCGAGGGCGGCGAGGCCGCAGGCGGCGAGCAGCGGGACCGGCCACCAGAGCAGGCCGGTCTGCGGCAGGCGCTCGGACGGGTTCGTCGGAGCGGGGGGCTGCGTGCCGGAATAGGTATTGGTAATGAAGAACTCGCCGTTTTCGCGGGTAACAGAGGCCCAATAATCCGAGGGCGTCAGTTCGACGACGGTCCAGACGGAATTGGGGTCCAGCGCGGACCAGTCGTAATACCAGTTGTTGGCACGGCTGAGGGTGACGGTATCGTAGACGACGCCGTCGCGCAGGAGTTGGACGGTGACGGACGCGGGACGCTGGGCGGTATGGCCGTCGTCGGCCCAGATCTTCCGGACGGAACGGACGGTGGTCGTATTGTCGGGCGGAATGGGCTGGACATCGAATTTCGGGGCGACGGTGACGTCGTACAGCCAGGTGTTGGAGGCAAGATCCTGCGTGGGCAGGAGCACCATGCAGGGCGCAGCGTCGTAATAGCAGCCATTCTGCGTATGGCGGCGGCCGAGCAGAAGATAGAGACCTGCGGTCAGCTGACGCGGCGTGGTCGGGAAAGTGAGGCGGCCGAGGGTGTCGGTCGTGCCGCTGTCGGTCGGGAGTAGCTGATTGAGGGCGACGTAGCCCTCCAGCGTGGAGGCGAGGGCGCGCCAGGCGTCATCATTTTTGCCGGAAATATTGACCGGGAAGGAGGCGAAGGCGCCTGTGGCGGTCAGCTCGCCGTAGCGGTCGACCGTGGCGACGAGATAGAGATCGAACTGCGCGCCGGAGAGCGGCGTGGCACCGTCCTGATAGCAGACGGTGAGCATATTGGCGTGCGTCAGGTCGATATCCCCGGCGGCAAGGGCCGGGGCGGCCAGCGACGCACAGAGCAGCAGCACGAGCAGTGCTGCAAGCAATTGATGTTTTTTCATTCCATATCCCCTCCATGGTGTTTCCGCCGTTTCGGCAGCAAAAGAATCAGGAGCGTGAGCAGCAAAAGCGGGATGGCCACGATGGGCGCGACAAGCAGCGGCTCGATCTGGATGGCGTCCGCTGTGGCGTGGACGAGCTTCGCCTCGGGGGTGTTTTCCACGCGGTGGCCGCGGACGAGCAGGCGATGGGTATTGACGCCGTAGGGCGTGCAGGTGACGAGCGTGCAGAGGTCTTTGCCCGGCTCGATGGCGAGGGCGTCGACCTCCTGCGGTTCGACGATGAGGATCTGATCGACCTCGTAGGTGAGCACCTCGTCGAGGACGCGCAGAAGGAAGGTATCGCCGACGGAGAGCTTGTCGAGGTTGGTGAAGAGTTTGGCGCTCGGCAGGCCGCGGTGGCCGGAGAGGACGCAGTGCGTGCTCTCGCCGCCGACGGGGAGACTGGACCACTCGATGTGGCCGACGGCGATCTGAAGGACGGATTCGTCGGTGCCGTGGTAGATGGGCAGGGAGCAGTTGATCTCCGGGATCTCGATGTAGCCCATGACGCCGATGCCGGAGACGTCGAGCTGGGATTCGTAGTCGGCGGCCTGGTCTTCGGTGAGGGCGTAGGTCGTACCGCGGTCTGCAAGGGCAACGTTATAGTCCTGCGCGGCGGCCCAGATGGCGTCGTACTGCGCGGTATCCAGACCGGCGACCTGCTCGGCGTAGCCAGTGATGGCGCGGGACTGATGCAGAGAGTTCCAATAGTCGCTGAGCGTGGGGTACAGCAGCAGGGACAGACCTGCGAGAAGGAGCACAAGCAGCAAAGCCGTTGTCCATTTTGCAGTTCGTTTCTTCTTCATGCAGGGTTCTCCTTGCCGCTGCGCCGCCGGGGAGGCAATAGCCTCCCCGGCGCGGGCAGCTGTGTTTGTGCGATGCTATCTGCGGTTAGCCGTTGGTGTGCATGCGCTTTTTGGTGACGAGCAGCACGACCGCCGCTGCGACCAGAACGCCGCCGAGGACATAGAACAGCGTGGTGCCCATGCCGCCGGTGGAAGGCAGTTCGGTGCCGGACTGGTTGGAGACCTTTTCTGTGACAGTCAGCGAACCAACAACCGTATCGCTGCCCTTGACATCCACCGTGACCGGCTCCTTCAGCATGTTATAACCGGCAGGAGCGGCGATTTCTTCCAGATAATAGGTGCCATCAGCAAGGCCATCAAAGGAGGCCGCACCCTGTTTATCGGTCGTCTTGACGGTTGCCTGCGCTTTGTCGGCAACCCACTCAACTTTTTTGGTTGTCTCGTTCCATTTGTAATAGAGCTTTACCTTTTCGGCACCCTCTTTATAGAGGACAAACTGCGCACCAGCCAGTTTGGTTTCTTCACTGCCGGCTTTGTATTTGTCAATTACGAGCTTTGCGCTATAGACAGTCTCTTCGTCGGGCGGTGTCTTCGTTTTGCTTTCTTTATTCGTCGGGTCATTGCTGTAGGTCAGTGTTGCGTGGTTCTTTTCGATCTTTGCAACAGCGTTTTCGTTCACGGTTGCAGTATACGAGACCTTGATCTCAGCACCGATCTGGTTCTGGTAGTTGAGAACAGGGATGACCACAGTGAAGCTGTTGGCATTTCTGCCTACATCGTAAGTAATCTTAGCGTCGTTGATTTTCTGACCGCCGATGGTGACCGTGACGTCCTTGTTGAACGTGAGGCCGCTGCTCATGGTATCATCGAACTGATAGGTATAGGCCGTGAAGCCGGTTGCATCCGGAACTTTACCGGTGATTGTGTATGTGACAACTTCGCCGACGTCTACGCTCTCTTTATCGTCAACCTTCTCAAACGGAATATCATTTTTGTCGTGAATTGTGACCGTGGGGGTCGTCGTGGTCAGGTTGCAGAGCGCGCCGGTGCTGCTGCTGACGAAGTAGTAGCCCAGATCAAGGCCGGTCGCAGAAGCTTTGCCGTCTGTTACAGTCAGAGCAATGCCGGTTTTGCCGGAAACGGCGGCTTTCAGAGCATTTGCAAAGGCAGGGGCGCTGAACTGCTCAGTCGTCGTTACGATGTACGTCGTCGAACCGGTGACCTGCTCCAGCGTGAGACCGTTGTCAGCTGTGTCAGCAAATGCTTTTACGGTATCAAGCCATTCGCTGATGGAGTCAATCGTATAAGAATAGGCAGTTTTACCTTCGTTATAGGTCACGTCGAAAATCTTATAAGCTGTGTAGGTGGTGCCTGCTTTTGGATTATCGACTGTAATTGCGCCATCACCGGCAGCGAAGGCGGTGGTTGTCACGGCGAGGACCATGACCAGGGCCAGCAGGAGGCTGGCAATTCGTTTTATGTACTTCATTGTTTTTACCCTCTCTCAATTGATTTTAATTTTGATTTTCTGGGTGGGAACGCTCTGTGCATCAGGACGTTTCGGTTTCCCCCATTCTGCGTCGTTTCAGAACATACAATCCGAGCGCTGCAGCCAGCAGAAGCAGCAGCCCTCCGACAGTATACAAATGGGTGCCCGCACCGCCGGTCGACGGCAGTTCGTAGCCCGCGGCGGTATTGACCGCGGTGAGGCTGACGTTGTCCGTCATTTCGAAGGTGCAGCTGCCGTCCGCGTTCGGCGTGAGCGTCTGGACGCCGGATTCGAAGCGGAGCTTGTAGCCGCCGTGCGACGGTTCGCTGACCGTGACGGACGCGCCGTAGGGGATGGTGAGCGGGGTGCTCGTTTCGCCGTGCCTGAGATCGTAAGTTTCTTCGATCTGCGCGCCGGTCTTGTCGGTGTAGCGGACGGTGAAACGGAAGGTCTCGCTGGTTTCGACGCCCTCGACCTGCTTGGCGATGGTGAGCGTCTTCGGTTCGCGGCGGTTTGTGACGCGGAGGACAGAACTGTCGACCGCGGCGTCGCCGCCGCTGACGAGGTCGATTTGGCCGGCGGCGTCCACGTGGAGGACGATGGGGTCGGTGGGTTTGAGGAAGCCCTCCGGCGTGGTGACCTCGGTGAGCGTGTAGGTTCCGGGGGCGAGGCCCGTGAGGGTCAGGATGCCGTTGGAATCCGTTTCAAGCTGCGTCGTGGTCTCGGGCGCAGAGGCGGGGTTCACCGGGACGAAGAACCAGCGCTGTGCGCCGGAGCCGTTATCCGTCCATGCCTGCACGTTCTGGCCGCTGCCCGCGGCCGGGAAATTGCCGGTGTTCATGTCCATGACGGCGTTCGACTGCGTCAGGACGGCCTGACGCGGCTTGATCTTGAAATAGCCGTCGGCCAGCATCAGGAACCACTTTTGGGTTGCGCCCGGGGAGTTTCCGCTTTTCCTGAAGTGAATCATGGTTCCATCGACTGTAATCCCGTTGTCCAGATTGAGCCAGTACTGCGGGCTGGACACGCTTTCAAAGGCGTAGGAGCCGTCGGACTGTTTGTGGACCCGGAATTGCTGGTTTGTGCCGCCGGTATAGGCCTGAATCTGCGCGTAGTCTGTGCCGCGCTCGGTGAGGGCGTATTTCAGGTCGGACGGGCTGTTGGAATGGTCGTTGCCGACGGTGCCGATGTAGTAAATTCCGCCGTCCTGGATCAGCTCGTCGGTCGTGGACGGGATGGCATAGGCGCCATCGGCCTGTTTGACGAAGGCGATGGGGAGCGATTCTTCAGAAGCGGAAGCGGCTTTGGAAAGCGTGAAAACGGCGCCGGGCAGGGGCTGCGGGTCGGGGTCGTCGGACTGCTTCTGGATGCGGAGGCTGGTGGTATGGATGGTGTTCGTGAAGACCAGCTCGTTTGCTGCGTCCTTGATGACTGTGCCGGAGGCCGAAGTGCCCGATTGGAGGACACCGTTGATCGTGTTGGTGACGGTATAGTCGTCGGCGCCGGTCTCCGTGACCCGGTATTGCAGGCCGAAGGGGAGATACTGGATGACGGCGTATTCGCCGGCTTTGAGCGTCAGGTCGTTGCCGGTGTGTAGGATCAGGTCGTGGCCCAGGGAATTGCCGTCTTTGTCAAACTTGTCGTAGGCGTAATCGTCGAGAATGGTCTGGCCGTCCTGATCGAAGAACTGAACGTTGAAGGTGAATTCTTTGTCCGGGTCGCTCTCGCCGACGACCTGCTTTTCAATGCGGAGGTTGCCGGTGCGCTGCTCGATGGTGACGCCGGAGACCGAGGGAAGCGTGAAGTTCATGAAGCAGGTGGAGCCGGACGCGCCGCGCTCGGTGTAGAAGAACGTCAGGGTATGCTCGCCGGCGGTACCTTTTTTGAGATAGTCCCAGAGGTCGACATATTCGCCGACCGAGGAGTGGACGCCGCCGATGTCGCAGACAAGCTTCTGGTCGAGGAAGACCCACATGTCGTCGTCGCCGAAGAAGTAGTATTCCAGCGGGCCGACATAGTCTTCCGTCAGGGTGAACTTGACGGCGTACTGCATGCCGAAATAGCTGTTATGCGGCATACCGTCATCACTGGGCGGGAAGGTTTTGCTTTCAGCGACCCACTCAGGGCCTTTGCCTTCATAGCTGGCAAAGCCACTATACTTGTATTCCTGCTTTGTATAAGAATTATAGGAACCAAACAGCGGGTCGTGGCGCTTATTTTCCGGGACGGCATCCATCGGCCAGAAATCGTTGGTCAGAATGTTGGCTTTTCCGTTCTGGCCGTTATAGATCGTACCTGCGGTCGGAGAAGGATGGAAGAAGTTTTGCAGGCCGTCGACGGAGCCTGCGCCATTGACACTGGCAGCGGAGAGCGTGTAGGTGTCGCCGACGCGCTTGAACGTCAGAGAGCTGTTTTCATAGGTGTGCTTGCCGGTCACGCTGCCGTCGTTGCCGCCGTCCTCGTTGAAGAGCTTGGGGGCGACCAGCCACTCATTATAAACGATATGGCCTTTTTCGTCCAACGATTTGGCCAGGTCGAATGTACAGCCGGAGGAATCTTCGTTTCTCTGGTTGTGCGAATTCAGGTAGCCTTGCGAAAACAGGTATTTTGCCATGCCGGTGCCGGTATTGGCGTTGCCGAACGCCAGAATGTCGCACCAGGACTCATAGTTTCTCTTATTGTTGCGGCTGGATCCGTAGTTGCCTGCGCTATTGATGCCGGCGACGCCGGTCTTCCAATTGCCGTTACTGGCGCGCTTGGTGCTGATGTCATAGTCGTAGAATGTGGCGGGCAGGGATTTGTCGGTTTCCGTGGTGTTGTAGATCAGGCGGATGACCGTGCCTTCTTTGATAGTGACGATGTTGTCCATCGAGATGCCTTCGCCGGAAAGGTCGCGGTTGGTAAAATGGACGTCCGAACTGTAGATGTTCCAGTCGGATTCGCTGGTGCTGTTGGAGGGATGGCCGTCTTTGAGAACCCAGACGGCCTGAATCTGATAGCTGCTGTTCTCGATCAGCTTATTGACGTAGGACGGGTTCGGCGCTTTGATGTATTCGAAGCGGTTCTCCGTATACATCTGCGTCAGGACATTTTCGGTCGCAATTTTGTAAAGCGCCGTCTGATTGCCGTTGTTTTTATTGGTATTGCCGCCGGCGGCGTCCAGATAGACGGTTTTTGTCGGGTTCGTTTCGCCATTTTGGGGAAGTCTCGATTTGCCGCCGTTCGCTGCGGCGCTGGTGTCGAAGACGGTGAGCTTTTTTTCACCGCTGTTCCGGAAGCGGGGGATCCAGGCGTAATACTGGACGGTATAGGTGGGGTTGGCGCTGGCGGCGGCGCGGAGAGCAAGCGTGCCGGTGCGGATGGGGATGTGCAGGGCGGTATCCGCGTCCGTGAGGACGGCGCTGTCGAGCTCCTGTAGCTGCTGCGTTTCAGCATCTGTTTGCAGGGCCGTCAGGACGACGCCGAGGTCAGCCTCCGGCGCGGCCTGCTGCGAGAGCGCGGCGAGCTCCTGCGTGAGCGGGGCGTAGACGCTCTGCGTCAGGCGGATCTCCGCTGTCATGGCAAAGGACTCGGTATCCAGCGGCGTGCCATCCTGCGTCAGGGCAATGTCGCGGAGGATCCAGCGGTCGGACGTGCCGAGGCTGTCGGGCAGGGAATCTGCGGCATCTGTGCGCAGCTGCGCGGTCGCGGCCAGCGGAGAGACGGTCAGCTTCGTGCCCTCGGGCAGGGGCTGCGCGCTTTCAACGGTCAGGCGCAGGGAGATGGAGGCGTCTTCGTATGTAAACTCCTGCGTGGACGGCTCACCTGCGGCAAAGCAGGCTTCGGTGTGCGTGTGTTCCGGCAGCGGACAGATGAGATTGCCGTCTGCGTCATAGCAGTCCGCCGTATGGGTATGGGCCGTCAGACCGCAGATCGCGGCGGCATCGTCCGCAGCGGGTCCTTCGCCTGCTGCGGCGGCTTCCGGCAGGACGCCGTAGCCGAGAATGCTGCCGTCAGTACGGGCAAATTCGCGCGAAACGACTGCGCCGCCGACGTTGCCCTCAATGGTGGTGATCGCGTCTTCGGTCACGCCGGAGACAAGGCCGACATGGTCGGACGTGCCGTCGCCGTCCATGTCGAAAAAGACGAGGTCGCCGGGCTTCGGCGTACAGAGCGCGGCGCTCTGATAGAGATCCTTTTCGGTCAGCGCGCCGATCCAGTAGGCGCAGCCGCCGGCCGCCGGGAAGTCTTCCGCAGGAACGTCTGCGTAGTGCAGGCAGAACGAGACGAACATGGCGCACCACTCGCCGTAGGTGTCGCCGTACCACGCGCCATAGCGCGTATAACCGTGGCGGACGCCGTTTTCATCGATGACATAATTGGCCTCGCTCTCGCGATAGCCGAGCTGCCGTTCGGCAACGGCCAGCACATCCTGCGGCCAGCTGCCGGACAGAGGGTCGGGGCGCATGGCGTCCCAGTCGGCAGAAGATTCCACATCCGCCGTCTGGTCGGAATAGCATTCCTGCGTGTGGATGTGCTCCGGCTTTTCGCAGATGAGCGTGCGCTCGTAGCACTGGTCGGTATGGGTATGCAGGATGGGTTCGGTGGATTCGGGACAGACGAGGACGGGCTGCATTTCGTAGCAGGCGTCGGTATGGACGTGCGGTGTGAGCATGGATTCGTCTGCGCCGCAGATCAGATTGCCGTCTGCGTCATAGCATTCGGGCGTATGGACGTGCAGGGGTTCGCCGGTCTCTTCCAGCCCGCAGATGAGGACGGGCTGTATTTCATAGCAGGCGTCGGTGTGCTCGTGCGCGGGGAGAGCGGTCTGGTCGTCCTGGCCGCAGATGAGCACGGATTTGTAGCAGGATTCGTCATGCGTGTGCTCTTCCAGCCCGCAGTGCGTCTCCGGCGTCAGCGTGATCGCCGGGAGAATGAGGGCGTAGGCCGTACAGAATACGGCGACACAGGATACCGCCAGCAGCAGCGCCCGCAGATGCTTTTTCCGCAGGTGCGAACGGATCTGCCTGTTCGCCTGCTGCGGGATCCGGGTTTGCATGGTACATGCCTCCTTACGGATGGTTCTGCCCCGGCCATGCATGGCCGGGGGACATGACACGGCGCGCCGCGTCATGGAATGAAGTCTGTGTGAATTCTATGCAGGGGCTGGGGGAAAGTTTCGCCGAAAATACGGAAACGTTTCCACATCAGAAAACGACAAATGCGGACGGCGGGCTTATATGTCCTTTGCGGTCAGCGTGCGGAGCTCGGAATGCAGGCGGATGAGATCATGCGCTTTCCGCTCGAAGCCATCCCAGGCAGCGGCAGCCTGTGCGTTCGCATCGTCCATGATGCGCTGCGCCTCCTGCTCTGCCTTGCGGACAAGCTCGTCGGCGCGCTGGTTGGCCTGGAGAAGGATCTCGTCCCGCTGCTGTTCGGCGGCGGCTATTTTTCCGTCTGTTTCGGCGTTTGCCGCGTGGAGCGAAGCGAGATACTGGTCTGCCGCGGCCTGTGCGGCCTCCAGCACGCCGTTCACACGGATGACGGCCTCTGCCAGAGAGCCGGATTCGGCGATCCGGATCTCCCGGTCGTCCAGCCGTGCCTGCAAGGCCGCGATCTGCGCGGTATTCTGTTCATTCTGCTTTTGCAGCTCGTAGATGATCTCGATCAGTTCGGCGCGGCTGAGCCGGCGCAGTTCATTTTCGGCCATAGCGTTCCAAATAGTTCCTAATCATGTATATTCAAAAGTTTTACTTATTGGTAGTATACAACTTGCTAATCAAATAATCAAGGGGTTTTCGGCAAAAAACGGTTGAAATTTCCAGCGATTTGTGCGCTGCTTTTGCGAAATTTAACTGAAACAGCGGATTGCGGGTGAAATTGGTGTGAAGACGGGAAAAACGCCCCGCGCG
>DBLB01000135.1 GCA_002298695.1 Clostridiales bacterium UBA735 | reverse complement strand
CACCGGCATTCTGGGCCGCCCGCAGGTGGAAAAAGTCTGAGAAAGGGGAGAAGAAGCATGAAAAACAAATCAAACGCGCTCCGGATCCCCATGCCGGCCCGCTATCTTATCAATCTGGTGCTGATTGCTGGTTTGTACCTCCTGCTGAGCAGCCTGATCTCGGCTGGCGTGATCTCCAACTACTGGAGCGGCATTCTCATCATGGTCGGCATCAACATCATTCTGGCAGTTTCTCTGAATATCGCAACCGGCTACCTCGGCCAGCTCCCGCTGGGCCATGCAGGCTTTATGGCGGTCGGCGCCTATGCTGGCGGCATCTTCATGAAGGCTGTGCCAGTTGCGGCGCTGCTGAAGGAAGGGAACACGGCTGCTACGATCCCGTACATCCTGATTGCACTGCTCATCAGTGCGGTCGTCGCCGGTATTTTCGGCCTGTTGATCGGCATTCCGGCGCTGCGCCTGCGCGGCGATTATCTGGCCATCATTACACTGGGCTTCGGCGAGATTATCCGCGTTGTGCTGACGAACATCGACAGCGTGCTCGGCTTTGATTTCACCTACGGTGCAGCCGGCCTGAAGCGGATTCCGAAATATTCTTCGTTCACACTCGTTTTTATCTGCGTGGTGGTGTCCTGCTACGTCATCCATACGATCATGAAATCCCGCCACGGCCGTGCGATCCTCTCTATTCGTGAAGATGAGATCGCGTCCGAGAGCGTGGGTATCCGGACAACTTATTATAAGACATTTGCTTTCGTTCTGTCCGCCATGCTGGCCGGCGTCGCGGGCTGCCTCTACGCCGGATATCTCGGTTCGCTGTATCCCTCGACGTTCAAGTTTATGAAATCCATCGAAATTCTGGTCATGGTCGTCCTCGGCGGCATGGGCTCGATGCTGGGCTCCGTGATCTCTGCGACGGTGCTGACCATCCTGCCGGAGCTGCTCCGCTCGTTCTCTGATTACCGCATGGTCGTCTACTCGCTGGCGCTGGTCGTGATGATGATCTTCCGCCCGAAGGGCCTGATGGGAAGCTACGATTTCTCCATGTCCCGTTCGATTGAATACGTACTGAACAAGGTTTTCCGTCCGCATACCGTGAAGAAAGCGAAAAAGGAGGCGGCCAAGCATGAATAAGACTCAGCCAAAGCTCGTTCCGCAGCCGTATACCAACCTCCTGACCGAGCGCGACGTCGGCCGGCCCCCGGTTCTGGAAACGCGCCACCTCGGCATTGACTTCGGCGGTCTGACTGCCGTCAGCGATTTCAACCTGGCCATCGGCGCCACGGAGATCACCGGTCTGATTGGCCCGAACGGCGCGGGCAAAACCACGATCTTCAACCTGCTGACAAACGTCTATAAGCCGACGCGCGGCAGCATCCTGCTCAACGGTGTGTCCACGGAAGGGAAGAGCACCATCGAAGTCAATCACATGGGCATCGGCCGTACATTCCAGAACATCCGTCTGTTCAAGAATCTGACCGTTCTGGACAACGTCATGATCGCACTCAATGAGGAAATGAAGTATTCCGCGGCTGCAGCCATTCTGCGTCTGCCGGAATACTGGCGCCGGGAGCGCATTGCAAAGGAACGCGCAATGGAGCTGCTCAGCATCTTCAACATGGAGCCTGTTGCTGATCATCTGGCCGGGTCGCTGCCGTACGGCGCGCAGCGCCGCCTGGAGATCGTCCGTGCGCTGGCTACGAACCCAAGCCTGCTCCTGCTCGACGAACCGGCGGCCGGCATGAATCCGTCTGAAACGTCGGAGCTGATGGAGAACATCGTCAAGATCCGCGATACGTTCCGGATCGCCATTATGCTCATCGAGCACGATATGAACCTTGTCATGGGCATCTGTGAGGGCATTTGTGTGCTGAACTTCGGCAAAATCATCGCAAAGGGCACCCCGGCGGACATTCAGGGCAATCCTGTTGTCATCGAGGCGTACCTCGGCAAGAGAAAGGAGGGCTGAGACATGCTGCTTTCCGTCAATGATATTCATGTGTATTACGGCGCGATCCACGCGGTCAAGGGCGTTTCGCTGGAGGTCAACGAGGGCGAGATCGTCACGCTGATCGGCGCAAACGGCGCGGGCAAGAGCACCGTTCTGAACACCATTTCCGGCCTGCTGCATCCCAAGAGCGGCAGCATCACCTTCATGGGCAAGCCGCTGACCGGTGTTTCGCCGAACAAGGTTGTCCAGATGGGTCTGGCCCAGTGCCCGGAAGGCCGCCGTATTTTCCAGCATATGACCGTCGAGGAGAACCTCGAAATGGGCGCATATACGCGGCCAAACAGCACCATTGAGGAGAATATGGCGCATGTCTATGAGCTGTTTCCGCGCCTGAAGGAGCGGCGCAAACAGGTCGGCGGCACACTCTCCGGCGGCGAACAGCAAATGCTGGCCATGGGCCGCGCCATGATGAGCGAACCGAAATTGCTGATGCTCGACGAACCGTCGATGGGGCTGGCCCCGCTGCTGGTGGAGCAGATCTTCGACATTATCCGAGAGCTGCACAAGGCCGGCGCGACGATCCTGCTGGTTGAGCAGAATGCGCAGATGGCGCTCGAGGTGGCCGACCGGGCCTACGTGCTGGAGACCGGTGCGATCACCCTCAGCGGCAGCGGTCATGAGCTGCTTAAAAGTGATTCGATCAAAAAAGCATATCTGGGCGGTTAATTCTGCAAAAACGCGGACTTTTCAACGAAAGTCCGCGTTTTTAGCACTAATCTATTTGTTATTTGAATTTGGATAGGGGATTGGCTTCGGCCGCGATTTTCTTGTCCGTGCTTTCAATGTGCGTGTAGATCTGTGTTGTGTTGAGATTTTCGTGGCCGAGCACCTCCTGCAGCGTCTTCAGATCGACGCCGTTGGCCAGCATCAGCGTCGCCGCTGTGTGGCGCAGCTTGTGTGCGGAAAACTGCGTTGCATCAAGCCCTGCTTCCAGCAGGTGCTTTTTGACGAGGCGGTGGACCGCGCTGACGCTGATGCGATTTTTGTCGCGGGATCCGAACAGTGCCCGGTTATCGCTGAGGACGATCTGCTTACGCTCCACCATGTAGCGGTCGATCGCCTCGCGGCAGGCTGTGCCCATGTAGACAATGCGCTCCTTGTTGCCCTTGCCGACGACGCGGATCCGATCGTCATAGATATCGCTCAGATTGAGACCCACAAGCTCTGAACGCCGGATGCCGCAGTTCAAAAACAGCATCAGAATTGCAAAATCGCGCACTTGATTCGGCCCGCTGACCGCTCGCAGCAGCGTGGTGGATTCTTCCAGTGTCAGATATTTCGGTAAACTTTTACGGATTTTCGGGAATTCAATGTCCTTAACTGGATTTTCTGTGATCTGTCGGGTGCTGACCGTGAGATACTTATAGAGCGCCTTAATGGCGGACAGCTTCCGTGCGCGCGCAGCAGATGAAAGGCCGTACTCGGCGGATTCCGGGTTCTCGCGGTCGTTGGCCAGATACGACAGGAAATCGAAGATCTCCGACGTGCGGACGCTGGCCAGAAACTGCGCATCCACGTCCTTGATTGGAATTTCCTCAAGCGGCGTGTTGTACGGAAGCTCGTTGCGCATGAGTTTCAGAAAGCGCAAAAACATGCGCAGATCAAGATAGTATTCCGAAACCGTCCGCCGGGACTGGCCCTTGATGGATTCGTGGTAAGAAAGAAAGTCCCGCAGAACCTGTGGTGCATCTAAATATCGTTCCATTTGTCATCCACTCCAAAACTGTTTTCCGGACTGCCGGCAGGCATGATTCGTGGCCTAATGTGGGCCATGCATTTTACTGCCGCAAAATTTCATCATAAACGCAACAAAATCTTTATTTTGTTGCGTTGTAGAAGGGCTAAATAAAAAGGCCAACGGAATGGCCCTTCCCCCAACGGCAGCGTTCGATGTCAAAATTGAAGCCTCAACTGAACAATTGTTTTGCTGCGTTCACTCATCAGAACTCCCGAATCTGCTCAGACTTGCGATGCACATCCTTTTTTATTATACTCAGTGCAGATATTATGTCAAGAATTTTTTTGTAAAATATTGAATATTTTTCTTCTGAAATACCATATTTTTAAAACTATTTTTGAATACAAAGGGTTTTGCAACCGGCGCTGCACAAAACCGCCGCAAGCTCGTTCTCGTTTGAGAATAAAGCTTGCAGCGGCTTTCTATTCAGGTATCCGTCGGATGTCCGGAAAAAACAGCTCCCCTGCTTCAGTCGATCGCTGTTACGACCGGCGCGGTCCAGCTTTCTATGGCGTCCATATCCGGCGTGTAGATGCGCAGATACAGGTGGAAGCCGCCGTCTGCGACCGGGAGCCAGTTCGTCGTGTCCTCCGGCGCGGTCTTGGAGACGAGCACATCCACGGAGCCGTCTTCGTTCACCTTCAGGCCCGAGCGGTCGTTGACGCAATAGCGGTCAAGCGGGTTGTCGATCAAAAAATCATCTTCACCGTATGCAGTGACCGACCAGAAGCCGCCGTCCAGCACAGGCGGAAGGCTTTCAAAGTGCAGAATGTACGATTTTTCACCGGTCAGCGGCTCGCCGTCCGCGTCCACTGCCGTTTTTGGGTACAGCGCAACGTCCACGGTGTTCGCGCCGAGACCGGCCAGCGCGACGAGCGCGCGGTATGCGTATTCAGTGCCGAAATCTCCGATCGGTGCGCCGAAGTAGCTCCACTGGCCAAGCTGATTGGAAAACTGCATCGCGCTTCCCGCGAGCTTCTGGCGAAGATCCTGGAGCATCTGCGTCCAGGTCTCCTGCACGTCTCCTGTCAAAACCGAAGCGTCAAACGTCATGCCGGGACCGACGTTGACGGCAGCCAGCTGCTTCAGAAGCGCTGCGTCCGCCTCTGCGGGCGGGTTTTTCTCCATCAGCGTGTTTGCCGTCTGGAAAAATGTGACTGGATCCATGGACAGCACCTTGTTGACGGGGACAAAGTTATTTTCTTCGCTGCTGCTTCCCTTCGGCGGCTGATAGCTCTCGCCGCTCAGATAGGCGGAAAGCGGCAGAAGCTGCATCTGCGCCTGAATGGCGTATACGTTCGGAAGATCATCCTCACCGGAAAGCACTGTTCTGGTGATGGACCACGCCATGGAGGTGGGAACATCGACGCGCGTCACGCCATCGGGCAGCTCACCGTCCCACGTGGACAGTGTGATCGCATAGACTCCTGCTTTGTCAAGCACCGCCGCGGTATTCGTCCATGCGTCGAGCACCTGCACCTTGCAGAACCGGTCCGTTTCCGGCAGCACATAGACGATCGGTTCTTCGCTCAGATCGTACCAGACCTGCGAATAGATGGTATCCACATTGGGCGTCACCACGTTCTTGAACTGCGCGTTGGCAAGCGCCACGCCGTGGATGAACTGATTGACGGGTGCCTTGCCGGTCACCGGCTCCTCCGTATTCGTCGCAACGGTCTTTGTTGCGTCCATCAGCACCAGCGGGAATGCGTAAACGTAAGCGGCCTCCAGCGTGTCCCAGACGTCCGCCTCCGGCTCTTCTTCCGTCGTATCGGCGGACTCTGCCGCGGCGGGTTCGGCGCTTGGTTCAGAAGTCTGTGATTCGGCCGCCTCTGCCGTCGGTTCGGATTTCTGTGTGTCAATTGGCGTTGCCGTGCCTGCGCAGCCGGACAGCATGACCGCCATGCAAAGCAGCAAAATCGTAAGCTTTTTCATATTCGTTTCCTTTCTTATGTTGCACCGCGGGGATGTCCCGCCGTTTTTTTCGTGTATGTTCTTAGTCTGCGGCGTCCGGTTTCGACGGAACGGCAATTTCGCCCGCACACCAGTTCAGGAGCATTTCCTGCATGATAAGAAGCTCCTCGGTATAGTCCGCGTCCGTATGACCGGCCCAGACGATCCCCTGCGCGTACCGCTCCGCCGCGGACAGCATCCCGATCGCAGCGACGGTAAAAAGAACGTCCTCCGGCACATCGGTGCGGATGCTGCGATCCTCTTTTGCGCGCAGATATGCCGCGTGGAAGGTCTCCCGGATGGGCCGCAGCGGTTCAAGATGCTCCTGAAGCTCCTGCGCCTGCGTGTGCTGGCGGCAGAGGAACGTTTTGTAGTTGCTGCTGAAGCGCAGCAGTGCGGGCTGCTGCCGGTAAAGGCGGATCATCCAGTCTGTATAAAAACGGAGCAGTTCATATGCCGTCGCATTGGAAAGCCGCTGCCGCCCGTACTGCGCGACTACGTCCTGCCACACGCGCTTCCACGCCATCGCGCTGATGGCGATGACCAGCCGTTCCTTGGTCTGGTAGTATTTGAACAGCGTCGTCGGTCCCACACCGGCCGCCAGCGCGACGGCGTTCATGCTGACCGACTCGATCCCCTGCTCGGAGAAAAGCGCAAGACCTGCTTCCAGAAGCTGCTTTCTTCTCAGCGCTTCTTCCCGAATGTCCTTTTCCGGATTTCTTGGCATATCGTTCCCCATTTCTGTCCCATTCACAAAAGAAGTGACGCTTCGCGTGTGAACAGTATAACACAGAATTTTGATTTTGCAACCCTTTCTTTTTGCATCGCCGCCGCTCATTCCTAGCACAATTAACGAAAAAGCAGCCTGCAGGATCAAAATCCGCAGGCTGCTTTTGTAAAATCTCGCTTATTGCACCCGGTATCCGGACAAAACCAGGCTGACGAGCATCTCCTAGAATTCATGCGCTTCTGCGCTGTAATACCGGCTGTTCGGGATCTCATGAAAGGACACGATGCGGTTTTCTTCATCCAGCCACGCTTCACTTTGCATACGCTTCGATAATCCCTCTCAAAGATTTCGTTTCCGTATCGCTCAGGTGCTTACCGTACGCCATGCTTTGTCCATGCTGTCGTGGGTTATGTGCTGTTAATTATAGAATTTCTCCTCGAGCTTTGTTACAACGCCGTTCTGTATGGTAAGCACATAGGGCTGGATGAGCAGTCTCTCGTCTGCCTGCACGGCCGTGACAAAATCCCGCCACGTTTCGAAGGTGTACAGCCGGTCCTCGCCCGCGCCATATTCCTGCTCAATATCGTAGATCGTGACAGTTGCGTCCGGGTCTACCTTGTAGGTGTAAATTTCGCCTGAGTCCCTTCGATAATATCCATATTGATATTCTTCTGGCGGGATGTTCAGCTCTTTGAGCGTTTGCAAATCTTCCTCAAGATATGAATTCAGCAGGACGATGTGCTCGACAGTAATAGATTCATTGCTTACCTGTTGGATGATCGCGGTCTGGAGTGTACCGACCTCTGTGATCTGCGAGGTCTGGAGCGAATAGTGAAGTGTCAACGATGCATCGCCCCGTGTCATTGTGACGATCATTGTCTGACCGTCCTCAGACAAGTCCTTTGTCCAGACGGCATCTGCGTCCAGATAGTGCAAATCAGCGTTCATGCCGATGAAATAATCACCGAGTACAGAATAATAACGCGGCCACTGAGAAACATCTCCCGGCTTATCGCTCAGTCTGCTGTCCTCCAATTCGAATTTCTGAACATCATCTTCGTATTCCGGCAGCCAGTTTGCAAAATCCAGTTTCTTATGAACTCTTGCGTCAATTCCATCGTTCGGGGGATAACCGTCCTCAACCGGCGCGTGTAATCCCGTCGCTGATACTTCCGACCACTTTACGCTTGACGCGCTACCGGAAAATACAACGTCTTGAACCTTTATCAATCTGCCGGTGAACACGTGCAGGAATGGAGCACCCGGCATAATGGCGTTCGATTCCTCAGTTCCGTCCTCAAACATGGTTGTAAGCGTGTCATACTGTGTACCATCATTTCCAATAAAGCCGTAGACAGCGGCGAAAGCGTCCGTTCGCATGGCGCAGGCCAGAACTCCAAGCGACGAATCCCACGGCTGTGCTTCGTTCCACGCATAGAGTGAATAGCTTGTGTCCGTCTTTTCCAAGGCAAATACCTGATAGCCGGAATAATCATTTTCGCCTGCATTTCTGCTGCCGGTAAGCAGGAGCAGATAGTCTGCCCCATCAAGGTTAGTCGTCTGGCAGTCCAGCACTGTGTACTGTGCAGAAAGATATGTGTTGACCCATGCGGCAGCTTCTTCCGGAAGATCAAGTGCATTGCTGTCGCTTGCCGGAATACTATCCCACGTCCAAGTCATACCGCCGTCGTGCGTTTGGAGTATCGTGGCGCGGTCGTTCCCGTCCTTGTCAAGCAGTATGACCGGATAGCTGCCGTCATTGCCGGAAAACGTTGGATTCTGCGGCTGCATATTGTACTGCGCATATTCTGCCGGAATATCCAGTTCCAACCGCGACCATGTTTTGCCGCCGTCCAGTGTCCGCGCGATTTCGGGGCCGTTGTCAAAAAAGTAGCGGTAGCTGATAAAGCCGACCGTTTCAGACGCAAAGCCAGCGCCGATGACCGTGCCGGTATAAAGCGCGTTTGGGTCAGAAATGCTCCATGTTTTGCCGCTGTCTGGAGAAGTGCAGACGTTCGCCGCGCCTGTTCCGGCTGCGGGCGGCAAAGCGGCGACACACCAACAGAACGTGCCGATCTCACCATAGTAAAACGTGATGGAGTCCAGATAGCCAAAGGTAAAGGCTTCACTTTCTCTGTCACAGCCGGGGAGCGCCGCGATCAGATCATACGGAACCTTTGCAAGCGGCTCCTTGCTGTCCGTGCTTTTATACAGTTCGATCCACGGCGTTTGCGAGTCGGCAACATAGCCAATCAACTCAACCGTATCCATGACAGGCAGCGTAGAATCCGCTGCTGGCGGTGTCGCTTCTGAGCTGGAATCGGCTGAATGATCTGGCAATGTAGTTTCTTCCGATTTCTGCTGCGTCAGCTCTGCAAACGAGCAGCCGGTCGCGGACACGACAAGCAGCAGTGCCAGAATGACACACAGTACGCTGGTACGCTGCTTTTTCGTCAGGAACAAAATTCGCTCCTTCACAGGCGGTCCAGCCAAACTCAGCGCTGCCGCTTTGCGCGGCGCTTGTGCCAGAATCGCGCGGGCGTAGGCAAGACGCTTGCTCTCCGGCAGTTTGGCAGCGACCGCCTCATCGCAGGCCAGCTCCGCGTCGCGCTTGGAGCAAATCGCAGCAATCCAGATGAGCGGATTCCACCAATAGGCGGTAACGGCTGCTGCGCGGCAGAACGACCACAGAAAATCAAGGTGCCGAAAATGCGTCAGCTCGTGGCGCAAA
>DBLB01000146.1:6880-7053 GCA_002298695.1 Clostridiales bacterium UBA735 | reverse complement strand
GCCCTGCTCGGCGAAATATTTGGCCGCGCCCGGATGATAGGGAACGGAGGTGATGGACGCGCCGAAGGCGGTGTCGATCTCCTTGTATTTCGCGTGGCTTTCAGTCAGGTTCGCGGCGTTGTCGAAGATGTCCTTCGTGAAGGCATAGATCGCGTCCTCGGAGACATCGTCAC
>DBLB01000146.1:0-6766 GCA_002298695.1 Clostridiales bacterium UBA735 | reverse complement strand
AGCTGATCGACATGCTCGTCATCGAGGGAGACGAGGTAGACATCCTTCGTGGTGGCAAGGTCGGTGACGGCGGTCGTGGGAGCGCCGGCGACGATGAACGCCGCATCGATCTGGCCGTTCTTCAAGGCGTCAGCGCTGTCGCCGAAGGACTGATAGGTGGGCTTGATGTCATTTTCAGTCAGGCCATATACGCCGAGAACGTCCATCGCGTTGAAGTATACGCCGGAACCGGCCGCGCCGATCGAAACGCTCTTTCCTTCGAGATCGGCAACAGTCTTGATGCTGGGGTCAGTCGTGACGATCTGCACCTGCTCGGTGTAGAGGGCGGCGACGGTGGAGAAGCAGTCGATCTTGCCGTCCTGCTCAAAGAGGTTCGTGCCGTCGTAGGCGTAGGCCATGACGTCGGACTGGCAGAAGGCGAGTTCAGCGTTGCCGTCAGCCAATTCATAGATGTTGGACTGCGAACCGTTGCCGACGAGGCCGACGATGTTCACGCCGGCGTTGTTGGTGGCATGCTGGGCCAGCACGGAGCCGAACGCGTAGTACGTGCCGGACTCGCCGCCGGTGACAAAGCGGAGCTTTGCGCCGTCGGATGCGGCGGACGCCGCAGTGTCGGTGCTGGAAGTGTCTGTGGAAGCGGTGTCGGTGCTGGAAGTGTCTGTGGAAGCAGTGTCGGCCTTGGCGGTGTCTTCGCCGCAGGCGACCAGACTCAGCAGCATCAGCGCTGCCAGTGCAAGAGCGAGAATCTTTTTCATAATTTGTTCCTCCTGGAATATCGGGCGGCCGAACCGCCGTTTTCTGGTATTCAGTATACTGTATAAACGCGGAATTTGCAAGCGCAAAATGCACAAAAATGAAATTTATTTTTCCGGAGATTCAAGAATTGAGGATAAACACGCATAGCGGCCTGCAAAAACAAAAGGAAATTGAAACAAAAAGAATGCGAACTTGCAAAATAAAGAAACGGGAAATGCAAGAACATGCAAAGGCCGGCGCTGCGATGCAGCGCCGGCCCGGAATCAGCCGATATGCAGGATGGAGGTCGCGAACGAGAAGTAGATCAGCAGCGACAGAAAGTCGACGATCGTAGTGATCAGCGGCGAGGCCATGACCGCCGGGTCGAACCCCAACTTCTTGGCCAGCATCGGCAGCACGCAGCCGACGAGCTTTGCCACGCAGACCGTCAGCGCCAGAGACAGGCATACGACAAGTGCGACCATTGTGGTGATCGATTCATTGTGCAGCAGCAGCTTGTCGATCAGTATGATCTTTGCAAAGCAGGCAATGGACAGGCAGATGCCGCAGAGGACAGCGACGCGGATCTCTTTCCAGATGACCCGCAGCAGGTCGCCAAAGTCGATCTCGTTGAGGCTGATGGCGCGGATGATGGTGACGCTGGCCTGCGAACCGGAGTTGCCTCCGGCGTCCATCAGCATGGGGATGAACGCCGTCAGGCAGGGCAGAACGCCAAGCGCGGACTCGAAATTGTTGATGACGATGCCGGTCAGCGTGGCCGAGACCATCAGCAGCAGCAGCCAGGGGATACGGTTTTTCCAGATCTCAATGGGGCTGGACTTGATATACGGATGTTCCGACGGGAGCATAGCGGCCATGATCTCCATGTCCTCCGTGGCCTCGTCTTCCATGACGTCCCACGCGTCGTCGAAGGTAACGATGCCGACGAGACGGTTTTCCGTGTCGACCACGGGCAGCGCCAGAAAGTCGTATTTGGAAAACATCTGGGCGACCTGCTCCTTGTCATCGAGTGTATTGACGGTGATGACATGCTCCTGCATGATGTCAGAGATCGGCGTTTCGTCGTCTTCGCAGAGCAGCAGCGTTTTGACCGTGACCATGCCGACGAGCTTGTGGCCACGCGTGACATAGCAGGTGTAGATCGTTTCCTTGTCGATGCCGGTGCGGCGGATGCGCAGGATCGCCTCGCCGACGGTCATGTTCGGGCGCAGGGAGACATATTCGGTCGTCATGATCGAGCCGGCCGAATCTTCGGGATAGCGCAGAATTTCATTGATCTGCTTGCGCATCTCGGGTTCAGCCTGACTCAGGATCCGCTGGACGACGTTGGCCGGCATTTCCTCGACGATGTCGACGGCGTCGTCGACGTACAGCTCGTCGATGACCTCCTTCAGCTCCGAGTCGGAGAAGCCGCGGATGAGCAGCTCCTGTGCGTCGGGTTCCATCTCGACGAACGTCTCCGCCGCCAACTCCTTCGGCAGCAGCCGGAACAGCAGCGGCAGCCGCGCCTCGTTCAGCTCGTCGAACACGGCGGCGATATCAGCCGGGTTCATGGTGCAGAGAATGTCCCGCAGCGAATGATATTTTTTATCATCCAACAGCTGGGTCAGGGTTTTTTCAACGGAAAAATTGTATTCTGCCATGGTCTTTCCTCCTAATTTAAGATGTGGCGAGCCGCGCTCGCCGGGTTAGGAAGTAAAGACACGTCGTGACAGGCACATCGGGAAGTTCGGCGTCCGGCGGAAAGCCGGACAATTACAGAAGGGTCACGGCGCACGAAGGCGGCTTGGCCCCGCGGGAACTTCGGCCTGCAGATGTGCCGCTACTACTTCCTGCGTCCATGATACTCCCTCCTTTGTGTGTCAGATATCGGGCCGGCTGGACAAACAGACCCACTTTTTATAATAGTGGCAAAAAAGAGGTTTGTCAATCGGAAAATCGGCAAAGCGGGTGGAAATCCGCGGCGCGCTGTGTTATGATACAGAAAACGACGAAAGGGAAGCGGAACCATGACGGAACGACTTTATTATGAGGATGCACACCTGCAAACATTCACAGCGGTCGTGCGCGCCTGCCGGGAAGGAAAGCACGGCTACGACGTGGTGCTCGACCGGACGTGCTTCTACCCGGAGGGCGGCGGCCAGGCGGGCGACAGCGGCATGCTCGGCGGCGTCTGCGTGACGGATACGCACGAGCGGGACGGCGAGATCGTCCACTACTGCGAAAAGCCGCTGGAGGTGGGCGCGCACGTCACCGGCGAAATTGACTGGGCGCTGCGGTTTGCCCGCATGCAGCAGCACAGCGGCGAGCATATTTTAAGCGGCCTCGCCCACCGGCATTTCGGATATGAGAACGTCGGCTTCCACATGGGGGCGGATTTTGTGACGATCGATCTCAGCGGCCCGCTGGATGAAAGCCAGCTCGCGCTGCTCGAACGCGAGGCAAACGAGGCCGTCTGGCGTGACCTGCCCATCGAAGTCACCTATCCCTCGGCAGAAAAGCTGAAAACGATCCCGTACCGGAGCAAAAAGGAGCTGACCGGCCAGGTCCGCATCGTGACGGTTCCGGGCTATGACATCTGCGCCTGCTGCGGCACACATGTTTCACGCACCGGTGAGATCGGCCCCATCCGCATCTTCTCCTGCGTGAAATTCCACGACGGCGTCCGGCTGGAGCTGCTCTGCGGCGGCCCGGCCTATGCGTATATCGGAACGCTTCTGGCGGAGAACCGGAAGAATTCCGCGCTGCTCTCCGCGAAGCCCGCCGAGACGAGCGCCGCCGTGCAGCGGACGCTGGATGAGCTGGCGGCGGCAAAGCTGCGCGCCGGACAGCTGGAGACGAAGCTGTTTGCGCTGAAAGCCGCGTCGCTGGATAAAACGGGAGATGCGCTGCTGTTTGAAGAAGGGCTGACGCCGGACGGTGTGCGCCGTCTGGCCGACGCGGTGCTCCAGGGCCGGACAGGCCGCGCGGCGGTCTTCTCCGGCACGGACGAGACGGGCTACGCCTACGCGATCGGCTGCGAGAGCGGCGATGTGCGTGCGCTGACAAAGGAACTGAACGTGCGCCTGAACGGCCGCGGCGGCGGCAAGCCCGGCTTTGTGCAGGGCAGCGTGAGGGCAGGCCGCAGCGAGATCGAGGCATTCTGGAGGGAACAGGCATGATCCAGGATATTTTTCCGCATGTATACCACAATGAAATGAAGTGGAAGGACCCGGATGACGAAGATTTCATCCTCTGCTACGGCCCGCAGCGGACGCTTTTCTGCAAGGTGGAGGGCGATACGATCGTCCTGCCGCATGTGGCGGAGCTTCCGGCGCTGCGCGGCGGGCTGCAATACCTGTTTTCCATCGATGCACGGGCCTACTATCTGGCAGAGCGCGAGGCGGCGCCGGGCGAGGGCTGGGAGGCCCTGCCGACCGGAAAGCTCCGCAGCTTCCCGCGTCGGACGCGCATTTTCGCGGCGGCGGCAGGCGAAAGCCTCTACCGCTGGTACTCCGGGCAGCGCTTCTGCGGCCGCTGCGGCGCGCGGATGGAAAAGAGCAAAGCGGAGCGGGCGATGGTCTGTCCGGCCTGCGGCAATACGGTCTATCCGAAGATCTGCCCGGCGGTCATCGTCGCCGTCCACGACGGCGAGCGTCTGCTGCTCACGCGCTATCGCGACCGCCCCATCAAGCATTATGCCCTCGTTGCGGGCTTCAATGAGATCGGCGAGTCCATCGAAGAGACCGTCCATCGCGAGGTGCTTGAGGAGACGGGCGTCCGCGTGAAAAATCTGAAGTTCTACAAATCACAGCCTTGGGTGTTCACGGATACGCTGCTGTTCGGTTTTTTTGCCGAGCTCGACGGCAGCGACCATATCACGGTACAGGAGGACGAGCTGTCCGAGGCCACATGGGTCGACCGGAAGGATGTGCCGGCGGATACGACCGGCTTCAGCCTGACGGCGGAGATGATCGAGCAGTTCCGCCTCGGTATGGCGTAAGGAAAGAAAATCCGGCAAAGTGCTTTTCATTGCCGCTGATTTGTGGTAAAATAGC
Source organism: Clostridiales bacterium UBA735 (assembly GCA_002298695.1). Classification (GTDB taxonomy): domain Bacteria; phylum Bacillota; class Clostridia; order Oscillospirales; family Oscillospiraceae; genus CAG-170. The sequence goes on along the minus strand of DBLB01000146.1, from coordinate 1,973 downwards.
CGAAAACGCAGGGAGGATCAAGCATGGACGAGGAAAAACAGGAACAGACCGCAGGAAAGCAGGAGGAAACGCCGCAGCAGCCGGCACGGAAAAAGGAAAGTGCGCAGGAGAGGCGGGAAAAATCGAGACGGACGTTCCTGTTCGGTGCGGCCGGGGCCTATCTGATATATCTGGCAGTGCAGATCGTACGCGATCTTTTTGGAAACGGGTCTGTGGAATGGTCGGTGTCGACGATCATCGGCCTGATCGCAGCCGTGGTGTTTGTGGGCTTCGGCGTGCTGTTTCTGGTGAAGATCGCGCTCTGGTTCAAAGAGGATCTTGCGGCGAAAAAAGAGGAAGAAGAGAACGGGGAGGAATAAGCCTTGGATATGACGCTCTGGATGGATGTGCTTGCCGCAGGCTGCACAGCGTACTGTCTGTACACCTGGGTGCGCCTGCTGCGGGAGGGAAAGCTGTTTCCGAACAGCCTGCTGTTGCCGAAGGAGAAAAAACCGGCCGACTGCCGGGACGAGGCCGGATATGTTGCCTATCTGCGGCCGCGGCTTGGGATCCTGACGCTGATCATGACGGCCTACACGGTGCTGATCGTCCTGGACGATGTGCTGAAGGCCGGCTGGCTGCCATACCCGTGGCAGCTGCTGCCGCTCGGCGTCCTGATGGCGGCGCTGATCTGGTACGCTGTGGTGAGTGCGAAAGCCCTCCGCGAATATTTTGATTGACGAAGTTTTTCAACGCCCACCGCGCAAACGCGCGGCGGGCGTTTTTCCTGAAAACGTCTTCGAGAAAAAAGCACAAAAGGAAGTGGGAAAACTCCCGGAAATTCATGTTTTTTACGCTTGTTTTTCGGATATCCGCTGACTATAATTGAGAAGCTGAATCGTATGGACAGAAAAAGAGGAGAGAAATTATGAGTACGTTATTATCGCTTTCCGTTGCCATTCTGGCCGGGCTTCTGATGACGCGGGTGTTCAAGCCGCTCAAGCTGCCCGCGGTGACGGCCTATCTGGTCGCCGGCGTGCTGATCGGCCCGTATTGCCTCGGCCGCCTCGGCCTGGACGGGCTGGGCTTCACGAGCTATGAAAATGTTGAGCGCCTGTCGCTGGTATCCGAGGTCGCGCTGGGCTTCATCGCGTTTTCCATCGGCAACGAGTTCCGCATGTCTGCGCTGCGGCAGACCGGCAAACAGGCCGCCGTCATCGGCGTGCTTCAGGCGCTGGCTGCGACGCTGCTGGTCGACATTGCACTTCTTGTCATTGCCGCGCTGTCCAATGCGCTCTCCGTTGCGCAGGCCATTACCCTCGGCGCCATCGCCACGGCGACAGCCCCGGCTGCAACGCTGATGGTCGTCCGGCAGTATAAGGCAAAAGGCCCGCTGGTCGATCTTCTGCTACCGATCGTCGCGCTGGATGACGCGGTCGGCCTCGTGGTGTTCGCCGTGTCCTTCGGCATCGCGAAAGCGATGAACGTCGGCGCGTTCGACCTGGTATCGATCCTGGTCAATCCGCTGCTTGAGATCGCCTGCTCGCTCGTGCTCGGCGCGGTGATGGGCTGGCTGCTGACGCAGCTGGAAAAGCTGTTCAACTCCAACACGAACCGCCTGAATATGACCATTGCCTTTGTCTTCCTGACGGCAGCGCTGGCCATGCAGGAGTTTGAGGTCGGGCCGGTGAAGATCGGTTTTTCCTCACTGCTGGTCTGCATGATGCTCGGCACGGTCTTCTGCAATCTCTGCCCGCTGTCCGAGGAGATCATGGCCAAGGCCGACCGCTGGACGAGCCCGCTGTTTGCGGCGTTTTTCGTCATCTCCGGCGCGGAGCTGGAGCTGGGTGTGTTTGCAGACAAGATGATCGTCCTGATCGGCCTCGTGTACATTGTGACGCGCTCGCTCGGCAAATATCTCGGCGCGCACTACAGTGCAAAGATGATGAAGTGCAGCCCGACGATCTGCAAATACCTCGGCATCACGCTGCTGC
>DBLB01000097.1:11400-21734 GCA_002298695.1 Clostridiales bacterium UBA735 | reverse complement strand
GCTTCAGCAGTTCAAATTCCTTGAACGTCAGCTCAACACGCGCGCCGTCGATGCTGACGGTATGCTCATCCAGATTCAGCAGCAGCCCGCCGGTCTTCAGCAGCCGTTCCACCTTCTTTGGCTGTACACGCCGGAGCACGGCCTTCACGCAGGACACCAGCTCCATCACCCCAAAGGGCTTTGTGAGATAGTAGTCCGCGCCAAGGTCGAGTCCCTGAATTTTGTCATACTCCGCGCCGCGGGCCGTCGCCATGACGACAGGGATGTCAGCCAGACGCTCCTCCGCCTTCATCCGGCGCAGCAGCGTGATGCCGTCCAGCCCCGGGAGCATCACGTCGAGCACCACGAGCTCCGGCAGCTCTGCCTCCTGCAATGCGTCCCAGAATTCCTGCCCATCTTCAAAGCCTCGGGCCTCAAAGCCGGTCGAATGCAGGGCATACACCTCAATGTCACGGATACTGGCGTCGTCCTCCACGCACCAGATCATGCGTTTCCCTCCTTATGTACACCGGTCACGGAGAACATGACCCATTCGGCAATGTTCGTCGCGTGATCTCCGATGCGCTCAAAATACTTGGCGATCATGAGCAGGTCAAGCGAGTATTCGCCATCGTCCGGCGTCGCGGCGATCCGTTCGATCAGCCTGCGCTTGACCTCGTCAAAATAGCGGTCGACCGTGTCGTCATCCCGCACCACCTGTTCTGCTAACAGTATATCATGTTTTACGAAAGCATCAACACTATCTGTGACCATTTTTATTGTCGCGCGTGCCATTTCCCGCATCAGCTCGCTGTCTTCGGTGCCGCGGCCGTCCAGAAATGTCACAATTTCGGCAATATCCTCGGCCTGGTCGCCAATGCGCTCCATATCGGTGATCATCTTCAGCGCTGCGGAGATCTGCCGCAGGTCGCGCGCGACCGGCTGCTGCTGCAAAAGCAGCTTCAGGCAAAGGGATTCGATCTCCCGCTCCTTCCGGTCGATCTCGGCGTCCAGCGGCCCGACCTTTTTGGCCAGCGTTACGTCGCCGATCTCCATGGCCTTGGCCGCCAGCGCAATGACCTCCTCGCAAAGCGCGCCCATTTCAATGAGCTCCCGGTTCAGCAGTCCCAGCTGCTCGTCAAACCTGCTTCTCATCATCCAAACCTCCCCGTGATATAATCCTCGGTCTTCTTTTCGCGCGGCTGCGAGAACATCTGCTCCGTCCCGCCATACTCGACCAGCTCACCCAGCAGGAAAAATGCCGTATTGTCCGAAATACGGACGGCCTGCTGCATGTTGTGCGTGACAATAACAATGGTATACTGATCCTTGAGCTCCATTGCGAGCTCTTCGATCTTCGAGGTCGAGATGGGATCCAGCGCGCTCGTCGGCTCGTCCATCAGCAGCACTTCCGGCTCCACGGCCAGCGCCCGCGCGATGCAGAGCCGCTGCTGCTGTCCGCCGGAAAGACCCAGCGCGTTTTTCTTCAGTCTGTCTTTCACCTCGTCCCAGATGGCTGCGCCGCGCAGCGACCGCTCGACGATCTCGTCGAGCTTCGCCCGGTTTCGGATGCCATGCGTCCGCGGGCCGTAGGCAATGTTGTCGTAGATGCTCATGGGGAAGGGGTTCGGTTTCTGGAAGACCATGCCGATCTGCCGCCGCAGATCGTTCACGTCCGTACCGGGCGCGTAGATGTCCTGCCCCCGATATTGTACGCTGCCCGTAATTTTCACGCCGGGCACCAGATCGTTCATCCGATCCAGCGTTTTCAGAAATGTGGACTTACCGCAGCCGGACGGCCCGATGAGAGCCGTGATGCTCTTTTCCGGAATCTCGATGCAGATATCCGTCAGCGCCTGATGGCTGCCATACCACAAGTTCAGATTTTTCACAGAAATGATATCGCTCATAGCTGATTTTTCCTCCTGAAATAACGGGATACAAGGCTTGCCGCCAGATTGATGAGCAGCGCGAGCACCATCAGGATGGCTGCAATGGCAAACGCCACGCCGAACTCGCCCTGCTCCTTCGCGTAGACATAGAGGGCGACCGTCAGCGTCGCGCCCGCACTGTGCAGGCCGCGCCAGAGATCATTCAGCGCATGAGCAAACCCCGCCGTGAACAGCAGCGCCGCCGACTCGCCGAGGATGCGCCCGATGGAGAGAATGCAGCCCGTGATGATGCCGTCGACGCAGCCGGGCATGACTACCGTCCGGATCACGCGCCACTTTCCCGCGCCGAGGCCGAACGCGCCCTCGCGGTAGCTCTGCGGCACAGTCTTGAGGCTTTCCTGCGTCGTGCGCATGACCGTCGGCAGGTTCATGATCGTGAGCGTCCATGCGCCGGCCAGCAGAGACGTGCCGTTCTTACAAAAAATCAGCATACCGACGAGACCGTAGATGATGGACGGGATGCCGGAGAGCGTCTCCGCAGCGTATTCGATGGCCGCGACGAGCTTTTTGTTCGCCGCGTATTCGTTTAGATAGATCGCTGCACACACGCCAAGCGGAAGCACGAAAAGGATCGTTGCCAGTACAAGATAAAGCGTGTTCAGAATGTCCGGCAGGATTCCGATGCGCTCCTCCAGGTAACTCGGCGCGGTGGACAGCAGTTCCCATGTGATATTCGGCACGCCCTTTACCAGGACGTAGATGATGAGAAACAGCACCAGCGCTGCGGTAAGCCCTGCGGAAATGTACATCAGCGTCCGCATCATGCCGGTATAAGCACGCCGCCGCAGCGGCAATTTAGTCTGCATGTCATTGCTCCTTTCCGCGCTTCAGGAAGAAATTCAGCGCTGCATTGATGAGCATGATAAAGAGGAAGAGCACCAGCGCAATGGAAAACAGCGCCTGCCGCTGCAATCCGCTGGAGTACGACATCTCGCTGGCGACTGCCGTCGTGAGGAAGCGCACGCTCTGGAACAGACTCGGCATATTGGCCGCGTTACCCGATACCATCATCACAGCCATCGCTTCACCAATGGCGCGGCCCACGCCGAGCACGACCGCCGCGGCGATGCCGCTCTTTGCTGCCGGAACGGATACTCTGAAATATGTCTCGACCGGCGTGGCTCCGAGGGCCAGAGAGGCGTCCTCATATTCACGCGGCACGGCCTCGAGCGCCGTGACCGAGACCTTAATAATGGACGGCAGGATCATGACCGCCAGGACGATGATCGCCGCGAGCAGGCTCGCGCCATCCGATAAGTGGAACACATTCCGGATCCCCGGTACCAGTACCAGCATGCCGACAAGGCCGTATACGACCGATGGGATACCGGCCAGCAGGCTGACCGCCGCCTGCATCGTGCTCTTCACACTCTTTGGCGCAAGCTTTGCCAGATACACCGCCGTCAGAAAACCGACCGGTACGCCAAGCGCGATCGCCCCGGCCGTGCCGTAGACGCTTGTCAGGATGAACGGCAGAATGCCGTACTGCGGTTCTGCCGCCGTCGACGCCCACGTTTTCCCGAACAGGAACGGCACCAGCCCGATCTTCCGGATGGCCGGGATACCGGAAACCACCAGATAGACCGTGATGATCAGCACGCATCCCACCGCGATCAGGCCGAACAGCAGAAAGACTGCATGGATCACGTCCTCAACCAGATTTTTTCCTCGTTTCATCGTAAATTCCTCATATACAGCCAAAAAGGCGGCCGATGGGTGGCCGCCTCCTTGTTCTAGATTTTAGTTCGCTGCAACTGCGCCGGCCTTGCCGATCAGCTCCGCCTGGGCGGGATCGAGCGCGTAGTCATAGAACGCCTGGGCCGCGTCGCTGAGGGCCACGCCCTCCTTCGTGACGAGGACGAACGGTCTCTGCACCACATAGCTGCCGTCCTTGACGGTCTCTTCGCTCGGGGCCACGCCGCCGACGGTCAGGGCCTTGACGGTGTCCTTGATCGCAGAGAGGGAAGCATAGCCGATGGCATCCGGGTTCTGCGCGACCGTTGCGATCACGTCGCCGGTGGAGGTCAGCTCCTGACGATACTGGCAGGCATCCTTGGTGTCCGTGATGGACTCAAAGCCGTCGCGCGTGCCGGAACCAGCTTCACGACCGATCAGAACGATCTCTGCATCGTTGCCGCCGACATCCTTCCAGTTGGTGATCTCGCCGGTGTAGATCTTCGCGATGGTCTCGACGTCGAGGTCAGAGACAGGGTTTTCCGGGTTCACGATGATGGCGATGCCGTCGAGAGCCAGAACGGTTTCCTTCAGGCCGGAGGCCTTTTCGTCGTCCTTCAGCGCGCGGCTGGCAAGACCGATATCGCAGCGGCCTTCGCTCACGGCCTGAATGCCGGAACCGGAACCGGTCGGGTTATAGGTAAACGTCACATTGGGGTTTTCCGCCATGAACGCTTCACCCAGCGCACCGATGACCTTTTCCATCGAGGTGGAGCCGTCGGTCGCAACCGTGCCGCTCAGTTCCTTCTCGGTGGAAGCGGCGTCATCCTGCTTGCTTTCCTCGGCAGTGCTGGAGCTGTCATCCTTTGCAGCGGTGTCTGTCGCGGAGGTATCCGCAGCAGTGTCCGAAGCGGTATCATTCGAATCGGTGGTCTTTGCTGCACAGCCGGCAAACAGCGCCAGCGCGCATGTCAGCGCGAGCAGCAGTGCAATGATCTTTTTCATTTTGAATTTCTCCTTTGTATTTTTGTTCTTGACTTTTCGTCTACGGTTACGAGAATACTGCCCACACGTAAAATGCAAAAGCGTACGATTGTAAAATCGGCGTAAAAAAGCAGCCTCCACTAAGAAGAGACTGCTTCCTGTTTTCCGCTTTCTGTCCGCCCGGCGGCATACGCCGATTTTCCGGAAAAATCCCCGGCGAATCCGCACGCCCCGTGTGGGCTGCATGCGGATTCACCGGGGATCGGCGCACGGCGGATCAGAGCGGGAGCTCTGCAAAAAAGGCGTTTACGCCGGATTTGCTTTCACACCAGATCTTTCCGTGGTGGGCCGCCATGATGGCCTGGGCGATGGACAGGCCGAGGCCGAAGCTGCCGTCGCGGCAGCGGGATTCGTCCAGTCGGTAGAAGCGCTTGAAGATGTTTTTGCAGTCCTCCGGCGACATGGGCTTCCCGGTGTCGGCCACGCAGAGGCGCGCATGGTGGCCCTGGCGCGCAAGGGTGACGCGGACTGTGCCCGGTGCGTCGGCATATTTCTGCGCGTTGTCGAGCAGGATCTCCACGACCTGCCGCAGCTGCGCGGCGCTGCCGTATACAGTGAGGTCGGGCGCGATCTCCGTTTCGAGCGTCAGCTCCTTTTCAAAAAACAGCGCCTCAAACGGCAGTACCGCGTCGGACACGAGCTTGCTGAGCTCCACAGGCGAATGCTCCGGCGCCTGCCTGCCCTGATCGAGGCGGGCCAGATCCAGCAGACTTTCCACCAGACCGCGCATCTGGCGGGACATGGTGAGAATATTGGCGGAAAACTGCGCCTTTGTCTCGGACGGATATTCGGGGCTGGTCAGCAGCTCTGCGTTGGTGGTGATGACGGTCAGCGGTGTTTTCAGCTCGTGCGAGGCGTCGGCAACGAATTGCTTCTGCTGCTGCCACGCCTGCTCCACCGGGCGCACCATCCGCCGCGCGAGCAGCACGCTCGCGCCGAAGAACAGCACAAGGCTGGCCGCGCCGAGCAGGAGGCTGGTCTTCAGCAGATGGCGCAGTGTGGCCTGCTCACTGGTGGTGTCGACAAAAACGAGGCGCTGCCCGTTTTGCAGCAGATAGCGGCCATAGCGAAGATTATACTGCGGAATTTTGCCTTGCAGATCGGTCGAGGAATAGGTGACGGCGATCAGCTCCTTCAGAAAATCCTGATCGGACAGGTCGTAATAGCCGCCGTTTGTGGCCATGATCTCGCCGTTTTTGCTGACCTGAAGCATGCAGTATGGCAGCTTGACGCGCTTGGACACCTCGTCCAGTCGGTCGACCTGAAACGGGCTGGCGGCAAGCGTGTCCATGAGGTCAAGGCTTTCTTTTTCCAGGCTCTGCTGCGTGAAATAGTAGATGAGGCCGAATACGCAGCCGAGCAGCAGCGTCAGCAGCGCCATGATGATGGCGATAAACTGGATGCGGAGACGCCGGATCATGCTTCCGACACCTCCAGATGGTAGCCGAGGCGGCGCACCGCCTCAATGCGGAGATTGGAGCCGATGGAGGCCAGCTTTTTGCGCAGAAAGCCGACATAGACCTCGACGTGGTTCTCCACGGCGTTGGAATCGAAGCCCCAGACGCGGGCGAGAATGACCTCTTTGGAGAGGTTGTTGCCCTTGGACTGGAGCAGAAAGCGCATGATGTCAAACTCCTTAGCCGACAGGCGCACGCGCTCCGCGCCGCAGACCAGCGTGCCGGAGGCCAGATCGAGCGCCGTGTTGCCGTAACGCAGCTCGTCCACCTGGTCGCCCTGCCGCCGGAGCAGCGCATTGATGCAGGCGAGCAGTTCGCGCGTGTCAAACGGCTTGGTCAGGTAATAATCCGCGCCGGCGTTCAGCCCCTCGATGCGGTCTTCCAGCTCGGATTTGGCCGTGAGCATCAGAATGGGCGTGGTACAGCGCTCAGCGCGCACCTGCCGGGCAAGGTCATAGCCGTTGAGCCTTGGCATCATCACGTCCAGGATCAGCAGGTCGTAGACGCCGGTTTCGGCGTAATCCTTCCCGGTTTCTCCGTCGTAAGCCACCTCAACGGAAAAGCCTTTTTTTTCAAGCAGTGTCTTCAGCGAATCGGCGAGCAGAACCTCGTCCTCCACGATCAGGATTTTCATGATGCAGCCCTCCCGGCGCAGCTCTTATTCAGTAACCATTATAATACATCTGTTTTCTGAAATAAAGCTGAAAATCGTGAAAAGATATTTTTCAGAAAACCCGGATTTTTTCAGGAACATTTCAGAGATCAGCGCTATGATAACGGCACAAACGGAACGAAAGGAGCGATACGGGATGCAATATCGCCACGAATGGAAGATCGCGCTCTCTCCCGCTGACCTGCCCGTGCTGAGGCAGCGGCTGCGGCTGGTGATGCAGCCGGACTGCCACGCCGTGGACGGACGGTACCAGATCCGCAGCCTCTATCTCGATACGCCGGACGACCGGGCGCTGCGGGAAAAGCTGGACGGCGTGAGCCGGCGGGAGAAATTCCGCATTCGGTATTATAACGGCGACCGGAGCTTCCTCCAGCTGGAAAAGAAGTGCAAGCTTGCGGGCCTCGGCTGGAAGGAGCAGAGCATGCTGACCGAGCGGCAGGCGCAGGCGATTGCAGCGGGGCGGTTTTCCGACCTCGACATCGGGGACGATGCGCTGCTGCGCGAGCTTTGCTGCCGGGCACAGAGCGAACTGCTGCGGGCGAAGACGATTGTGGACTATACGCGCGAACCGTTTGTCTCCGGCCCGGGCAACGTTCGCGTGACGCTGGACTATGATATCCGCACTGGGCTGCGCTGCACCGACTTTCTGAATCCGTCCTGCCCGACGGTGCCCGCGCCGGACAGCGGTGCGCGAATGGAGGTCAAGTGGGACGCGTTTCTGCCGGACATCATCCGGGACGCCGTGCAGCTGCCGGGGCGGCATGTCGCGGCATTTTCAAAATATGCAGTATGCAGAATGTATGATTAAGGAGGAACAAGCATGAGTTTCAGTGACATTTTCAAATCCAGCTTTCTGGAAAACGTGACGGCGGTCAGCCTGCCGGACATGCTGCTGGCGCTGGCGCTGTCGTTCGGCGTAGGGCTGTTCATTTTTCTGGTGTACAAGAAGACATATCAGGGCGTACTGTATTCCAGCAGCTTCGGCGTGACGCTCATCGCGCTGACAATGATCACGACGCTGGTCATCCTCGCCGTGACGTCGAACGTGGTGCTGTCGCTCGGCATGGTCGGCGCGCTGTCCATCGTCCGGTTCCGCACGGCCATCAAGGAGCCGCTTGACATCGCGTTTTTGTTCTGGTCGATCGCGGCGGGCATCGTGCTGGCGGCGGGCTTCCTTCCGCTGGCGGTCATTGGCAGCGCCGTCATCGGTGTGATCCTGATCCTGTTTGCCAACCGCAAAAGCCACATCATCCCCTATATCGTGGTGCTCCAGTGTACAGACGGCGCATCGGAGACCGTGGCCAAAGCCTTCCTCGACAGCAAAACGCAGCGCTGTGTCGTAAAAAGCAAGGCCGTGCAGGCGGGCAGCATCGAGCTGAACTGCGAGATCCGCCTCAGAAGCGACAACACCGAATTCATCAACGAGCTTGCGGCGATGGACGGCGTGAAGAGCGCGGTTCTGGTCAGCTACAACGGCGATTATATGAGCTGACGGCAGTGCGCAAACGATCAATTTCTGGAAGGACGGTGCGTCTATGACAAGCAGCAAACACATCGACCGCATCTGCGCGCTGGCGCTGGTGTTCACACTGCTTTTGGCCTCGGCTGTATTTGCCGTCAAGGCCAGCGGCGGCGAGACCGGCGGCACGGTACTCGGCTATGAATCGCGCCTGTTCGACACATCGCGCGTACACACGATCGACATCGTGATGGATGACTGGGACAGTTTTATTGAGAACTGCGAGTCGGAGGAATACAGCGCCTGCGCCGTGGTCATCGACGGCGAGAGCTATAAAAACGTGGCCATCCGGGCCAAGGGCAACACGTCGCTGTCCAGCGTCCGTTCGCTTGGCAGCTCGCGCTACAGCTTCAAGGTGGAGTTTGACCACTATGACGACACGAAGACCTATCACGGTCTCGACAAGCTGAACCTCAACAACCTGATCTTCGACAACACGATGATGAAGGACTATCTGACATATCGGATGATGGCGGAGTTCGGCGTGGACGCGCCGCTGTGCTCGTTCGTGTATATCACGGTCAACGGCGAGGACTTCGGACTGTATCTGGCGGTCGAGGGCGTGGAGGACGCGTTCCTCGCACGAAATTACAGCGGAACCGGTGAGCTCTACAAGCCGGACAGCATGAGCTTCGGCGGCGGGCGCGGCAACGGCAGGGAATTCAACATGGACGATGTGGAGTTCTACGGCGGCGAAGCACAGAACGCCGCGGCAAGCCGCGATGCATCGGCGGAACAGGCCGCGTCCGGACAGAGCCGTCCGACACCGCCGTCCGGCACAGACGGCGCGCCGCCTGCAAGGCCGGATGGACAGCAGTCCGATGTTTCCGGGGAAATGCCGGAGCTGCCGGACGGCGAAATGCCGTCGAGGCCGGAGGGCTTTACATTCGGCGGGAACGGCGGGCCGGGCGGCGGCATGGGCAGCGAGGATGTGAAGCTGCAATACGTCGACGACGACCCGGACAGCTATTCAAATATTTTTGACAATGCGAAGACAGACGTCTCGGCCGCAGACGAAAAGCGCCTCATCGCGTCGCTGAAAAAGCTGTCGGCGTATGAAGATCTGGAGGACGTGCTCGACACGGACGAGGTGCTGCGCTATTTCGTCGTCCACAACTTCGTGGTCAACGGGGACAGCTACACCGGTTCGATGATCCACAACTATTACCTTTATGAGCAGGACGGGAAGCTTTCGATGATCCCTTGGGACTACAACCTCGCGTTCGGGACATTTCAGGGGAACAACGCCGATTCGGCGGTGAACGACAACATCGACACGGTGCTCGAAGACCGGCCGATGCAGGCGTGGATCTTCTCGGATGAGGCATATACGGCGGAATATCACGCGCTGTTTGCGGAATTCCTGGAGACGGTGGACATCGGGGCCATTATCGATGAGGCGTATACGCTGATCGCGCCGTATGTGGAACAGGATCCGACGAAGTTCTGCACGGCAGAGGAATTTGAGACCGGCGTTGCAGCGCTGCGGACCTTTTGCCAGCTGCGCAGCCAGAGTGTACAGGCACAGCTGAACGGAGAAGATGCCGCCGTCGATGCCAGCGGCCTGACGCTCTCGGACATGGGGACGATGACGGGCAGCCAGGGCGGCGGCCCGGGCTTTGACCGCGGAGAACGCAGCACATCGGAGGAAACGGGCGAAGCAGCAAATGGCCAGACGCCGTCCGATCAGCCGGATACCGCTTCCGAACCCCCGACGCCCCCATCCGGTGCAGACGCCGCGCCGCCCGGCAATACAGATGAAGGCTTCACCCCGCCGGACGGAACTGCGCTGGACAGCGGCGCGCAGCCTGCTGCCAACGTTACCCCGCCGGAAAGCGCTGCCCCGGATCCCACCGGCAGCACGTCCGGCTGGCTTCTGGCTGCGGTCTCTGCCGCCGTCCTCATCGCTGCGCTCCTCTTCGCTTTCCTCTATAAAAAACGCATCTGAACACGGGCCAGAATCTTCCCCGCCCGGCGGTATGCACCGATCCGCCCGATCCCCCCGGGGCAAATCCGCACACCCCCATAGGAGCTCG
>DBLB01000097.1:390-11333 GCA_002298695.1 Clostridiales bacterium UBA735 | reverse complement strand
CCTTGTAGGGGCGGACGACTCTGTCCGCCCGGCGACACGCACCAATTCACCCCAAAATCCTCGGGAGAATTCCTACTGCCCCCTGTAGGGGTCGGAACCTTCACAAGGCCAAACGGGCGGCCGCACCCCTCCCAGGTGCGGCCGCCCGCTGTGATTTATCCCAAATATGCAAAGCTCATGCCCAGCCGCTGCGCAAATCCAAGCGACCGATACATTCCCTCGTCGCACGGCGCGCAGCACACGCTCAGGCTTGCGATCCCGTTTTCCTTGCACCAGCCCTGCGCCGCCTGCACCAGCTTCCGTGCAATGCCCTTTCTGCGAAAAACCGGCTCAATATAGAAATCTTCGAATACCGCGGTTTCCGCGCAGGTGAAGGTCGAATAGCATCGGGCCACGCTGCACATCCCGACGGTCCGGTAGCCCCGTTTTGCAGCAAAAAACGTGATTTTTCCGTCTCTGATCGCCTGCTGCAAGCGCCTCTGTGCTTCCTCCGTCAGCGCAGCTTCTCCGATTTCCTGTTTGAAGCCGTTTTCCAGCTTCAGAAGCTGCCAATCCTCCGGATCCTCCGGCAGCTTCACATGGAATGGCACTTCTTCCCTAGGCGGCAGGAGCATCAGCGGCTCTCCCCACTCGTCGGCGCCGTTTTCACAGAATCCGACGCTTTTCCAGAACCGCCTCCGCCGTTCCTCACCGCAGTTCAGCTCCGAATATCGCGCGCCGTGTGCCTCTGCCCAGCTCAGCAGCGCCCGGGCGCACAGTCCGCCCGTTCCGCTGCCGCGGTACGCCGGGTAGACGCAGCATTCCATAATGAAGCACTTTCCATCCTCAGACGTGAAGATCACCGGCATTGCAAAGCCGATCTCCTGCCCGTCCCGCACAAAAAACAGAAAGTAACCCCGATCCCGCGCCCGATTGCGCACCTCCATGATATGCCCGCGATACGCCGGGCCCAGGAAGTATTCCAGCGCCGCCCCGTCCGTCTCTGAGAAAACGTCCCGCCGGTAATAGTCATACAGCTGCGCCCAAAAGCGCTCCACATCTTTTTCCGTAACTGCTTCACGAATGGTAATCTGATTTTTCATGTTGTTTCCTCCAAATAATCATTCGGAGGGTTAGGAAGCGTGAACCCTCCACACACGATCCTTCTTCATAAAAAATCCCCCTTTCTGTCGAAAATTCGCGGGTGCGCATCCGGCGCGCCGCACGATTGCATCATACAGCATTTCCCAGGCATTTTCAAGTGCCATCCCAGCGCTTGCCGCCTCGCTTTCGTCCCGCTTCCCGCTCGGTTGCCGTCTCGCTTAAAAAACACGGATCAACCTTCTCCCTGCAAGCCCGGATTTTTTGCAAATTTCAAATATTTTTGAGTGTCCGGCATCTGTGAGATCCGCGGCGTTACGTTTCTTTCCCGCACATGCTATACTGGCCCTCCCGGAATATCGGATCGCTTCCGTACTGCTGCGCGCGGTTCTCGAGCGCTATACCGTTGCACGGTAGATTGAGCTTGCTGCAAAAAACGAAGGCTTTTTATCGGTCTGTCGGCTTCCGGGAACTGTCCGAGATCGACTGCTGCAGCTTTATGAAGCTCAGAGACAGAAGCAGAGTTCAAAACATGCCACACGCCTTGACCGAAATATTGCACAAATCCAAAATCACCCCCGGCTTACTCTCACTGCTGTTCCGTCTTTGATCTCTGGGCAGGAGGCGCAATGGTCGTTTCTGGACAGAATCGGAAGATAGCACAGCAGCCTCGATCGAAGTGTGCCCGCGGCGCAGAAGTTGACAGTTCAAATATCGAAAACTGCAAAAACGGTTTATCCCGCTTAGGATAAACCGTTCTAGCGTGTCGGAAAAGTCTTTCCGCCCCGCTGCCTGTTCACATTGATAACAAAACATGCTTTGTTCCATTTGCGTTCCTCCTGTATCGGTTCTGAAGCGAGTATAGCAGATGCACACGAAAATGTTTGTTGGAAATCAAACAAAATTCGACGATCTCGTCAGAACAAAAACCTCCACTGTCTGTTAGAATGAACGGCAAACACTGTTTTGATTCCCCGATGGAGTCAGGATCCCGATGCAGCCGGTTTTTCTTGTCATTCTGCGCCGCATGTGCTACAATATTCAAAAATCATGTCAGCGAGGAAATCACCATGAGAATGAGACGGAGAAACAATCTGGAACCGCGGATGGCGGCCTGCGAATCGGTCTGGATCCACGAACCGGAGGCGCTGCGCGGCAAGTGGCGCAGCCTGATGCCGGGCTGCCGGGAGCTGCGCGTCGAGGTCGGCTGCGGGAAGGGAAAATTCACGGTGGAGACGGCCGCAGCAGAACCGGACGTGCTGCTCATCGCCATCGAGCGCGTGCCAGACGCGCTGGTTCTGGCCATGGAGGCCGCGATCCGGATGGGGCTGAAAAACGTCTTCTTCGTCTCGCTCGATGCGGCGAACATCGATGTCTTTTTTGCCGATGACGAGATCGACCTGCTTTATATCAACTTCTGCGACCCCTGGCCGCGGAAAAAGAACGCCAAACGGCGCCTGACCTACCATACGTTCCTCGAAAAATACAAAAAGGTGCTCAAGCTCGGCGGCCAGATCCATTTCAAGACCGACAATGCCAGACTCTTCGACTGGTCGCTGCCGGAGATGGAGAGCTGCTTCCTCGAGCTGCGGAACGTCACCCACGATCTGCATGCAAACGGCCCGGTCGGCATCATGACCGGCTACGAGGAAAAGTTTTACGAGCTCGGCACGCCGATCAATCGTGTCGAGGCCGTCGTCGTGACCAAGCAGCCCCGCCCCGCAGACCCCAAAGAGGAAACTGCGGAGGAGACAGCAGCTGCGGAGGACGCGGAATGAGCAGCGTCGGCATCATCGGCGGCGCGGANNTTTTTGCGCAAAAATATTGACTTATCGCCCCTCAGCGTGATGCGGCAGGAGGACAACGATCCCTATTTCTGCACGCCCAAGGGTGCAAGCATTTTCGGCTGGGCGGGCGTGGACGGCATCCACTTCTGCTTTGTCCGCGGCTTTGGCGAAACGGTCTTCGCCGTGAGCCCGATGAATCCCGCGCCGGACTGCGTGCATCCGCTGGCCAGAGATTTCGCGGACTTTTTGCGCCTGCTGCTCGCCTGCGGCGACGCGGCGGCATTGGAGCAGGCATGGATGTGGGAGGAAGCGCAGTTTGACGCTTTTTTGCGGGAAAATCCTCCCACAGCGGAGCAGGAAGCATGCCTGTCCGCCCTCGCCGCGCAGCTGGGCCTCACCCCGATGGAGCACCCGTGGGCCTATCTCCGGGAGCTGCAGGCAGCCTTTGACCCCGGCAGCATCAAGTACACAGAGGAATATTACGATGTCACCGGGTGTCCGGCGGCAGAACCAGCGGCGCCGGACTGGAAGGTCTTCTTTGACGGCGGCTTCTGGGGCGGACGGGGAAACGGCCGCGCCGGGACCGAGCTCCGGCTTGGGACGCAGTTCGACTGGGCGGGGCGCCATTGGGTCGTCCCCGCGGCGTACGCCTGCGGCAGGGGGCTGGTCGTGGACGTCTGCATGCGCGCGGAGGCGGACGAGATCCGCAGGTTCCTGCGCAAATGGGAGCTCAGCCCGGAAAACGACTCGCGCGACAATTTTACGCCGGAGCAGCAGCTGCAGATCGATCTTGACAACCCACTCGGCATGCGGCCCGACCCACAGCTCACGCTGAACGGCCGGCCGCTGCAGCTCTCGCACGGCTGCTCGGTGTGTCATAATCCCTGCCTGCCAAAGAGCTTCCGCGCGCCGGAGGCGGAGCGGATGCTCCGCCATTACGGGCTGGACGCTGCCTGCGGGTGGATGCTCTGTCGGTTCTCCTTTTTGTGGGCGGGCAAGCGCCGCCCGGAGATCCGGACGCTGACGCTGACGATGCAGCAGCGGCCGTGCCGCGTGCCCGGCCCGCACTTCAAGGTCCATGCGCCCGGCGATTCGTTCACCTTCTCCCATCCGGTCAGCGGGACGGACTATACGCTGCAGGTGCAGGAGCTGGCACAGGAAACGCTTCCGCGCGGGCTGCTCACCGCGTTTTACCCGACGCATTTCACCGCCATGCGCTACACGCTCTCCCCCTCGCCAAGCGAGGACATCCGGATCTGTGACTGCGATGCGGGCGACCGGCCGCTGGAGATCGGCCCATGCGCGGATGCCGCTGCGCCGGAGGCGCAGAGCAGCGCCGCCTGCATCGGCATCATCGGCGGCGCGGACGGTCCGACGGCGGTCTTCGTCTCCGGCACCGTCTGGCCCTGGGCGCTGTTTGCCGCGGCGCTGCTCGCGCTTGCGCTCGTTCTGCTCCTCCGGAAAAAATAATTGCAGACAAAATTATGCGGATATGCCGGTTCCGGCATATCCGCATTTTGAAATTCTCGGGTTCAGAAGGTCGCGACCTCTTTTGCGGCGGGTTCCGCCGGCGTGACGCTGAGTGCTGTCAGGATGGGCCCTGCGCCTTTGTAGAGCGGATGGCGCTGCACGGCGATTTTAGCCTTGACCATGACCCAGCTGCGCGGCTTGAGACCCTCGCTGCCGATGAATTTGCACGGCAACCCCATAAATGTGATGTCGGCCTCACAGCAGGTCATCACGAAGCGGCCGGGGGCAAACATGCCGTCCTTCTCGCGCCGCAGCCGGGCGACCTGCCCCTTGAAGCAGACGGTCTTGCCATCGTATTTCTTCGGTTCCTCAGTCACGTCGCGGTAGAACAGCGCATAATCCTCGTCGGCGATCTCGATCACGGGTGCGTTGAGGTCGAACGGCAGCGGATCGACGATCTCGTCGAACTGGTTCTTTCCGTCGGTGTACTCATACAGGATGTCGATCTTCCGGTTGACGGCGCGCGCGATCTTGTGATACGGCATGATGTCCGCGCCGGGCGTCATGCGGTTGAAGACCACGATCTCCGCCCCGGCCAGCTTGTCCACGACCAGCTGCCGCATGTTGGCATTGTAGCTCATGAACGTCTGCGCGTCGGCAAACATCATTTCCTGCGCAATGACCCAGCTGTCCGGCGTCTTCATATAGAAGTCCGCCGCCAGATGCATGCCGTTGAGCTCGACGACCACGCGGTCGGCGCGGTGTTTCCTGCGCAGATCCTCCAGAAATTCCGGACTCAGCTGCTCGTAGTCCGGCGTCTCAATGTAGACGTTCTGCGCCGGGTAGGCCGAGATGTCATATTCCTCCTCGCCCTCTTCAAACACCAGCAGCAGCGTCCGCTCGCCGGAGTTGAACCGCGGATCCTCCAGCGTCTCCTGAATGAATTTCGTCTTGCCGGCTTCCAGAAAGCCGGTGAAGACGTACATCGGAATCTGTGTCATGCCGCGGCCCTCAGTGCGCCGTGCCGAACAGCTCTGCCACAGCCTGCTCGTTGAGCTTCGAGCCGATCACGCAGATGCGGCCCGTGACCATCGCGCCGCCGTCGCGGACGTCCGGGCAGCCCGGCACATAGTCGAAGTGGATCCACTTGCCGCCCTCGGCGTTCGCCACATAGCCCTTGCAGCGCAGCACCATGCCGTACTTGTCTGCGTCCTCGAGCGCCTTCAGGCAGCTCTCGATCTCGGCCTTCGTGAATTTCTTGTGTGTCTCCTCGCCCCAGCTGATGAACACCTCGTCGGCGTCGTGGCCGTGGTGATGGTGATGATGGTGGTGCTCGCCGTCCTCCTCATCGTGATGGTGGTGGCAGCAGCAGTCCGGATCGTCGCACTCGTCATCGTCATCCTCGTGATGATGGTGGTGATGGTGTTCGTGCTCGTGCTCGTCCTCGTCCTCGTCGTCATCATGGTGGTGATGGTGATGATGTTCGTGATCGTCCTCATCGTCGTCATCGTCATCGTGATGGTGATGATGGCAGCTGCAATCCGGGTCGTCGCATTCTTCATCCTCGTCATGATGATGGTGATGGTGTGCTTCCTCTTCCAGCTTTTCGAGCTCCAGCGCGATGGAGGTCTTCTGCTCCATGGCTTCCTCGATCTGCTTGCCTGTCAGCTCCGTCCACGGCGTCGTGACGATCACGGCGTCGTGGTTCTTCTCGCGCAGCAGCGCCACGCAGGCGTCGAGCTTGGCCTCGTCCATGCCGTCGGTGCGGGAGAGAATGATGGTGTTCGCCGTCTCGACCTGATTGTTGTAGAACTCGCCGAAATTCTTCATGTACATTTTGCACTTCGTCGCGTCGGCCACGGTGACGAAATTGCCGAGCTTGACGTCGTCGCTTGTCACGCGCTGCACGGCCTTGATGACGTCGGACAGCTTGCCCACGCCGGACGGCTCGATCAGAATACGGTCGGGCGCGTACTCGGCCACGACCTTCTTCAGCGCCTTGCCGAAATCGCCCACGAGCGAGCAGCAGATGCAGCCGGAGTTCATCTCAGTGATGGCAATGCCGGCCTCCTGCAAAAAGCCGCCGTCAATGCCGATCTCGCCGAACTCGTTCTCGATCAGCACGAGCTTTTCGCCGGAATAGGCTTCCTTGATCATCTTTTTGATGAGCGTCGTCTTGCCTGCGCCGAGAAAACCGGAGTAAATATCAATTCTGGTCATAAAAACACCTTCTGTTTCGATTTTTTGCACTCATTATTATAACACGTCCGTCAAGCGCCGGACAATGGTTTTTCAAATGTTCACGATTCTTTCATAAATATAAGGCAGCACCGCACAATTCGGCAAGCAGACTCGGCGAAAAAGATCCGTCGAAGCGCGAGGACGCAATTGTGCGGTGCTGCCATAAAACGCCCGCCGCCCGTTTCCGGGCGGCGGGCAGTGTCTTGTGTCCGCGCGGCTGCTATTTCAGACGGCCGTCGCCGCCCATGAGGGCGGTCAGTTCTTCGATCCGTTCCAGCGGGAACGGCGGCGCGCAGAGCGGCTTCATGGCGATGCTCATGAGCTTCATCGGGTTGTCGTCGGCGGCAATGCGGTTGGAATGCAGTGTGCCGCAGCGCCGGCACCGGTGGATGACGGCCCATTCGCCGCCCTTCCGGACCCAGACTGCCACCGGATCCATGATCCCGCCGCAGTCCGCGGCGCGGTCGCCGGGTTCCAGATCGAGATGCAGGCTGGACAGGCAGTTGGGGCAGTGGTTGCGGTGTTCGCTTCCGGCGTCGCCGGGCGTGACCGGCCGGCCGCAGACCTTGCAGGTGAAGCTGTCGCGGCAGGCGTGCGTTTTGTAATATCCGGGTTCAAATGTTTTCCGCTTGTTTTCGCGGTTCATGAAAGATCCTCCTGAAGATGTGGAAAACCAATCTGCCGGGAGGCGCGGCGTGTGGGATTTGCCGGACCTCCCGGTCAGTCCACACGCTCCGAGGAAACATTCAGATGCTTCAAATAATACTCCGTTTCCAAATATATTCGGGCGGCCCGTCAGAGAGCCGCTTCCAGGTGGGTGCGGTAGGCGCAGAAGCCTTCCGCTTCGTAAAATTTCTGCGCCGCCTCGTTGAATGCCCAGACGTCCAGCTCCAGCCGGGAAAAGCCCCTCCGGGCAGCCTCGGCGCGGCAGAAGGCCAGCAGCGCCGTTCCGACGCCGCGCCGCCGGAACGCGGCGTCCACACCGAATTCCTCAATGTGGCAAAAGCGCTGCGCGCACAGATAGGGCGATTCCGTCCGTTCCACATACTGCACCAGCGCAAAGCCGCAGACCGCGCCGTCCAGACAGGCGACGAGCACGTCCGCGTCCGGTGCGTCGAGCGCCAGGGCTGCGCGTGCCCGCAGCGCCCCGCAGAACTCCGGACGGAAGATGTCCGGCCGCCCGGCGGCGTGCAGCGCGCTGACTGCCTGCCGCATCTCATTCACGCGCGAAAGATCCTCGCGCACGGCATACCGCGTCGTCAGCTCCATGAAATAGCCTCGTTTCTAATCATTCTGGTGCTCCGCCGTCGGGCGGATCATCAGGTCAAAATCAATGTCCTGTCCGTTCAGCTTGAAAAAGGCAGGGAAGGTGCAGAGTTTCCGGAAGCCGTACTTCTCATACAGCCGGATGGCGCGGCAGTTGTCGCTGCGGACTGCAAGATCCACTTGTTCAAAACCATGCGCTGCAGCAAAGGAAAGAACCCGCTCTGTCAGCGCAGAGGCAACGCCGCATCCCCAGAAAGCCCGGCGCACACTCACGCCGAACGCGCCGCGGCATCGCCCGCCCCGGCGCGTTCGATGGTAAATGCGATCGCTGCCTGCTTCATATGCTGCCTCCCTGATTTCTGTGGAACGTATGGAAAAACAGCTGAACGTGGTTTCTCAGCTGCGCAAGGCACGCCGCTTCCTTCTCCGGCTGCCGGTCGCAAATGCCAAGCAGCGTGATGACCGGTGCCACATAGAGCAGCGCCAGCGTATCCGGATCCTCTGCGCAAAGCTCGCCTGCGGCGATCAGACTGCGGAAAATGCCGGCGTGATAGGCGGTCACGCGCTCCACATAGCGCTGCGAATACAGTGCGGCCAGCGCCGGCGAGCGGAACTGCTCAATGGTCATCATCCGGCGGAATCGGCTGATCGTCTCGTTGTGCAGCGAATACTCGAAGATCTGCCGCACCTTTTCAAACAGCGCGTCCGCCGTGATCTCCGTGAACACGGGCACATCCTGCGCCGCATTCTGAACGTGGATGTCGATCCGGTCGGTGTCGGTTTCATACTGGGCGGCCGTCGCCTCGACAATGGCGTCGAAGATGGCCTGCTTGCCGGGAAAGTGGTTGTAGAGCGAGGGCGCCTTGATGCCGACGGCCGCCGCGATCTCACCCATGCTGACCGCATCGTAGCCCCGCGTGGAAAACAGTTCCAGCGCCTTGTCCAGAATTCTCTGCTTGGTATCCTCCATAGTTCCTCCTGAACGCTAACGAACATTCGTTAGTACATATTGTAATCCCAAAATGCCCGCCTGTCAAGGGGAAAATATACAAACCGCCCGGACGGCGTCCGGGCGGAGAAACGGCATAGAAACGCGGCCATTTGCGCTCAGAGCAGCAGCGCCTGCAAGTCCGCTGCGGAATCCAGCAGGAAATCCGCGCCGTTTTCCGCCAGTACCGCGCGCGGCCGGTAGCCCCAGGCTGCCCCGAGCGCCCAGAAGCCCACATGGGAGGCAAATGCCATGTCGGTGTCTCCGTCGCCCACGAACGCGACCTGCTCCGGCGCAAGATCAAGCTCTGCCAACAGCATCCGTCCTGCGTCCGGCGCGGGCTTGAGCGGCCGCACACCGTTGTTGCCCCAGATGAAGCGGAACGGCACGTCCGGAAAAAAGTGCGCCATCACGCGCTGCGCGGTCGCCTCTGTCTTGTTTGTCACCATGCCGAGCACGATCCCGTGTGCTGCCAGCGCGCGCAGCAGCGCCCCCGCGCCGGGATATTCCCGCGTGAATGCGGTGCAGTGCGCCCGGTAATAGTCCCGGCCATAGTCGCGCAGCTGCTCCACGGTCGCCTCGTCCGTCCCGGCCGGGGCGGCGCGGCGGTAGAGCATCAGCAGTCCGTTGCCGATGAAATTGCGGTAGGCCGCCAGCGGATGCTCCGGCAGGCCGAAGTGCCGCAGCGTCATGTTTGCCGCCGTGCCGAGATCATCCACCGTGTTCAGCAGCGTCCCGTCCAGGTCAAACACCGCCGCGCGGAGGACAGAGGCGTCAAACTGCGCGCATCGCGCGCGTACAGCCTCCATCAGCCGAGCTCCGCTTTCGCCTGCTCCAGCGCCTTTGCCAGCTGATCGGGACAGGACGTGGCCTTCATGCCGCAGCGGATGCCGCGCACGCGCGCGATGACGTCGTCGATGTCCATGCCCTCGACCAGGCGGCTGATGCCCTGCAAATTGCCGTTGCACCCGCCGGTGAACGCGACGCGTTTGACCTTCCGGCCGTCCAGCTCCACGTGAATGTTGCTCGAACAGGTTCCTCTGGTGCGATAGTCAAATTCCATGGTAAAATTCCTTTCTATTCGGTGAGATCACAGACTGTACAGTTTACATAATTGATAAGATCGCCCGGTGCCAGCAGGATCTGGCAGCCGCGCTGCCCGGCGGAGACGCCGATCTCGTCATAGAGCTCTGCCGTCTCGTCGAGGTAGGTCGGAAATGGCTTTTTCATCCCGATCGGGCTGCACCCGCCGCGGATATAGCCGGTCGTCGCCAGCAGATCCTTGACGTGGATCAGCTCGATTTTCTTGTCGCCGGCGGCTTTCGCGGCCTTTTTGAGGTCGAGCTCGCAGCAGACCGGGATGCAGAAGACGGCATAGCCGCAGCGCTCGCCATGGGCGACGAGCGTCTTGAAGATCTGCTCCGGCGGCATGCCGATGCCCTCCGCCGCGTGCAGGCCGGACAGGTCGTTTTCGTCGAAGGCGTATTCCGCCGTGCGGTAGTGAATTTTAGCCGCATCCAGCAGGCGCATCACATTCGTTCTGGTCATGGAGATCCCTTCTTTCGGGGACATTATACCTTTTTTTGCGCCCGGTTGCAAGTCCTGCCGCAATTTGCTATAATACGTCCAAGGCAACACCGCATCATTGCGTCGGCGTGCTTCGCCGGATCTTTTTCGCCAATTCTGCGGTTTGAAAAGTTCGAAATACATNNCAGTATTCCTTCACTTTTCAAATCTTGACTTGACGAAAAATCTCGCACCGAATCTGCTTGCCGAATGGTGCGGTGCTGCCCGAATCATTTCCCGGAGGCGGCACAAGATGTCCATTGAAAAAGTCAGAAGCTATTTCCAGACCCTCGGCATTGCCGACCGGATTCAGGAGTTCGATATTTCGAGCGCAACGGTCGACCTGGCCGCGCAGGCGCTCGGCGTCGCGGGGGCGCGCATTGCCAAGACGCTCTCCTTTCAGCTCCCGGAGGGCTGCATCCTGATCGTAACGGCGGGTGACGCGAAGATCGACAACAAAAAATATAAAGCAAAATTCGGCACGAAGGCGAAAATGCTCGCGCATGACGATGTGCCGGAGTGTATCGGCCACGCCGTGGGCGGCG
>DBLB01000097.1:0-361 GCA_002298695.1 Clostridiales bacterium UBA735 | reverse complement strand
GGCGGCGTGTGCCCGTTCGCGGTGAAGGAGGGCGTGCGCGTCTATCTGGACGGATCGCTGAAGCGGTTCGGGACGGTGTTCCCTGCGTGCGGGAGCAGCAGCAGCGCCATCGAGCTGACGATCCCGGAGCTGGAGGAATATTCGAAATTTGACGAGTGGGTGGACGTCTGCAAGCTGCCCGAATAATTTCCGCCGCTTCTGCCCATGCTACCCTCTGAAACAGCAGGGAGGGTGACACCATGGAAGAAGCGAAGAAAAACCAACAGATCGAACAGCTCGTCGATCTCGGTGCGGCGACGACGAACACCAGCCGGGGCAGCATCTACACGCTGACCATTGTCGGCCAGATCGAGGGCCATCA
>DBLB01000096.1:4408-6736 GCA_002298695.1 Clostridiales bacterium UBA735 | reverse complement strand
AGGAGAAGGTGGAGAAGGCGCAGGGCTACATCGACGCCATACGCCAGCGGCGAGCCACTCTCACCAAGACCATGCGGGCCATCATCGACTGGCAGCGGCCCTTCTTCCTCGACGGCGACGAGAGCGACCTGCGCCCCATGATACTCAAGGACATAGCCGGAGTTACCGGGCTCGACATATCTACCATATCGCGTGTGGCCAATGTCAAGTATGCCCAGACCCAGTGGGGCGTCTTCCCCCTCAAGTTCTTCTTCAGCGACGGCTATGTGGGCAGCGACGGCGAGGAGACCTCTACCCGCCGGCTGCGCATCGCCCTCAAGGAGCTGATAGACCACGAGGACAAGTCGCACCCGCTCAGCGACGACGCCCTGGCCGAGCAGATGAAGCAGCAGGGCTTCCCCGTGGCGCGCCGCAACCATACGGCTGGCGTCTATCCACAGGCAGCCTCCGGTGCGCCGTGGTCCGCCGCAACTATGGCAGTTACCGGCGACCCCATGGCAGACCTGGTCGAGGATATGGCGGCAGAGCAGAAGGCGCGCGTGACGTATGACAACATTCTGCGCCTTTCCGACGACCCGGACGTCAACGACGTCATCCGCTTCCTGCGCGAGCGCGAGATCGTCCATTTCCAGCGCTTCGGCGAGGCCATTCAGCTGCTGCGCGAAAAGCTCGACCAAAAGAACGTCTACTACATGAATCCTGCGCTGAACTAAGAAAAATGGGTGCATCGCCTCGCGATGCACCCGTTTTTTTGTTATTCTGCTGTATCTTCTTGATAATTTTTGTTGAAATTTACGATCACACCGCCGTCCTGAAGCGTTTTAACGCCGCTTTGGTCGATCGGGTTGTCCCAGACATCCAGTTGGCTGAGCAGACGACAGGATTGCAGCACCGAAATATCCTTGATTTTGTTGTAATCGGCCAGAACGAAGTTCAGTCCGTCAATTCCGGCAAGCCCTTCAAGACTCTCCACCTCGTTATGGTTGATGCTGAAACGCCAGAGGGGAGACGCTTCGTCAAAATCCGGAATGGCTTTGATCTGATTGTTATCGCCGTTGAATTCCTCAAGCGCAGGCAGCTCGGCCAGAACGGAAATGTCCTCGATCTGGTTATCCGAGACGTTCAGGACACGCAGGGCGGTGCAGCCGGACAAGGCGGAGAGATCGACGATCTCATTGCCGGAGCAGTCAAGCTCCTGGAGCGTGGTGCTGCCGGCAATGCCGCTGAGGCGGACAATACCGCAGTTTTCAATGTAAAGACGCTCCAGCTTCAGGCAGTTGTTGAGATAGGTGATCGACTTGATCGGATTGTTGGTCAGATGCAGCTCCCGCAGCTCTGTCAGGGCGGAGAGCGCTGTGATATCGGAAATCGTGTTGTTGCTCAGATCCAGCGTTTCCAGCTTGGTCAGAGCAACCAGCGGATTGATGGCGGCCAGCGCGCATTCGGAAAGATTCAGAGAGCGGAGCTCCGGCAGCGTGCAGATGGCTTCGAGCGCACTGCTCGGAAGCGTGCAGCCGGACAAATCGAGCGTTTCCAGTGCGGTCAGGCTGGCAAGCTGCGAAAGATCGAGCGAACCGGCATTGTGCAGGCTGAGTGATTTCAGGCCGGTGAACAGCGGCAGATCGTCCAGTGTCGTCATGGTATCGGGCAGAACCAGTTCTTCGATTTCCCAGAGCTCGTCGGTCATGATTGAATCTGCTGCCGTTTTGCCGAGCAGCTCGCGCACAAGCGTATCCAGCGCGGGATCGGACAGTGTGACCGGTTCGACCACGTTGCCGACGGTATAACCAGCGTAGACTGCGTCGCTGACCAGGCCGTTGCTGCCGACTGCGATGGCGACCAGGCGTGATTCACCGCCCGACAGCGTGATCGGTGCGGTATAGACGTCTGTTTCGATGGAAGGATAGTCCTGATTGACGACAACGTAGACCGGGCTGCCGCCGCTGGTCACGGTGACATCGATGTATTCGTTATAATAGCCGCTCTCCGGCGTAATGACCGGGGCTGCCGGGCGCAGCGCATCGATCTGTGCCTTGACTTCGCTGCTCGTGATGCGGCCCAGCATCTGCTCGGCATCCAGCAGCTTGTCCTGCTCCACATACGTTTTGGAGAGGGCGGCGTAGAGCGCGACGGAATCGGGGTTCTGCGTGATCGCGCTGACGAGTGTGTATTCTGCCTTGGTGTAGTTTCCAGACAGGACATAGGTTTCTGCCAGACGGATCGGGAGATTCGTGTTTTCCGGCGCCAGCTTTACCGCCTGCCGATAGCAGGCGATGGCGCGGTTATAGCGGCCGGCCTCGTAATAGTGGTCGCCCCAGTAGGCGAACA
>DBLB01000096.1:812-4377 GCA_002298695.1 Clostridiales bacterium UBA735 | reverse complement strand
CGCTCATGGTCAGGTCGGTGCGATGGAAGAAAAAGAACCAAACGGCGGCAACCAGGATCGCAACGATCAGCAGCGCCGGAATAAAAATCTTCAGAAAGTGTTTCATGCGGATGCTCCAATCTGTTCGGATTCAATTTATTATACTTCCTGTTACAAAAAGTGTCAAGTTTTATGTCAATCGTGTGCCGGAATAGCGGACAGGCAAGGCGCATAGGCTGGAACAACGGAGGTGGCACGAATGAAAACGATTCTTCTTTGCAGTTTACTGGCAGCGCTTACGCTGGTATTTGTTCCGTCTGCGCAAAGGGAAGCTCCGCCGGCGGAGAATGTGGTGCTCCTGATCGAAGAACCAGAGGAGGCGGCGCTGTCAGATGCGCCCGCGGCAGATGCAGCAAAACCGGACGGGCAGGAAGCGCGAAGCGTGGTGCTGCGGACGGAAAACGGAATCGTCACGGTGGACGAAGAAGACTATCTGACGGCAGTCGTTCTGTCGGAGATGCCCACGTCGTTTGAACCGGAAGCGCTTGCGGCGCAGGCCGTTGCGGCGCGGACGTTTCTGGCGCGGCAGCGGCTGGCAGGGAAGCATTCGGACTGCGATGTGTGTGCGGACAGCGCATGCTGTCAGGCGTGGAGCGATGACGCTGCGCTGGAGGCAAAATACGGTGCGGAGCTGCCGCAGTATCGCGACAAGGCGTCTGCCGCCGTTGCAGAGACGGCAGGGGAGATTTTGACCTATGACGGCGCGCCGATTGAAGCGGTCTATTTTTCCTGTTCCGGCGGGAGCACGGAGGCCGCCGTCGCCGTCTGGGGCACAGACGTGCCGTATCTGCAATCCGTCGAAAGTCCGGGGGAGCAGGATGCGCTGCGCTACGAGAGTGAGGTATGCTTTACGGAATCAGAGCTACGCACAAGACTGACGGCGAGTACACCGGAAATCGCTCTGTCCGGCCCGGCCTCCGGCTGGTTCGGGGAACCGGTTCTGACAGAGGGCGGCGGTGTGGAGACCATGGAAATTGGCGGTACGGCGTTTTCCGGGACAGCGCTGCGCAGCCTGCTGGGGCTGAATTCCACAAAATTCACTGTGGAGGTCTCTGGCGAAAGCATCGTGTTCCACGTACATGGCTTCGGACACCGCGTCGGCATGAGCCAGTACGGCGCGAATGCAATGGCAAAGCTTGGGTTTGACTATCGGGCGATCCTGCAATACTACTATCGCGGCGCGAAGATAGAAAATGCGTCTCAGGCCGGGGCCTGAGACGCACCCTATCTCGCTTTTACAGCAGGTTCAGAACAAAGGTCAGAATGATGAACGCAGCGCCGATCCACTTGGTCGCGCGTGCGAGCTTGGCATCAAGGCCCTTGCCCTTGTTCTTCGACAGGAAGCTTTCGCCGCTGCCGCCGCCGATGGCGGAAGAGAGGCCGGCGCTCTTGCCGGACTGGATGGTGACGATCGCAACGAGAGCGACAGCCAGAATCACCTGAACAACGGTCAACACGATATGCAGAGCAGTCATAATTCCTCCAAATTATAGCCGCCCTTCATCGGCAAGACGGCACGCCGAGATGATATTCTTACACAGCAAATAAAATGATACCACATTTTGCCCGGAATTGCAAGAGAATTTTAATAGGAATTGCTGAAAATTACGATTTCGTCACCCAGTTGCCCGTGGCAAGGCAGGTGAGGTAGGCGTTGATGAATCCGTCGAGGTCGCCGTCCATGACGGCGTTGATGTTCGTCATCTCATAGCCCGTGCGAGTGTCCTTTGCAAGCGTGTAGGGCATGAAGACGTAGTTCCGGATCTGGCTGCCCCATTCGATTTTGAGCTGGGTACCCTTGATGTCGGAGATCTTGTCGAGGTGCTCACGCTCCTTGATCTCAATGAGCTTCGAACGCAGCATGCGCATGCAGGTTTCCTTGTTCTGGAACTGGTCTCGCTGCGTCTGGCAGGAGACGACGATGCCGGTCGGTTTGTGGATCAGGCGGACAGCGGACGACGTTTTGTTGATGTGCTGGCCGCCCGCGCCGGAGGAACGGTAGACCTGCATTTCGATGTCCTCGGGCCGGATCTCGACATCCTTGGAATCGTCGGTGATCTCCGGGATGACCTCGACTGCGGCAAACGACGTCTGACGCCGTGCGTTCGCGTCGAACGGGGAGACGCGCACCAGCCGGTGAACGCCGTTTTCGCTCTTGAGCAGGCCGTAGGCGTTCGTACCCTCGACAAGGATACTGGCCGATTTAATGCCGGCCTCGTCGCCGTCGAGATAGTCGAGAATCTTATAGCTGAAGCCGTGCGATTCGATCCAGTGCGTGTACATCCGATAGAGCATCGAGGCCCAGTCCTGCGCCTCGGTGCCGCCCGCGCCGGCCTGGAAAGAGACGATGGCGTTGTTTCCGTCGTATTCGCCGGAAAGCAGCGTCTCCAGACGTTCCTTTTCCATTTCCTGTTCGAGCGCGGCATAACCGGCCACGAGCTCGTCCAGCATGGAATCGTCGTTTTCCTCAATGGCCATCTCGCAGATGGTCATCAGATCGTCCCAGTGCGCGCACATCTTTTCATAGCGCTCAATCTTGGCCTCCAGCTGGCTGACCTGCCGCGTGACTTTCTGCGCAGTGTCGGGGTTGTCCCAGAAGCCGTCAGACTCCACCTGCGCATGCAGACGGTCTAGCTCGACCCTGCATTCCTCAATGTTCAGCGAGGATTCCAATTCCTTCAGTTTTGGATGAATATTGTTGAGCTTTACCTTGTATTCATCAAATTCAATCATACGTGTATCCCACACTTCCATATTTATCTATGGTATTATACCCGAAAAACCACGTCCTGTAAAGAGGCAAAACGGCACGCGGTGTGCGTGCCGTTTGAATGGAATGCCGAGAAGTTATCTGCGGCTGATCTCATAGTCCAGTTCAGAAAAGATCAGATCGTCAACGTCGCCAACCGGCGCTGAGGCGTAAAAAACTGTCATAGAATGTCCTCCTCTTTGAAAATCACTACCCAACCAGTATATGCGCACGGAGGAACGATATGACAAAAAAATCTCCGCCGGATGTTCCGGCGGAGAGGAATGGAGAGGGTAGGGACGCTCAGTTGCCGATGCCGGTCATGGCCTCCATGGCCTCGTATTGCTGTGAATCGAGACTCTTCTTCATACTGAGACCTTCAAGGATGTCAAGGTCGACCATATGGCCGCCCTGGGAGCAGATGACGCGGTTTGTTTTGCCTTCGGCCAGCGCCATGACGGCGCTGTAGCCCATGCTGGTCGCCATCACACGGTCGCGTGCCGACGGCGTGCCGCCGCGCTGGATATGGCCCAGAATGGTCACACGCGGGTCGAGGCCAAGCACCTCGTGGATCTGATCACCGATCTTCAGTGCGCTGCCAACGCCTTCGGCCACTATGATCATGAAATGTGTCTTGCCGCTGAGTCTGGCCAGGCGAATGCGCTCGACGACGTCACGCTGGAAATCAAACTCTTTCTCCGGCACCAGAACTGCCGTAGCGCCGGTCGCCAGGCCGACGTAGAGTGCAAGATGACCGGCGTTGCGGCCCATGACCTC
>DBLB01000096.1:0-752 GCA_002298695.1 Clostridiales bacterium UBA735 | reverse complement strand
TATCGCGCAGCCGGTCAATGGCTTCGACCGCGGTGTTGGCTGCCGTGTCGTAGCCAATGGTATAGTCGGTGCAGCTGATGTCATTGTCAATGGTTGCAGGAACGCCGACGACGGAGATGCCGTGCTTTGACAGCTCCAGCAGACCACGGAACGTGCCGTCGCCGCCCATGGCGACGATGCCGTCCAGCCCGAGCAGCTTGCAGGTCGCAACCGCTTTCTGCTGGCCCTCTTCGGTCGGGAATTCCTCGCTGCGGGCTGTATACAGGATTGTACCGCCGCGATTGATGATGTGGGACACGCTGTCTGCGTCCAGTTTGACAAAATCGCCGTTGATGAGCCCGTTATAGCCGCGCCGGATGCCGATGCAGTCAATTCCAAGCAGATCTGCCGTTCGCACCACAGCGCGAACTGCGGCGTTCATTCCGGGGGAATCACCGCCGGAGGTCAGCACACCGATCCGTTTTACAGCATATGCCATAAGAGCACCTCATTTCAAAAATTTGCTTCATTATATCATGATAGCGTCAAAAAGTAAAGTGGATTTCAGAGTGTTTCCAAAGAGCTCGGCCGGATTTCAGGAAAATCGCAGGCGAATCCGCATAACCAGTCATAATAAAAGATATCCACAAATCGAAAAACGCTCACATCGGAAGGGGCTTTGGCCGTTTGAGAATGTGGGCTGCGTAAGCGAGCGGAAAAGCGAGGTTGACATCAAGGGAACTAGGGAACATCTGAATAAATCGTCTGCGACT
>DBLB01000132.1 GCA_002298695.1 Clostridiales bacterium UBA735 | reverse complement strand
GGTTGCCGGCGCCGAAGAACATGCCGAACAGCGTCCCAGCGACAAGTATCTTCTGTTTGAACGTTAATTTTTTCATCGTCATTGGAAATCAGCTCCTTACATGATAGCCTCATTGTAAATGTTTAGCTTGCAAAATGGAACCGCGTGATTATAATACTTATATGACAGTCTGTAATAGATAAGCAGGGGAGGAGGACTCATATGGACAGCAAGAAGCTGGAAATTCTGATGACGGCCGTAGATCTCGGGAGCTTCACAAAGGCATCGGAGGTGGTTGGGTATACACAGTCCGGGCTGACGCATCTGGTGGACAGCCTGGAACGGGAGATCGGTCTGACGCTCGTCCGGCGCGACCGGAGCGGTATCTCACTTACACGGGAAGGGGAGGTGCTGATGCCGTCCATCCGGGAGTTTCTGCGTGCGAACGCAAAGCTGGAAAACCAGATCTCCGCAATCACGGAGAAAAAAACAGAAACCATCCGCATTGCGGCCTATGCGAGCATTGCCATGCACTGGATGCCGGAGATCCTCTATCGGTTCCGGCGCGTCTGCCCGGAGATCGACGTGGATCTCCGGATGGTCGACCATGCACTGGAACCGTTTGAACTGCTGGAAAAATGGGAGACGGATGTGATTTTTGCCGCAAAACAGAGCGGATTTTCCTGCGACTGGACGCCGCTCTGCGACGATATGATGTATGCGATCCTGCCGCCGGATTACCCCACGGAGGGAATGGAAAGCTTTCCAATTGAAGAATTCAGCGGGAAAGAATTCCTGATGCCATATGGGCGGTTTGACGTGGACATCTGCGCGGCATTTGCGCAGAATGGCGTAAAGCCGGTCCTCCGCCCCTGCCACGTCGACGACGAAACGGTCATCCGCATGGTCGGTAAGGGCCTCGGGATCTCCATGATGGCGGAGATGATGATCCGCGGACGGACGAACGGCGTCAAGGTCCTACCGATCTGCCCGCGCACGGGGCGTGAGCTCGGCATGGGTCTGCATCTGCGTGAAACAATGCCGGAGAATATCCGGCGTCTGCGGGAATGTGTGCTGGAATTCATCGGAAAACAATAAGAACCGGCGTCTCCTTCGTGGAGACGCTGTTTGCTTGTCAATAATCGACTTCCTGCGCAGCAGGAGTTTCAAGAAGCTCCGGATTTTCAAGGAGCGTTTTCAGCAGACGAATGGTCTTGGAATAGTAATAGCCGTCAGCCAAGCGCTCGTCGATGGTCAGGCCAAGATCGAGCATTTCGCGCATCTCGAATGTGCCGTCCTCGCGGAAGACCGGACGCTTCGACTTTTCACCGATGATGCAGAAGATGGAGCAGGTGCCCCAGTTCGTGAGATGATGGTAGCCGGATTTCAGCTTGATGGAGCCGAGATTGGAAAGAACGACCGAGCAGTAATACGGGTCAGTCTCGATGAGGCTGGCGGGGACGATGCCATGGACGTCGAGCCGCGTGAGGATCCAGACGATGAATTTGCCGAGCCAGCGGGGCAAACTGTTGAAAAAGTCCATGCTGTCGGTCGAGGAGTCGATTTTGCTGGTGTCCTTACAGTCGAGGATCTGGTGGCGCAGATCCTCGTGGATGGTCTCCAACGTGGAATTGTCCTTTGCATGGATGACGGCGAGCGCCTCAGCCGCGTTGTCGGCAAACTGCTTCTTGACGACAAAGGAGGCGGAGACCTCGTTGCGCTGATAGAAGTTCTTATTTGCAATGAAGCGGTTCATTTTCGGCCGCAGCGTGATCGTCTTGATCAGGGCCGCGACGATGAGATGGAACATCGTATAGGGGAATTCTGTCTCGGTCTCGTTTTTCTGTTTGAGATAGGCGTTGATATTCGTGAGATCGATGGTCTCGGAAATGTACGCCTCGTTGTCGCAGCGGTTCGGGTAGATCAGCGGCGTGATGAAGTGCATGCCGTCGAGATCGCGCAGCAGCACGCCGTCTTTCCGGTCGCCCCAGCGACGTTTTTTCTTCTCCATAGTATAAATCACACACCTTAAAAATGGCGGGAATCCCGCCAAGATGCTGCTATCATAGCAAAAAGCGACAGAAAATGCAAGCTTTGGCGGCTATTTTGCGTCTGAAGCGGTGCAGTTTCGCAACGGGTGGCGCCCAGGAGAATGCTCGTTTGTATATTTATAACAAAACTGCTGCCGGAATTCGGGTGATTTTTCATATTTCAGCACTTGACATCGCTAAAGCAAGCGGGTATAATGAGACCATCATTTCAAGGAGGTGCACACGATGACTCAGTTCATGATGAAACAGAATACTGCTCATGCCGATGCCGCAACGTGCGCACCGGCCACTTGCAGCGCCTGCATGGAAGCTGCATCTGCATCTGAAATTCTTTCTATGGACACTGCTATGTGCGCAGTGTCCTTTTTTGTTGTACTGGTTCTGGCGGCAGTTCTGCGCCTTGCCGGCCTGATTGGCCTGCTGGCGCTTGTACTGATTACCGTTCTGATGATTATTGGCCTGCTTGTATGGAACAAGCAGGGGAGTGCAAAAAGCGTATTCGCGCGGATTTCTGAGACGGCCTAGGGCTGGGATCAGAGGATTTGAAGCGGTTCTGCTTTTTGCAGAGCCGCTTTTTTGAATGGCAAACAACCGGGTCACCGGTTGCGATAAAAAGCAAATCAAACACAAAGCGAGGTAAACGAAAATGAAAAAAATGATGAAGCTCCTCAGTCTCGTGTTGGCAGTTGTCATGCTGCTCGGCTGTCTGACAGCCTGCGGCGACAAATCCAGCACCACCACCAGCAACGACACCAGCGCTGACACTGCGGCTGACAACACCGCGGACACCAGCTCCGATTCCTCCGACACCTCTTCCGAGGGCGGCGAGATCACCATCGCCTTCATCGGCAACACCACCGGCGACTATGCCCAGTACGGTATCCCCGTGCGCAACGCCGTCATGCTGTATTTCGATCAGCTGAATGCAAACGGCGGCATCAACGGCAAGACCGTCAAGGTTCTCGAGTATGACGACAAGGGCGACGGCGTTGAGGCTGTCAACTCCTACAACCTGGCCAAGGAAAACGGAATTACCGCTGTCATCGGCTCCGTTCTGACCGGTGCCACCATTGCACTGGCTGACGCGACCTATGAAGACAATATGCCGCAGATCACCGCTTCCGCGACCGCGACCGGCGTTACCGTCATGGAAGATACCGGCGAAGTCCGCACGAATGTGTTCCGCGCCTGCTTCATTGACCCGTTCCAGGGCGAAAAGATGGCGAGCTATGCTGTTGAAAAGCTCGGCGCCAAGACCGCAGCCGTCTTCTTCCAGACCGGCAGTGACTACTCCGAAGGCCTGAAGGACGCATTTGTTGCGAAGGCCGAAGAGCTTGGCCTTGAGATTGTCGACACCGAGGCATTCGCCGAGGGCGACAAGGACTTCAAGGCCCAGATGACAAACATCGCCTCCAAGAACCCCGACGTTGTCTTTGCTCCGATCTACTACGCTGAAGCTGGCCTGGCCATCTCCGCTGCCCGCGCGGCCGGCTGTGAGGCGACGTTCCTCGGCGGCGACGGCTTCGGCTCCGTCAAGGATTACGCCTCCGCGGAAGACCTCGAAGGCTCCCTCTACTGCTCCGGCTATGCCCCCGGCACCGAGAGCGTTGCCCAGTTCGAGAAAGATTACTGCTCTGCTTACAATGTTGAAACTGTTCCGAACATGTTTGCGCCGCTCGCTTATGACGCTGCCATGATCATGGCCTACGGCCTGCAGGCTGCGGAAGAGCAGGGCCTGACCGCCGGCACCGACGAATACAAGCAGGCCGTCATCGACGCCATCAAAAACATGGATGGTGTTGCAGGCATTACTGGTTCCTATTCGTTCGATGACGACAACAACCCCATCAAGTCCGTTGCCATCATCGAGCTGACCGGCGGCGACGAGGTTTATAAGGAGATGTACTAAGCATCATCCGCACCGCGTTCAGCGTGAAATCGCAAACATCATTTAAAAAATAACAAACCTGTCCAAACGGTCCGGCGCGGGGAGACCCGTGTCGGACCCGGCGGACATCGGATGGATGCCTCCGGCAGCCAAGACGGCAGCATCCATCGGGTGTCCGCAAGCACACCAATCAAGAGGAAAGAGAGGAACCTCCTATGGCATTGCTGTTTTCCCAGATCCTGAACGGCCTGCAGACCGGCTCTATTTATGCGCTGGTCGCGCTCGGCTACAGCATGGTTTACGGCATTATCCTGCTTCTGAATTTCGCGCACGGCGATATCATCATGGTCGGTGCCTACGCCGCGTATTACGCCATGACAACCTTCCATCTGCATCCGCTCGTCTCCGTCGTGATCGCCATTGCCGCGAGCACCATTCTCGGCGTCGTTATTGAAAAGGTCGCTTACACGCCGCTGCGTAAGGCTCCGCGTCTGAGCCTGCTGATCACGGCCATCGGCATTTCGTTCCTGCTTGAAAACGGTGCGCAGCTGCTGTTCGGCGCAGACACAAAGAGTATGGATCCGATCGTCACCGGTCAGTTCGTGCTCGGCAGTCTGAAAATCAGCAAGGCAGCGGTGCTGACCGTTGTCGTGACGATCGTTGCCATGATCGCGTTGACACTGACTGTTCAGAAAACCAAGCTTGGCAAAGCGATGCGCGCGGTGTCCGAGGATATGGGCGCAGCGCAGCTGATGGGTATCAGCCTGAATAAGACTATTTCGTTCACATTTGCCATCGGTTCTGCCCTGGCCGGCATCGGTTCGGTCTTGTATCTCTGCGCATATCAGCAGGCTTCTCCGACAATGGGTTCCATGCTCGGCCTGAAGGCATTCGTTGCGGCGGTGCTCGGCGGCATCGGTTCCATCCCCGGTGCGATGATCGGCGGCTTTGCCATCGGCCTGCTGGAGGCTCTCGTTTCCGCGGTCAACCTTTCCGTCTGGAAGGACGGCGTCGTGTTTGCCATTTTGATC
>DBLB01000034.1 GCA_002298695.1 Clostridiales bacterium UBA735 | reverse complement strand
AAAATGCAAGACCTATTTTATCTTTTTTTCACTCAATTGGAAAAGGACTGAATGGCTTTCTCAGCTTCCTGCTTCACGGTGTCCGCCGCATCGCTGGCGAACTGGTAGACCTCGCTGTTTTTCGGCAGCATCATCGCGCCAAGCGCGCCGACGGCGATGCCCGCACCCATGGTCAGAAGAAAACTTTTTACCTGCATACGCTCATCTCCCTTCGCAGTCAGTATGCCGCAGGTCCGCAAATTCTACACAAGCCATATTTTTCTGTTCATTTCTGCAAATTTATGCTATACTGGATGCAAAGAATAAGGAGGGAACCGCATGTCGATCGATGTATTGCAGGCGAAAATCAGAAAAACAAAAAATCCGAGCATGATCTGTATCGCGCCGTCGGTGCTGGATCTGCCGATGGCGGTGAAGGACGCTGCGCATGCACAGTACGGCGATACGCTCCGCGCTGCGGCGGAGGGCTACCGGCAGTTTTCCATTGGCATTCTGGATGCGCTGAAGGACATCGTACCCGCGGTCAGCATTGTCAGCGGCGCATTTGCGGCGCTTGGTTCCGACGGCGTGGCGGCGATGGAGGATGTGCTTGCGCATGCACGTTCTCTGGGATATTATGTTCTGCTTGATCTGATGCGCGCTGACGTGGCGCTGAACGCCGAGGCGATGGCGCGCGCGTGCTTCGGGAAAATTCAGGTCGGCGAACAGGCGTTTACGCCCTATGCCTGCGACGGCGTGCTCATGACCGGCTATCTCGGCAGCGATTCGGTCAAGCCGTTCACGGAATATTGCAGCGACGGGAAGAATGTGTTTGTCATTGCCCGCAGCTCGAACAAATCTGCGCGAGAGGTGCAGGATCTGCTCTCCGGCGACCGGGTGGTCTATCAGGTCATGGCCGACCTTGCCATGCGGTGGAGCCTTGACCGTTTCGGCAAATTCGGCTACGCCGAGATCGGCATTGCCGCGGCAGCGACGAACCCCGGCGTGCTGCGCTCGCTGCGCGAAAAATATGACCGGCTGTTCTTCCTCGTGCCTGGCTACGGTACGCAGGGTGGCAGCGCGAAGGACGTACAGTACGCATTTGACAAGCTGGGGCACGGCGCGGCCGTTATGGCGGGGCGCAGCATCCTCTATGCATGGCAGCGGCAGGAGAGCGGCGACTATCGGCAGTGCGCGCGCGACGCCGCGCTGAAGATGCGCGAGCAGATCCTGGGCTATGTCACGGTGCTCTGAGATGACGACGCTGTATCTGATCCGCCACGCCGAGGCGGAGGGGAACGCTTATCGCCGCATCGATGGCTGGTATAATTCACTGGTCACACCGAACGGCCTGCGGCAGATCGCGGCGCTGGAGCGGCGCTTTGCTGAGATCCCGGTCGATGCCTGTTACGCCAGCGACCTCTATCGGACGTGCCGTACGGCTGCGGCCGTCTATGTGCCGAAACAGCTTTCGCTGCATCCGGATCCGCGGCTGCGGGAGGTGCACCTCGGCCGTTGGGAGAATGTGCCGTTCGGGTATCTGGAACAGTTTGAACCGGAGCGCATGCAGCAGTTCAATCACGACATCCGTCACTGGTCGGTCGAGGGCGGCGAGACCTTCGACCGGTATACGGCCCGTGCGCTTGCGGCGCTGCGCGAAATTGCGGAGGCGAACGCCGGCAGGACGGTGGCTGTTTTTTCCCACGGCTGCGTGCTGCGCGGCGTGCAGTCGGTGCTGCTGGGCGGGCAGACGCCGCCGTACTGTGACAACACCGCCGTTTCCCGGCTGACATACGAAAACAGCGCGTTTCAGATCGATTTTCTGAACGACGCCTCGCATTTGCCGCCGGAAATTTCCACGTTTGAACGCCAGAAATGGTGGCGGAAGGGCGGAGAAGGGCAGGACTTCAATATGTGGTTCCGGCAGACGGGGAAGGGCTGCTTTACGTCGCTCCTGCGTGATACGCCGGTCGGGCACGTCCGGTTTGAAAAGGCCGGGGAGGACGTGGGTGAGATCTGCGAGCTGGAACTGGACGCGGCGTACCGCGGCCGGAGGCTGGGCGAGCAGCTGATCGGCTGCGCCGTCTGCGAGCTGCGGCGGGCCGGCGTCCGGCTGCTGACGGTCTCCGTGCCGGAAGCACATCAGGCATACGGGTTTTTCCGGTATTTCGGCTTCCAGCCGGACGGTGCGCGCCTGGTGCGGAGTATTGAAATTCCGAAACTTCCGGAAACATAAAACAGCCGGGAAACGCAGGTCTGCGCTTCCCGGCTGTCTGCTTATCGGCCGCCGGCCATGCCGGTGCCGCGCTGCGTTCCGGTGTAGGTCTGGCTGTTTGTGCGGCCGCTGCCGTAGTAGGCGTCGTTTGTACCGTTGACGCGGCCGTCCGGCGTGGTGGAGACGTTGCTGTAGCCGGAATAGGGATCCTCAATGCGGCCGGTGGCGCTGCATGCGCAGAGCGCGGTCAGCAGCAGGCAGACAGCCAGGGTCAAAATGCAAATGCGTTTCATCATAAACCTCCCAGGAATCAGATTCTGTCGATAGCGGTAGTATGTCCGGCCTGCGCGGCGTTATGCAATCTGCACGGATTTTTTGTAAAAACATTGATTCTTTTGAAAAAAGTTAGTATAATAATGAAACTAAAAAACAAAGGAGTCGTACCCATGAAAAAACTGACCGCAAAAAAGGGCGTCGCCTGCATGGCATGCCTCGAGTGCGTCCGCGCATGTTCCAACGCGTTCTACAAGGAGTTTGATCCGGACAAGGCATGCCTTCGGATCGTCGACCGCAAGGGCACCGCAAAGCCCATGCTCTGTGTCCAGTGCGGCAAGTGCGCTGAGGCATGTCCCAACGGCGCCATCACGCAGAATGCGAAGGGTGTCTACATCGTCAACAGGAAGCTCTGCACCGGCTGCGGCAAGTGCAAGGAGGCATGTCCGTTCGGCGTGATGGTCAAGGCCGAAACGGCGGAATACGCCTCGAAGTGCATCGCCTGCGGGATCTGCGCCAAGGCATGTCCGATGGAGCTGCTTGAGGTCGTCGAAAAGTAAGGATATCCTGCATAATACGTCCGGATTTCAGAAATCCGGACGTTTTTTGTGCGTCAGAAGGGCGGTCGGTTCAGCCCTCAGCGGGGGTGCGTCTGCGCGGCTTCGGAAGGGGCGTATACTGCACCAGCAGGGGAATCAGACGGTGCAGCAGCGCCTCGTCATCCAGGTCCAGCAGATACGCCTCCTTTGCGCCCTCGTAGGGATAGCCGCACGCGGCGTCCGCCATCAGTTCCGCGACCTGCGGCAGCTTTTTCACAAATACCCGCTCGTCGCAGAGCGTCAGAATCGGCTTTTCATTTACATAGATCATGTATTCGCCGAACATCTTCCGGCTGCGCACGTCGCCGAACGGCACGAGACGCATACAGACGGAATCGGCAAATTCTTTTGTCGTCGCCATGGTTCAGACCTCCGTATGCCGATGCGCCAGCCACTGCCCGCGCGTCAGGAGCGTATAATGCTCGGTTTTAGTTTCGCCGGTCGCGGCCCAGAAGACATTTTCCTCCGTGTGATGCGGCAGAAAGCCGCATTTTTCCTGACAGCGGCGCGATTTTTCGTTTCCGTCAAAGTATGCGCACCAGACGCGTTCCGCGCCAAGCTCCGTGAAGCAGTGGGCCAGCAGCGCCTCCACGGCCTCTGGTGCGATGCCCCGGCCCCAGAAGGGTTTGCCCACCCAGTAGCCGATTTCGAGGTCGCCCTTCGCCGCGCCGGCGGCGCGCGTCGGGAAGAAGCCGCAGCTGCCGCGCAGCAGGCCGCCCCGCCGTCCAAGGATCGCGAACGTCCCCGGCACGGATAGGATGGTACGGATGATCTCGCGGCTTTCCTCCACGTCCTTGTGGACGTTCCATCCCGCCGCCGGGCCGACGTCCGGATCCTTTGCCAGTTCATAGAGCGCCTCGGCATCCGATTCCTCCCACGGACGGAGCAGCAGGCGCGGCGTTTGCAGTTCCATAAACTCACCTTCCTTTTGCGAACATGATACCACCGGAAGCGCATCCCGTCAATGATTGACAGGAGCCGCCGCGTGTGGTAGCATGAAGGCAGTTTAATAGAAAGAAGTTTTTCCCATGTCTGCATTCCGAAAAGCAACTGCGGCGGACATCCCCGCGATCACCGCCATCTACGATCATACGCACGACCTTGAAGAGCGCGGCGAGACGACCATCGGCTGGGTCCGCGGCGTCTATCCCACCGAAGAGACCGCGCGAGAAGCCCTCGCTGCGGACGACCTCTACGTCATGGAGGACGGCGGCGCGATCGTCGCCGCCGCGCGCATCAACCAGGTGCAGGTGGACTGTTACGCCAGGGCGCACTGGTCCTTCTCCGCCGCACCGGAGCAGGTGATGGTGCTGCACACGCTGGTTGTCGAACCGGCGTGGAAGGGGCACGGCTATGGCAGACAGTTTGTCGCCTTTTACGAGGACTACGCCCGCGCACACGGCTGCCCGTATCTCCGGATGGATACCAACCGGAAAAACGCCGCCGCGCGGCAGCTTTACGCCCATCTCGGCTACCGCGAGGCCGACATCGTCCACTGCGATTTCAACGCCATCCGCAGCATCGACCTCGTCTGCCTGGAGAAAAACTGTAAGGAGTGACCCTATGCAGGACTGGCGCGTGTTATACGGCAGGAATTTCTTGGCCATGCGCGGACGCGGAAAGCCGGGCGTGGAGATTTCGCTCGGCCATTGCTTCCGTTGGGGCGACGCGGACTGGCAGGCGCTGAGTGTCTACAGCTGTGCGAAGGGCCTCGTGCTCGATCTGGCCAAGCATGTCCCGACGGAGGATGTCCGCGGATTCCTTGAAAAATGGACGCCGCTGGAGGAAGCGGGCCTGACGCCAGAACAGGCGGAACAGGCCCTGCTGGAATCGCCGTTCCACGACAGCTTCCATGCCGAACTTCTCGTCAATGGCCGCTTTCT
Organism: Clostridiales bacterium UBA735; assembly: GCA_002298695.1. Classification (GTDB taxonomy): domain Bacteria; phylum Bacillota; class Clostridia; order Oscillospirales; family Oscillospiraceae; genus CAG-170. Next base: position 6,777 of record DBLB01000034.1, on the reverse strand, counting down.
CCGCGGCGAAGGCATCAGCGGCTTTGCCTGGAGGCCGGACGCGGAACAGAATCTGGCAGAACAGGCCGTGCTTGCGCATTACGCGCTCGACCCGACTGTGCATTGGCAGCTCTGGCGGCTCCATTTCCCGTGGAGGCGGCGACAGGAGATCAAAACGCTTACGCTGACGCTCGCCGCCGATCCCGTCTGGCAGAACGGCCAGCGGTTCACAGCTCATCCGGGGCAGACCGTTTCATTCACGCATCCGGTGACCGGGACGAACCATACGCTCACCGTTCTGTCTCTCGCGCCGGAGACGCTGGATATCTCCGGCCTGCCGGAATTTCAGGAATATCCGACGCACTGCCTGCGGCTGGAGTATACCGTCTCGCCGGAGCTGCCGTCCAACGAATTGCAACTCCGGGACACAGCCCCCACCGATCCGCCACGGCTGAAGATTCCGGAAAGCAGCTCTGGCGAAGTGCCGGTCAATGGCGCGGCGTGCATCGGCATCATCGGCGGTGAGGATGGCCCAACCAGCATTTTTGTGTCCGGCGGCGCGCCGTCGGAGGGCCGAACGGCTTATTCCAGCCTCTATTTCACACCGGCGGAACAGGTCACATGGCAGCTGCGGTTTTCGTTCGTCCCGCGCGGGGGAATTTCAGAGAAACTGCTGTGATTTCCTACTTGCAATTTCCAGAAAACGTGTTAAAATTTCTGCGTTATTTTCATTGGGAGGCTGTTTTTATGGCTGTCAATACCGATCCCTGCCTGCAAAATCAGGTCATTTACTCTGTTTATGTCCGCGCCCATACGCCGGAGGGCACGTTCCGCGCCGTCATTCCCGATCTTGACCGCATCAAAGCCCTCGGCACGGACATCATCTGGTTTCTGCCGATCCATCCGATCGGGGTTGTGGGCAAAAAAGGCAGCCTTGGCTGCCCGTATGCCAACCGCGACTACCGCACTGTCAATCCTGCCTACGGCACGATGGACGATTTCAGGGCGCTCGTGGACGAAATTCATAAGCGCGGCATGAAGTGCATGATCGACGTGGTCTACAACCACACCTCGCCGGACTCCACACTCTACGCTGAGCACCCGGAGTTCTTCTACCACAGCCCGGACGGCAGGCCCGGCAACAAGATGGGCAGCTGGTCGGACGTCATCGACCTCGACTACCGCAACCGCGATCTCTGGGCCTATCAGATCGCGTCGCTCGTGATGTGGGCGCAGATCGTTGACGGCTTCCGCTGCGATGTGGCGTCGTTTGTGCCGGTCGAATTCTGGCTGGCCGCGCGGCAGGCCGTGGCGAAGGTCAACCCGGACTGCATCTGGCTGGCCGAGACCGTCCACCAGAGCTACGGCTGCCTCGCGCGCCGCAGCGGCGTCTATTCCGCGCTGGACTATGACGCCTTCTCCGCGTTCGATATGGAATATGAATACGACGTCCGTGAAGCGTTCGACCGGTATCTCGCCGGGAAGGCTTCGCTCAGCCACTATCTCGACATGGTCAATTTCCAGGAGGCCACGTACCCCGCGAACTACAACAAGCTCCGCTTCCTCGAGAATCACGACCAGCCGCGCATTGCCTCGTCCGTGCGCGATGAGGCGTCGCTGAAAAACTTCACCGCCATGCTCTATTTCGAAAAGGGCACGACGCTGATCTACGCCGGACAGGAATTCGAGGACGATCATCTGCCGAGCCTGTTCGAGCGCGAGCCGATCGACCGCGCAACCGGGCACGACCTCAGCGCCTATCTGCGCCGCCTCTATGATGTCAAGCAGCGCTTCGGCGCCTCGGACTATTTCTGGGCCAAGGCCGACGATGAGCATCAGATCGCGATCCTCGAGCGCGGCGGCGGCAAGGGCCGCTTCCTCGGCGTGTTCTCACTCCGCGCGCTGGAAGCGGACGTCACGGTCGGCGTGCCGGACGGCTGCTACGTCAACCTCATCGACGACGAAAACGTCGAGGTACGCGGCGGCAAGCTGTTCTGCGATGGCAGACCGATCATCTTCACTGTCTGACTTGCGCCGGCGGGCAGATTGTTTTATGAGACTATCAAAAAACTGCAAAATGCAGTTTTGAGACAGAGCAGCGGGGCGAAAAGACTTTTTCGACACGCTGTTATAATAGCAAGTATCTGAAAGTCGGAGGGACAGCCATGGCAAAACCCAAACAGCCCGTTACCATTCCGTCCATGGAAGAAATCGAAGCCGAGCGAAAGCGTCTGCGCTACCGGAGCCGCTATCGCCGGACACTCTGGAGCACGATTGCCGCACTGGTCGTGGCGGCGGCGCTTGCCGTGCTGGTGGCCACGATCTGGATGCCGGTGCTGCAAATTTACGGAACCTCCATGACGCCAACGCTGGAAGAGGGCGATATCGTGCTCTCGGTCAAAGGGACCGACTGGAAGCAGGGCGATCTGGTCGCGTTTTACCTCGGGAACAAGATCCTCGTCAAGCGCTGCATTGCAGGGCCCGGCCAGTGGGTCGAGATCGATGAAAGCGGCAACGTCTATGTGGACGGAAAGCTGCTGGAAGAACCGTATCTGACGGAAAAGGCCCTCGGCGACTGCGATCTCGAATTCCCATATCAGGTGCCGGAAAACCGTTGGTTCTGCATGGGCGACCATCGTTCGACGTCGGTGGATTCGCGGCACAGCAGCGTCGGCTGCGTCTCCGACGAGCAGATCGTCGGAAAAATCCTGTTCCGCGTCTGGCCGCTGGCGCAGTTTGGCCGGGTGCAATGAGGGGGATGGCATGAAACGGGCATCCAGACTTCTGACACTGCTCGGCATTCTGCTTCTGGCCGCGGCGCTGGGACTGACAATCTTCAATCTGCGGCAGGATTCGGCTGCGGGCGAAGCTGCGGAGGCTGCGCTGAAAACACTGCTTCCGGAGCCGGAAGCGGCGCAGACGATCCCGGCAGGGGAGGCGGCGGAGGTCGCTCCGGCGCCGCAGCCGGACTATGTGCTGCATCCGGAGATGGAGATGCCGGTGCAGACGGTCGACGGGCGCGCGTATCTCGGCGTTTTGCAGATTCCGGCGCTCTCGCTGGAGCTGCCGGTGCTCAGCGAGTGGAGCTATGACAACCTCGCCGTCGCGCCGTGCCGCTATTCCGGTTCTGCATATCAAAAAAATCTGGTCATTGCGGGCCATAACTACAGCAGCTTTTTCGCCGATCTGAAGCAGCTGACCGCCGGGGACGCCGTCACGTTCACCGATGTGGACGGCAATGTGTTTTCCTATCAGGTGGCTGATCTGGAAGTCCTTGCGCCGGACGCCGTTCCGGCCATGACGGAGAGCGGCTGGGCGCTGACGCTGTTCACGTGTACCGTAGGCGGTCAGTCCAGAATCGCCGTCCGCTGCGAAGAAATCGAACCATAAACACAACAAAATGCCGCCGGTATGCCGGCGGCATTTTTACGGGATTCAGGATTCCGGCATCGCCTCGCGGATCAGCGCCAGAAACGCATCGCCGTAGCGCTCGGCCTTCGCCTCGCCGACGCCGGAGACGTCCAGAAATGCTGTCATCGTCCGCGGCGCTTTGGCCGCCATATCCTCCAGCGTCGCGTTGCTGAAGACCATGAACGCCGGGATCCCGGCCTGCTGTGCAAGCCGCAGACGGAGCGCCTTGAGTCTCCGGAGCAGCCTTTCGTCGGGCACTGCCTCTTTTTCAGGCGGTGCCTCCTTTCTGACGTTGCAGAAGATCGGCCGCCCGTCAAAAAGCACAGCGCGCGCTTCCTGCGTGAGCGCGAGCGTCTCGTGCTCCGGGTCACGGCGAAGCAGCTTCTGCGCCAGCAGTGCGTCGAGATACAGGCGCAGCGTTTCCTGCGGCATGCCTTGCAGCAGGCCGTAGGTCGGAAGCTCGTCAAGGTGCAGCTGCAAGACCCGCGCGCTCCGGCTGCCGCGCAGCGTCTGCATCACGAGCGCAGCGCCCACGCTGTAGCGGAGCTGACTGCGGATGCGCATGACGCAGGAAAGGATCATCTGTGCTTCGCGGGTGATGTCCCGCAGCTCATATTCGCCCATGCAGTTCCCACAGTTGCCGCAGTGCGCCTCGTGCTGCTGCCCGAAATAGTCCAGGATTCGACCGCGCAGGCAGCCGTCCGTTTTGCAGTAGCCGACCATCGCGTCCAGTCGGCGCAGATCTTCCCGCATATTGATCTGCACGTCTTCCTCCGAAAGCGCCTCGTTTTCCGCGGCGCTCTGGATCAGAAATTTCGCCGTCTGCACGTCACCCGGCGCATAAAGCAGGAAGCACTCTGCCGCGCTTCCGTCCCGCCCGGCGCGTCCGGCCTCCTGATAATAGGCTTCCAGACTTTTCGGCATGTTATAGTGGATGATGAAGCTGACATTGGATTTGTCGATTCCCATGCCGAACGCGTTCGTCGCGACCATGACCGGTGAACGGTCACAGATAAAATCCTCCTGATTCCGCTGCCGCTCCTCGTCGTCCAGCCCTGCGTGATAGCGCGTGGCGGCGTAACCGTGCAGCTTCAGCATAGCGCAGACCGATTCGACGCCGTTTCGGGTCGCACAGTAGACGATGCCGCTCTTTTCCCGGCGCGCGTTCAGAAGACGGAGCAGCGCCTCGTCCTTTTTGGCCGGGTGCTGCACTTCGAAATAGAGGTTTGGCCGGTCAAAGCCGGTTACGACGGTCTCCGGATCTCGCAGCATCAGCTGTTCGCGGATGTCATTGCGGACACGGGTCGTTGCCGTCGCCGTAAAGGCCGCGACCGGCGGCCGTACCGGGAGCGCTGCGAGAAAATCCGAGATGCGCAGATAGCTGGGGCGGAAATCCTGCCCCCACTGGGAGATGCAGTGCGCCTCATCCACGGCCAGCAGCGAGATGCGGATGGACTTTGCCGCGGCCAGAAAGCCCGGTGCCTCCAGCCGTTCCGGCGCAACGTAGACGATCTGGTATGCGCCCTCGTAGATCCGCCGGTAGACCAGACGCATCTGTTCCGGCGTCAGCGAACTGTTCAGAAAGGCCGCCGGAATTCCGGCGGCCTTCAGCTGCATCACCTGATCCTTCATCAGCGAGATCAGCGGCGAAACGACGATCGCCGCACCGGGGCGCAGCAGCGCCGGCAGCTGATAGCAGAGGCTTTTTCCGCCGCCGGTCGGCATAACGCCGAGCGCATCACGGCCTGCCAGAATCGCGTCGATCAGGCGCTCCTGCCCCTCATGAAAGGCTGTATAACCGAAATAGCGGCGCAGCGCCTCCAGTTTCTCCATGCTGAATCCCCCCAATGTCGTTCGCACCTATTATATCGGACGTACCCCGGAAAGTAAAGACGCGCCGACCAAAGAAAAAGAGACTTGACATTTGAGACTACATAGTGTAGTATGCTCAAAGAGACTACAGTCAGTAGACAAAAACAAGACAAAGGAGGAACCGGTATGTCAGAGCTGCAATTGGGCCTCATCGAGGCGAAATTCGCCGAAATGATCTGGAACATGGCCCCTGTGACGACCTCTGCACTGGTCAAGGCTGCCGAAACTGCATTCGGCTGGAAGCGGACGACGACGCACACCGTCATCAAGCGGCTGTGTGAAAAGGGATTGTTTGAAAACAACGGCGGTACGGTCACGGTAAAGATCAGTCGGGAAGAATTTCAGGCAAAACAGAGCAGAAAGTTCGTAGAGGACGCGTTTGACGGGTCGCTGCCGGCGTTTCTGGCGGCGTTTACGGCCGGGCGCAGACTGAGCGCAGCGGAGGCGGCGGAGCTGCGGGCGATGATCGCGCAGGCGGAGGAACCGTCATGAGCGAGGTGTTTCTGTTCCTGCTCAACCGTGCCGCTGCCGCAGGCTGGATGCTGCTGGCGCTGCTGTTGCTGCGGCCGCTGCTGAAAAAATGTCCGGCCTGGACGCGCTGCCTGCTGTGGGCGCTTGCGGCGGTGCGGCTTGTGTTTCCGGTTCCAATCGAGAGTGTGTGGAGTCTTGTGCCGAGCGCGGAGCTGCTCACGCCGGAGACAGTGCAATTTGACACCATCCCGTGCGTGACCTCCGGAATCGGGACGCTCGACCGTGCCCTCAACGAGCGCCTGATGGAACCGGCATTTCGTGCCGCAGAGCCGGCAAGCGCCAATCCGCTCTATCTCTGGATCTGGATTGCCGGAATCATCTGGGTGGCCGGCTGCTGCGGCTTGCTGCTCTATGCGCTGGTGCGGGTTTGGCAGACGAAGCGGCGGCTGCGCGAGGCTGTGCCGCTGGACGACGGAGTGCTGCTCTGCGATGCGGTTCCGTCGCCGTTCATTCTCGGCGTCCTTCGACCGCAGATCTGTCTGCCGTCTGGGCTGCCGGAGGACGCGCGTCAGTACGTATTGGCGCACGAGCGTGCGCATCTGGCGCGGCGCGACCACTGGTGGAAGCCGCTGGGTTATCTGCTGCTCTGCGTCTACTGGTTCCAGCCGCTCTGCTGGCTGGCCTATCGCTGCTTCTGCCGCGATCTGGAGCTGGCCTGTGACGAGCGGGTGATCCGGACGGTGAATCTGGACACCCGAAAGGCATATTCGCGCGCGCTGGTGGATTGCAGCGTGCAGGGGACGGCTGTGCTTACCTGTCCGCTGGCATTCGGAGAAATTGCGGTAAAGGAAAGGGTGAAGCGGGTTTTGCAGTATAAAAAACCAACATTCTGGATCAGCCTGGCAGCGATCCTGCTCTGCGCTGTGTTGGCGGTCTGCTTCCTGACGAACCGGAAGGAGGTGAACCAGGCAGCGCAGCCGGCAGCTGACAGTAGCGGGAGCGATCTGACGCTGGAGGACGTCTAAACTGTACCCCAGGAAGTGG
>DBLB01000162.1 GCA_002298695.1 Clostridiales bacterium UBA735 | reverse complement strand
GGGAGGTGATGCACATGGTTACATATTCCGAACTGATTCAGATCGGCATTTTGATCGTGAGCATTTGCAGTCTGGTATACCAGATCTGCAAAAGAAAATGACCGCCCCCGAGCCAAGGTTGCGGTCATAATCTTTGACTAGCACATAAGGCTAACCGCGTGTCGCAGCGCCTCTTGTTACTTTTATTATATCCAGATCCGCCGCTTTGTCAAGCGGCGGATCTTTTTCGCTGCACGCTCAGGGCACGAGGAAGCCATGCGCCTCGGCGTAGGCGAGGGAGCGCGTGGCGTCCGCTGTGAGGTCGTACCAGTAAGCGGCCGCGTAGGTCGCCTCTACGGTGCTCGAACGCAGATCGCTTGGCACCCAGGAATCGGCCATATCCAGCTCAATGGAGATGTTGGTCCAGGCGGATCCGTCAGACCCTTTGTATCCGTGAGCTTCTACGACCTCTGTCGTTGGAAGGTTGATGTAGTGCCGCTCGCCCATCGAAGAATCGGTCAGATCCGGCAGGATGCAGGTGGTGTAAAGCTCGTAGGCTTGCTTTGGACTGAGGTTATAATAGTACGCCTCTCCGTTCTTGTCATAGCCCTGGATGACGCCGCCGGCAAAATCGCTCTGCGTCAGCTCACCGGGGATGGCCTCGCGCGCGAGAACGAAGCCGGGGCTGTTGTAGAGGGTATCGAACTGCTGAGCCAGTTCGCTGCTGCTGTCGATGGTGAAGCTGCGGCGGAGCGTGCTGCTGTTCTGCATGTCATAGTCGAATTGGATGGTGAGGCCGTTATAGGGCTCGCGCCGGAGCAGGGACAGCTGCGTCTCCTGCTGGTCGACGATCTCCTGATGCAGGGCGACGACGGATTCAATGTCGGCCTTTTCGGTGACGCGCGTCCCGCGCAGCGAGACGGAGCTGACACATCTGGAATCCGGCACCTTCTGGCTGTAACCGAAGAAGCCAAAGCGGGCGGCGGAGAATGTCCCGGCCAGCACGAGGCAGAGCACGGCGAAGCTGATCCAGGCGCGCTTGCTGGCGAAGACACGGGCGGTCTTCTGCAGCATCATCTGCGCGGCGAAGTAGCCGAGGAACGCGCCCGCCAGCTGCAGCGCCAGCATGAGCGGGAAGTTATAGTCCGTATTGCTCGTGAACATCGAGAGCAGATAACCGATGACGAGTGCGCAGCCGATGGAGAACAGATACAGGAATACAGGCCGCAGCCATCGGATGGCGACGATGTCGCCGCTGCGCTCCATCTCGCGCCTGCGATAGAGGAAGAAGGCCAGCAGCGCGCAGACGAGGCCCATGGCGGCGATGATGCAGAAATACGGGAAGCCGCCGAGGTCGACACGGACCTTCTCGGTGTAATCCGCGTTCCAGCCCCAGATGATCTGAATGTTGCCGGCGAAGACAAGGACGATCGGGGAGAGGATCATGGAGATGTCGAGCACACCGTCCGACACGCTGCCGAGGCCGTAGACGAAGTTGCTGAGCAGCTCCGTGCCGATCTGGACCACGACGTAGACCGCGAAGTTCAGCACAATGTAGATCAGCGGCATGGCGACGGCATTGCCCACGATGATGCAGAGCAGCACCGCAAAGCCAAAGAAGCCGACAAAAGACAGCATCGCTGCGGCAACAAGCTCCATGCACGCGCCGAAGTTCGGAAGGCCGATGACGGCAGAGGCCCCGAACGTGACGAGCGCGATGAGCAGATGCGCGCCGAGCGCGATGGCCAGGCCGCAGAGCAGATTCGTCAGGAACAGGCTCTCGCGCCGGACGGGGAGGGCCGCGATGTCGTAGGACGTGGCCGTCCGGAACAGGAAGCGGAACAGCACCCACGCCAGCGCAAGGGCGAGAATGGCCGTCGTGACGACCGAGGCGATGGCCCCGGAGAGGATGAGTTCGCGGATGGTAGATGCGTCCGGGTCCCACTGGGTCTGATTGAGGATGCTCAGCGGCAGGAACAGGATCCAGAGCAGCACATAGCCGCACCAGACCGGAAACGTCTTTTTCAGGCCGCGCAGGAAAAGCGCCGGTTCAAAGTACGATGTTTTTGACGTCATAGTCGACACCTCCCAGCTCGTAGATGAAAATTTCCTCCAGACTCAGCGGCAGCAGATCGCAGAGCATCGGGTGGCACTGCGCAAGAATTTGCTGTACCGTATCCTGATTGCCGCGGACGATGAGCGTCTGGATGCGGCCGACCTGCTCGCTGTGTACGACGTCCAGCGCCTCCGGGATCGGATATTCCGTGACCAGCTGGACCTTGACCATGTTGTCCTGCAGGTCGGAAAGGCTCCGCTCGAGCAGGAGCTTTCCGTGGTGCATGACGCCGACATGGTCGCACACGTCCTCCAGTTCGCGCAGATTGTGCGACGAGACCAGGACCGTCGTTTCATGTGCGGCGACGTCCTCCATGATGATGCTCCAGATCTGGCGGCGCATCACGGGGTCGAGACCGTCGACCGGTTCGTCGAGGATCAGATAATCGGGCTTTGCGCAGATGGCCAGCCAGAAGGCCGCCTGCTTCTGCATGCCCTTGGAAAAGCGGCGCAGCGGCTTTTTCTCATCGAGCTGGAAGACCTCGCGCAGCTGTCCATAACGGCTCATGTCGAAGCGGGGATAGAGCTTCCGCATCAATCCAGCCATCTCACGGATCGAGTCTCCCGCATGGGCGGAGAGATCGTCCGAAATGAAGGCCATCCGGCGTTTGACCGCCGGGTTCTCCCAGACCGGCAGACCGCCGACCGAGACGGTACCGGCATCGGGCCGGTAGATGCCCGTGATGCAGCGGAGCACGGTGGACTTGCCTGCGCCGTTCGGCCCGACAAGGCCGTAGACTGCGCCGTGCGGCACGGTAAAGCTCAGATCGTCCAGCGCCCGGAAGCCGTCGAACGTCTTGGTAATATTCTGTATCTGAATCATAGATCCAACTCCTCTCTCACTTGCGCCCAGAGCGCATCCAACTCCGCGCCCGAATAGCCGAGCGCGGCGAGTGTTTCCGCGGCACTGTGCAGCGCATGCTCCGCTTCCAACCGCTTCTGACGACCCAGATCAGCGGCGTCTGCCACGAACGAACCCTTTCCCGGCATGGACACGATGAAGCCATCCGCTTCCAGCTCGCGGTAGGCGCGCTGGATGGTGTTCGGGTTGATGGCCAGCTGCCCGGCCAGCTCCCGCACGCTCGGCAGCTTCGCCCCGCGCTCCAGCGCGCCGGACAGGATCAGCCGCTTGTATTCCGCAAGGATCTGCACATAGATCGGCCGCGGATCCCGATAATTCAATTGCAACATCCGCATTCCTCCGAACTGTATCAATTGTGATAGTACAGTTATAGCAGATGAGCGGCATTTTGTCAACAGCAATTCCACTTGCGCCGCCGGAAAGCCTTGAAAACGCTGAATCCCGGTTCCTTTTGAAAAAAGGAACCGGGATTGACATGATTTGACAAGTTTTGCGGCTTATGTTATGAAAAATATGCCCTTTTTAAGGGCCTTGGGACGCTGCGCGATCACGCGGCTAGTCACTTCCCGGTAAGGGAGGTGGTACGGATGTGGATGAAACGGCCATTGTGCTGTACTTATGCACCATAAACGTGCGTTGACCGCCCGGCCAGGACCCGGGCGGTCAACAAATTCTCTGTTGTAGCTCTGGGACTAACCGCAGCACAGCGTCCCTCGTACTTTCATTATATCCGATTCCGCCGTCTTGTCAAGGCGGCGATTTTTATTTTGCGGGCTTGAAGCTGTCCTTCAGGCTGACGCTGCGGTTGAAGACCAGATGGTCGGCGCGGCAGTCCTGATTGTCGAGGCAGAAATAGCCGAGACGCATGAACTGGAATGCAGGGGCGTTTTTTACGGCGCGGTTTTCTACGGCGTCGAATTTTTTCGCCTCTTCGACGAGTGCAGCTTCGACCTTGCAGCCGGTCAGCACATGGAGCGAATCCGGATTCAGGCAGGTGAGGAAATCCTCAGCGGCGTCGGGCTGCGCGTCGGAGAAGAGGTTGTCATACTCGCGCACCTCGGCCTCGATGCAGTTGGCCGCGTCGACCCAGTGGATCGTCGCG
>DBLB01000143.1 GCA_002298695.1 Clostridiales bacterium UBA735 | reverse complement strand
AACGGCGGAGCTTTGCAGTGTCTTTGAAATCGATGTGCGCAACCTTGTCGACGCAGAAGGAGCAGACCTTCTTGCGCTTGCGAGGATGGACACGATCATTAGCCATTGCCATAATGAATCCTCCTATCTTGGTGGTGGGAGTTCTGCGTCAGGCGGCAGAAACATCTGCCCGTGGACGCAGAGCTTCGTATCTCTCTGGAAAAATAATCAGAACGGAAGGTCGGGATCGTCGTCCATCAGCGCGGAGAAATCGGACGAGGCGGCCGGGCTGGCCGGAGCCTGATACGAGACGGGCGGCGGCGTCTGGTCGAAGCCGGACGTAGGCGCCGTGCCGTCGCGCTTGGAATCTCCAAAGTAGACGTTGTCAGCCACGACTTCTGCGCTGCGGCGCTTGTTGCCCTCTTTATCCTGCCAGTTGCGGATCTGCAGCCGGCCGGAGACGACAGCCATGCGGCCCTTTGTGAAGTACTTGCTGACGAACTCTGCCGTGGAGCGCCATGCGACGATGTCGACAAAATCCGTTTCCTTTTCGCCGCCCTGCGATGCGAAATCGCGGTCGACGGCGAGTGTGAACGAGGCGACCGCGACGCCGCTGCCGGTCCGGCGCAGCTCCGGGTCGCGAGTCAGACGGCCCATGAGAACGATATGGTTCAGCATGAAAAAGCCTCCTTACTCTTCGACGGCGACGATGATGGAACGCAGAATGCCTTCCGTGATCTTGAAGACACGGTCAAGCTCTGCCGGCATCTCGGGCTTGGCGTCACAGGTCATGTAGACGTAGTAGCCCTCCACCAGGTCGTTGATCGGATACGCAAGACGTCGCTTGCCCCACTCATCAACGCTGGTCACTTCGCCGTAGCCTTCTGCAAGGCCCTTGAATTTTTCCACGAGAGCCGCGATACCCTCTTCACCCTGCGCGGGATCGATGATATAGAGGATCTCATACTTAGCGGAAAGTTTTGCCATTGTTGTTGCACCTCCTTCTGGACATTTGGCCGCAAAACGCGTTTGCGGCAAGGATCGTGTCTGCGGCTTCCGCAGACCGGATTATTATAGTGGATATTTCTCCACTTGTCAACCAAATTTTATCGGTTTCCGTACATTTTCTGCAAAATGGCAGCGGCACTCCCGTTCGGCGGGTCTCAGCGGTAACTGTAGAAGCCCTCTCCGGAGGACATGCCGAGCTTTCCCTCGTCAATGTGCTTTTTCAGGAGCACTTCCATCTCCCGGAAGTGGTAGGGCAGCATCATCTTCCGGAGCAGCGGAGAAAAGAGGCCCGGGACACTGTGATACTGATGCACAATGTTGTAGGCGGTGTTCAGCCCCACCGTATCGATGATCTGGAACGGTCCCTTCGGTGCGCCGGTTCCCCGTGTCCAGGCCAGGTCGATGCTCTTCGGATCCGAAACGCCTGCCGCGTAGAGGTCCAGACCGCTGAGCAGGAACGGCACCAGCATGGAATTGAGCAGATAGCCGCTCTTTTCCTTCCGCACCGGCAGAGCGATCATCCGGATCTCATTGGCAAATTGCAGCACGTCCTCCAGGCATCTCTCTGCCGTCTGCGGCTGCGCCATGACCTCCGCCGTGTTGTTCTTCCAGATGGAATTTGCAAAATGCAGCGCCAGATATTTCTCCGGCCGCCCGGTATATTTTGCAAACGCTGAGGGCAGCAGTGTGGAGGAATTCGTCACTAGAACGGTCTTCTCCGGGAGCAGCGGGGCCAGCTTTTCATAGAACGCGATCTTGTCCTTCCGGTTTTCTGCCATGGATTCGATCACCAGATCCGCATCCATGACCGCTTTTTTCAGATCCAGCTCCAGCTTCAGACCCGCATAGGCGCGCTCCACCCGCTCTAGGCAGGCAGCCTTGTCGAACGTCTCCTCCTCCGCGATGCCGGCGCACCACGGCCCGGTTCCGTCTGCCATGCCCTCGATGGCGGATATATACGTTTTCTTCAGGGCGTCGATTTTCGGCTGTGTACGGCCGATCGAACCCTCGCTGCGCAGCCAGATTGTCACATCCGCGCCGCAGTACGCCGCCTGGAAGGCGATCTGGCTTCCGAGCACGCCGCCTCCGGCCACCACGACATTGGTGTAATTCATATTTTCCCCCCGCCAGTAAATTCTGAAGTTCGTATTTTCTATTATACGGGATTATTTCTGCATGCGCAAGGCTGCTCTTTCTTCGCGGGTTTTGAAAAAATGCTCCAGCACGGGGGTGAACAGGAAGCAGGCGAAGCCGGCGGTGAAGCCGCCGTTGTACAGGCAGAATGCACCGTGCAGCAGCGGAACGCAGGTGACAAGCGTATAATGTGCCATGCCGAACAGCATGCCGGCCAGCCAGCCGTACCGGCCAGCAACCGGGCTCAGACCGTTGGCGAAGCAGAGGCCGATCACGATGGCCTGTGCGTTCGCCATTAGCGTATGCTCCGCTCCCGTGAGACCGCAGACAAACTGCGCAAGATAGCTTGCGGCTACATAGCCGAGCATGATCGGCCATACGTTGCCCGGGTGGCTGCCCTTGAAGGCGCAGCAGACCATGCAGAAGACGCAGCCCAGCGTTGCAGCGTTCCAGTTCGCGCCGACCAGCGTGTAATAGAGCACGACAAACAGGCCGTAGACACCAAAATTCAGCACGGCGGCACCGAAGCCGTATTTGGATGCAAAGTCGACGCCGTAGCCCGTATCGCGCAGCAGCGCGCCATAAGATCTTCCGCCGCCGAGGCTCAGACCCCAGACGATCGCGAGAGCAAATACCACGCCGCAGAACAGGAGGCAGAGCAGCGGAAAGCTGTTGCTCAGGCCGACGTTTTCCGAAGCAGGCGGGGCGGGCGTAAAGATCTTATACAGCAGCGACCGCAGGAAAAATGCGATCAGGCCGATCGGAATGGCTGCGTTGTAGAGATCGTAGCCCTTGTGCATCTGTGGGCTGTGCGGCAGAACAGCCGGGAACAGGAAGCCAATGAAGATGCCGACGGCCAGCGCGAGAAGGACACCCAGGCCCGTAAAGCCGTGCCAGGTCTCTCCCGGATAGCGGAAGAGCATCTCTGTAATAAGCGGTGCGAGGCCCGTGGAAAACAGGAACGCATTCGCCGTGGTCCCCGGCGTTTTCCTGGTCGCAGCGCAGTAGAGCAGGACGCCCGCAAACGAGAACCAGATGTTGAGAATGGTCGTGCCCCAAAAGCTGAAGCCCGCCGTCAGGAAAAACGCGAGCACGGAAATGCCGTCCGGCTTGCTGCCGGGCAGGCAGTAGATACCGAGGCAGGCTGCGCAGACAAGCGCGGCATTCAGAAATGTGCCGGAAAAGCCGCCGTAGGTGGGGTCAAAGTAGCTTTTGACCGTCTGCCCGGAACGCGTACAGATCCGCGCAAGGCCGGCAAACATATTGCTGCGATCCGGAACCGCGCATGCGGCAAGCAGACAGATCAGCATGAAAGCCGCAAACATCCAGCGGATCGCCCGCTCCGGCGTCTGAATTTTTTCTTTCAAGTTTTTCTCCCCTTTTTTCAAAATTTGCCGCGGTTTCCCGCGGCAAATCCGGGGCAGCACCGCACTGCTGCACCGGATTTGCCGGGCTGCGCAGTGCTGCCATCTCTCCTGTTTTTCAAAGCGTCCGCTCGGCGGCCTCGACCACGTGGCCGATCAGCACGGACGTTGTGACGGAGCCGACGCCGCCGGGAACCGGCGTGATGGCGCCGACGATCGGCTCGACCTCGGCATACACCGCGTCGCCCGCGATGGCGCCCTTGCCGCCCTTGGAGTTGAGCTTCTCGGGGTCCCAGTTGATGGAGACGTCGATGACGATCTGGCCCGGCGCGACATAGTCCTTCGTCAGGCTGTTCAGCACGCCCGCGGCGGAGACGAGAATGTCGGCCTTGCGCGCGATACCGGCGACGTCGACAGTCTTCGTGTGGCAGACGGTAACGGTGGCGTTCTTGGCCATGAGCATCATCGCGGCGGGCTTGCCGACGACGAGGCTGCGGCCGATGACGACGGCGTTCTTACCCTTGCAGTCGATTCCATAGTAGTCGAGGATCTCCATGCAGGCCTGCGGCGTGCAGGGCGCGAAGCCCAGCTTCTTGCCGGTGAACACGCCGGCGTTGGACAGATCTGTCATGCAGTCGACGTCCTTGGCCGCGGCGAGGCGGTTGCAGATCTCGTCCTGGTCAGCCTTCAGGTGCTTCGGCAGCGGCCGGAACATCAGGCAGCCATGGATGGAGTCGTCGGCGTTGATCGCGTCGATCTGCGCGAGCAGGGCCTCTTTGGTGACGTCCTCGGGGAGGACAAACTTCACGACTTCGACGCCGATCAGCTCCGCACGGCTNNAACTTCTCCACCTCCACGCCGATGAGGGCGGCGCGGCTCTCCGCGCCCTTCTCATAGGAGAGGTCGGACGGGTTCTCGCCGCAGCGGACGATGGCGAGCTTCGGGCTGACGCCCTTTTCCTTCAATGCCGCAACGCGCTCCTGCAGTTTCGCGTTCATCGCAGCGGTCACTTCTTTGCCAAGCAGCTGTTTTGCCATTATTGTTGTTTCCTCCGATCATTTGAAGAATCCGGCCTTGACGGTCTCAAAGATCTCGTCGGCCAGTTTACCATATTTGTCGAGCATGCCGAGGCACTTTGCGTTCATTTCCTCAGCGACGGTGCGGTCCTGGAGCGTCTTCGTGTTGATGAACACATTCAGCGACGCGGCCTGAAGCGCGGCCTTGACGATCGTCGCGCCGCAGCCCGCGTCGGACACGGCAAGGCGGGAGCCCTTCGCGGCGAACGTCGCGATGCAGTCGAGCGATTCGCAGCAGAGCTCCATGATGTGCATCGGGACCCGGCAGGCCGTGATCGTGGCCTTTTCCAGGATCTCGGGGCGGCTGGGGTCATCCTTCGGGATGCCGTAGGCCTTCGCCAGCGGGGCAAAGCCCTCGGCGTCCGCCGGGACCTGATCGAGCAGCTGCGTCTGGAGCTCGTCGCACTTTTTCATCAGCGCCTTGATCTCTTCTTCGACGTCCGCGTATTTCTTCTTGCCGACGGTCAACGCGCCGACCATGTTGCCGAGCGCCGTGCCGAGCGCGGCCACGAGCGCGGAAGCGCCGCCGCCGCCGGGGGCCGGCTCGTTGGAAGCCAGAACCGTGACAAATTCACGGCAGGACTTGGTGGTCATATCCATGGATGTTTCTCCTTATTGAAAATGAAAAGCAGGCGGCGGAGCGCCGCCGCCTGCTGTAGAGTTAAGTAAGCTCACTTTGGGCCGCCGCCCCCCGCAAAACCTGCTTTGTGTGGCTTAGAAGAGGCCGGAAACCTCGCCCGTCTCCGTATCCACATCGATGCGGCGATAGGCCGGATCGGAGCTGGTGCCGGGCATCATGGAGATCGTGCCGGCCATCGGGCAGAGGAACTTCGCGCCGCCGTACTCGAGGATGTCGCGGATCTTCAGTCTCCAGCCGGTGGGCACGCCCTTCTTTGCGGGATCGTCGGAGAGGGACAGGTGCGTTTTGACCATCATCGTGCAGTAGTCGGCGTACTTCGGATCGGACTCGAAGCGCTCGGCCTTCTGGACTGCCAGCGGCGCCCAATCAACACCGTCCGCACCGTAGACTTCCTTTGCGATGCGCTCGACGCGCTGCCGCAGCGGCATATCCAGCGGATAGAGGAACTTGATCTCGCTCTTTTCCTCGCAGGCGTCAATGACTGCCTGTGCCAGCTCAAGCGCACCCTCGCCGCCGTAGCGCCAGTGGTTGGACAGGGCGCAGCGGACGCCGTGCTCCTTGCAGAGTCTGCGCAGGAGGGCGATCTCATTTTCGGTATCGGTATAGAATTCGTTGATGCAGACGACCGGGACAATGCCGGACTTCTTGATGGTATTGACGTGATGGAACAGGTTGGCGCAGCCCTTTTCGAGCAGTTCGAGGTTTTCCTCGGTATACTCGGCCGGCAGCGGACGACCCGCCACGACCGTCGGGCCGCCGCCGTGCATCTTGAGCGCACGGATTGTGGCAACCAGGACGGAGACGTTCGGCGTCAGGCCGGACAGGCGGCACTTGACATTCCAGAACTTTTCAAAGCCGATGTCGGCGGCGAAGCCGGACTCGGTGACATGGTAATCGAACAGCTTGAGCGCCAGACGGTCGCCGATGACGGAGGACTGGCCGATAGCGATGTTGGCGAACGGGCCGGCATGAACCAGGATCGGCTGATGCTCCACGGAATAGCAGAGCGTGGGGTTGATGGTGTTTCGCATCCAGGCGGTCATTGCGCCGGCGACCTCGAGGTCTTCGGTGGTGACGGGTTCGCCGCTGCGGGAATAGGCAACGACGATCTTGCCGATGCGCTCGCGCAGATCCTTCAGATCACGGGCGACGGAGAGAATGGCCATGAGCTCGGAGCCGACGGCGATGCCGAATTTGGACTCCATCAGGTAGCCGTCCTTCGGGCCGCCGATGCCGATGATGATGTTGCGCAGGCCCTGTGCACAGAAGTCCAGCACCCAGCCCATTTCCACGCGCTTCGGGTCGATGTCCAGACGCTTCAGGCCGCGCTTTGCCAGCTGCTCGTCGTTGTAGTTGCGCTCGTGCTGCATGCGCGCGTTGAGCGCGACCATTGCGAGGTTGTGCGCGTTCATGATGTCGTTGATATCGCCGGTCAGGCCGAGGGAGAACTCAGTCATCGGGATCAGCAGCGCATTGCCGCCGCCGGCCGCGGTGCCCTTGACGTTCATCGTCGGGCCGCCGGAGGGCTGACGCAGGCAGCCGCCGACATTTTTGCCGAGCTTGCCGAGACCCTCGATCAGGCCCAGGGCCGTGGTAGATTTGCCTTCGCCCAGCGGCGTCGGCGTGATGGCCGTGACTTCAATGAACTTGCCGTCGGGCTTATCCTTCAGGCGATTCATGATCTTGATAAAGTCCAGCTTCGGAGTCTTGCCATACGGAATGATCTCCTCCGGCAGAAGCCCGAGCGTCTCCCGGAAGTGCTCCACGGGCGGGAGCGTCTTTTCGGCCGCCTCCGCGATCTGCCAGTCCTTATAGACCGTCGGGTCCAGCGTGAGGACGCCGGTTTTCAGATCTACATACTTGCCGTCCTTGAATTCGATTCCCATAGATTTTCTTTCCTCCATTCCCACCGGAGTCTTTCGCCTGCTCCGGAAGTTTTGTTTTTCTGCGCCGCGCTTTCCATGGCCGCAGCCCGCGGTGCATTTCTCATTCGATAATAATTTATCGTTTACGTGCACAGTGTACCATCTTCCAATCGATAAGTCAATACCGAAATATCATTTCCATGCATTATTTTACACTTTTGATATATCGCGGGCAGTCTGCACGCTTCAACCAGCCGAAAATTGTGCAAAACGGCAAAACAGCAGCTCCGAGCGGCGCTGCTGTTTTGAAAAAATCGCAAATTTTCGCAGTTATTTGCGCGGAGCGGCGGTGACTTCGGTGACGATCGCCGCCTCGCGGACGAGGGAATATGCCTTTGTCAGCAGAACGCTGTTTTCCACCGCGCGGCGGAATTCGGCGTCGCAGACGCTGCGCAGCTGGTCGTGCGAGAGGCCGTTTTCCTGCGCAATGACCTCCATCGCCTGCTGCATCTCGGCCTCTGTGGCGCGCAGCCCCTCGAGTATGGCAATGCGGTCGACGGTCTTCCGGATGCGGACGGCCTCCGCAGCATCGGCGCGGGCGTCGGCGCGGAGCGATTCCGGCGTGGAACCCGTGAACTGGCAATAGTCTTCCAGACGCAGTCCGCGCTGCGCCAGCTGCGCTTCAAGCGTCTGCATCTGCTGCTCAACGGCCTCGTCCAGCTCCGCCTCCGTCGGCGTATAGTCGAGCGTGGCCGCAGCTTTGCGCATCAGGGCTTCCTGAAGCTCCATCTCGGCGCGCCGGTCATAGTAACGACGCAGGTTTTCCCGCACCTGAGTGCGCAGCTCATCGTAATTCCGGCAGCCGGCGGCCTGGGCGAATGCATCCTTCGAGGCGTATTCGCCGGTTTGGCGGATCTCACGCACCTTGCAGCGGAACTCGGCGTTCTTTCCGGCGAGCTCCGGAGCATGGTACTCCTGCGGGAACGTGACATGCACCGTCACCTCGTCGCCGGGGCGGCTGCCCACGAGCTGTTCTTCAAAGCCGGGGATGAACGCGCCGCTGCCGAGCGTGAGCGTCTGGTTCTCGGCGGTGCCGCCGGGAAACTGCACACCGTCGGCGTAGCCCGCGTAGTCGAGCACCAGCTCGTCGCCGAGCTTGGCGGCGCGGTCGGTGATGACCTTGACGCAGGGGTTCTGCTGCTCCAGCTGTGCAAGCCGGGCATCCAGCTCCTGCTCGGTCACATCTACGTGCTCCAGCGTGCCTTTCAGGCCGCGATACTGAAATTCCATGTGATTCTCCTTATAATTCTTTCTTGATTGCTGTAATCAGAAGGTCGCCCGCGACGACGCGGTCTTCGGCGGCGAATCCACTTTCAAAATTGTCCGAGTAAAGCACCTGCGCACTCGGCGGGAACTCGTCGTCCCCCGCGTAGACCATGATCTGCATCCGATAGCCGCCGAGGAAGTCGAATTGATACCCCGCGTCGCCGTGCGGGAGGCGGATGGCGCCCATCTTCTCGCAGGCCGCGGCAAATTTGGCCACCTTCGTGCCGAACGTGAATGCCGCGCGGGTCAGCACGCGGCCCGTGTAGGGCTGGATGTACATCTCGCCCCAGGGCATTTCGCGGAACGTCTTGAACTGGCTCGACGGCGCGGCCTGCCTGCCCTCGAGCAAAAAGCGCAGCAAAAAAGTCTGGCATGGGAGGCTGGTAAGGCCAAACGCCCCTTCCTTGTCCGCTGTGACGGCATAGTCCGGCCACGTGATCTGATAGGCCGCGCCGAGCAGACGGACAGAAAATTTCCCGTCCGCGAACGGCACGCCGCAGCGCTTCGCGGCCTCAACGGGGTCGAGCGCGCGGAATTTTTCTTCATAGTGCGCAAACGGCACTTCTTCCTTGTTGTTCTGTACCTGCATCATTTACTCCTGTACGCTGGACGGGAACAGCTCGCGGTTGGTGTGCGGGAGGAAGCAGGCCGCGACGAATTCGTCCATATAGCGCGGGTTGGTGGAAAGCTCCATATAGGTCATGTTGGAGGCCAGCTCGTCGACCTTATCGACGGCATTGTCCGAGCGGGCCATCGCATACGCGCCCGCGAGGGACGAGTTGCCTATGTACTCGAACAGGCTCCGGTCGATGTCCGGGAACATGCCGATGCGCACTGCGTTTTCCATGTTGATGCCGGAGCCGATGCCACCCGCGACGTAGACATGCTCGAGCACGCTGACGTCCATGTCGAGCGAGGAGAGCATGATGTTGATGGCGGAGAAGATGGCGGCCTTGGCGCGGATGAACGAGTCGATGTCGACCTCGGTGATGGAGATCTCGCGTCCCGTCTCGCTCTCGTCCTTCGTGGCGAGGATGTAGCGGCCCATGCCGTGCTCGTCGCGGGCGACGCGCCTGCCCTCGCGGACGAACTGGCCCTTGGCCGAAATGGTCGATGTGCGGTAGAGCTCCGCGATGACGTCGATGATGCCGGAGCCGCAGATGCCGACTGGCTTCTGCCCGGCGTCGCCGACGATTTTGAGCGTCGGCTCCATGGTATCCTTATCGATGACCACGGCCTCGACCGCGCCGTCGGTCGCGCGCATGCCGCAGGAGATGTCGCCGCCCTCAAAGGCCGGGCCGGCCGAGCAGGCGCAGGACATCAGAAAATCGCGGTTGCCGAAGACCAGCTCGCCGTTCGTGCCGAGGTCGATGAACAGCGAAAATTCGTCCTTGTCCCAGATCAGGCTCGTCAGCGCGCCTGCGGTGATGTCGCCGCCGACGTAGGAGCCGATGTTCGGGGAAATGAGCACCTCGGCGTCCGGGTTCGCCGGGAAGATGAGATCCTTGGCGACCAGACCGCGCCACTGGAAGAACGTCGGGATATACGGCTCCATGCGGATGGGGTTCGCGTCCACACCGAGGAGCAGATGGTTCATCGTGGTGTTTCCGGCAACGCAGACGCGGAAAATGCGGTCGGCCGTGATGCCGGCCGTCTTGCACATCAGGCCCATCATCGGGCGCAGCGTCTCCTTCAGGATCGCGTCCTGCAGCCGCTTCACGCCGCCGGGCTTGCCCTGCTCGATGATGCGGTTGATGACGTCTGCGCCGTAGCGAATCTGGCCGTTTCCGGCGGATGCCTTGGCGACGAGTTTGCCGCTCGCCATGTCCATCAGGACGCCGGTAACGGTGGTCGTGCCGATGTCGATGGCGCAGCCGTAGATAGGGGCGTCCTCCTTCGCGGTCACGTCGACGACCAGCAGCCCCGCGCCCTGACGGACGGCGGAGGCCGTCACCTTAAAGTCTGCGTCGCGGAGCGTTTTGGCCAGCTTGTGTACCACGTGGTAGCTCAGCTTTACCGGCTCACAGCCGCTCTCGGCCTCGACGGCGCGCGCAAGGCGCTCAGTGTCGGGCATGGTGTCGTCGAGCGTCGGTTCGTCCATCGTCAGGCAGTACTGCACGAAGGAATCGTTCGTGAAGTCGATTCCGGCAGACTGAAGGTCGGCCTGCAATTTTTCAAAAATCTCGACTTCCTTGCCGGTCGAGAGGTCGGCGGTCTTCATCCGGCTCTGATAGGCCGACGCGATGTCCGGCACCTCGACGGTCACGTCGCCGATGACCTTGCTCGCGCAGCTCAGCCGCCAGCCCGCGGCGTATTCTTCCTCGGAGATATGGCTCGTCGGATAGCTCTCCACCTCGCCGCTCACGATCTTCACGCGGCACTTGCCGCACGAGCCGTTGCCGGAGCAGGGCGCGTCGATCGCGACGTTCGCGCTCCGTGCGGCTTCGAGCAGCGTCATATTCGGGGACGCCGAGAAGACGACCGGCTTGTCGCCGTTTTCAAATTGGAAGGTAACCTGATACATCGGATGGGATCTCCTTTCGGTGTAAGTTCATGTAGGTTCTGAAGCCCATGCGTCTGCGGGCAGCTGCTGTTCGCACACGCGCGGACTTCCGTGGACATTCTCGCACAGTTGTCCGCTTGGAGCGGACGTCCGTGTAAAAAGAGGGAGGGCAAAAGCCCTCCCCCTGATCTCATGTTCTGCATGCGGCGGTGTTTTGGCAGATACTCGCGGGATGGGAAGCCCGCACACCGCCGGAGGACAGAGATGCTGTCACTGTGCCGTTATTATATTACATCAGAGGCTCCATTGCAAGCACCGGATGGTTTTTCGCCTGGAGGAATTCCATCAGCGCGTCGCAGTCGGTGCAGATGGTCTCGTCGGCGATCATGTCGGTGAAGTTGTCGATGCCGTAGAGCTCCTTCGCGGTCTTGTTCAGGCGCTCGCCGACGTCGTCCTTCAGTTCCTTCGGCATCCAGACGATGCGTTCGATGCCGCCCTCGGCGTGGATGAATTTCTTGGAGGAGATGAAGTGACGGCCATGTCCCATGTAGCCCGGCGTCTGGACGCCGCCGCCCGTGCAGGAGGCCAGCTCGCCGAACGTCATGCCGGCGGGGGTCATGCCCGCGTATTCACGGTTGACAACGATGAAGCCGTTGGACATCGGCTCGATGCCGGAGATGCACTCGAAGCAGCCGCAGGAGGTCATCGGGTCCTCCATGATGGAGTACAGCGTGACCTCTTCGACTGCGCCGTGCGTCGCGTCCTTGATGGCCTCGTTGACCGTGGTATAGCGGCCGGTGCGCTCGTCGAGGCAGCCTTCCTTCAGGATGGGCTGGGACGGGCCGTTCGGGTTCAGCTCATAGGTCGCCTTGGCGTC
>DBLB01000189.1:3170-3577 GCA_002298695.1 Clostridiales bacterium UBA735 | reverse complement strand
TTAATCAAGAATCAGTATCAGACAGAGCCGCAGGACAAAAGACCGTTTCGACACACGGATGCCCGGAAAATCCAATGATTTTCCGGGCACCGAATGTTCACAGATCCCGCGGGTCAAATATTTCGGGCGGCAGGATGTCTGAGAGCGCGACAAGCGCAGCGCGGCGCGGGTCGGATGTCTCCGGAATGCGCATCGGGCTTTTCAGCCGCGGCGGTCCGCCCGGTGCGCTCAGCGGCAGGGACAGGCAGACCATGGCTGTATCAGCCCGCCGCTCCAGCAGGAGGCGGCCGCCGTGCAGCTGAACGATCGTGCGGGCGAGCGGCAGACCAAGCCCGACGCCGCGGCGGCCGTCGTCCAGCGGAGAGACCGCAGAAAACTGTGAAAATGCGGCAGACAGTGCAGCAGCG
>DBLB01000189.1:1756-3151 GCA_002298695.1 Clostridiales bacterium UBA735 | reverse complement strand
CGCCGCGCCGCCGGTGAGCGTCAGCAGGGCTGTCTGCTCCCGGCGCGAGAGCGCCATGACGATCTCGCCGCCGGGGGTTGTATACTTCAGTGCATTGGAGAGCAGTTCCAGAATGGCCTGCTCCAGCCGCTTGGGGTCGATCCAGCCGAAAAACTGCCGCGGCGGAAGCTCGCAGCGGAGCGTCACGCCCAACTCGGCGCAGAGGGACTCCGCTTTTTCAAAAATCGCGTTGACAAAGCCGCAGAACTCCGTCTTTTCGCGGGCAAGGGACAGCTCGTCCGTCAGAGACGCGGCATAATCGCGCAGATGCCCCTGCAGGCGCAGGAGACGATAGGCTGCACGTCGGCAGACGGCGGCGGAATGCTGAAGCACAGGCGATTCCAGATCCTCCAGCGTGGGGAGCAGTGCCGTCCCGGCGCTGCAGAGATCTGTCAGCGGCGATTGCAGCGCCAGAGAGACAGCGAGCAGCGCGTCCGGCGGCAGAGCTTCCCGCTCCGGCGTGTTCGCGACGAGCAGCAGCCCGTCTGCGTCCGGCAGTGCGGTAACCGTGCACGCCTGCCCGGCCAGCGTCAGCGTCAGGGACGCAGGGGCCGTCAGCGTGCCGAGCGCCGCGGTGTCCGGGCCGAGAACTGCGGAAACCTCTGCACCTGCGATCAATCCGAGCGCACGCGCCGCGGCGTTGCAGGCGGAAAGCGCTTTGTCCCGGAGATACAGAACCGGCTGCGGAAACAGGTCAAAAACGCCGCTGGAAAACAGCACATTCAAATTCAAAACCAAGCCCTCCCAGGGTTAGTTTGTCTCAGATTCCTGCCGGATGCGCAGGAAAATGCATCCATTGCAGTTCATTGTAACGTAATTTTACAGGAAAAGCAAGGTTTTTGCAAATTTCGAGTCCGTTCGGTTTTTTTGCGGCAGCGCTGCGCAAACATTTTTTTCTGCATGCCTCTGTTTCGGCAGATTTCTCTGCACCCGGATGCTACAATACGGGTACAGCTTATCCAATGCGAGCGCACTTCATATCCCGGCAGCTGCGGCTGCCAATCCCATGATCCCTTCCCCCGGCTGTGGCCGGGGGACTTTTTTTCATCCGACAGGGCTTTCTGCATTTTTCAGAGATTCTTCAGTTGACGAATACCGCTCTGTAGGGTATGATATAGAAATTAAGTTGAAGGAGCTTTTGCATGGATGACACACAGTGGATGCAGGCGGCGCTGACGCTGGCGCGGGAGGCCGCGGCAGACGGCGAAGTACCGGTCGGGTGCGTTGTGACGCTGGGCGAGGAGATCGTCGGCCGCGGGCGCAACCGCCGCGAATGGGGCAAAACGGCCCTGGCGCATGCCGAGCTGGAAGCCATCGGCGAGGCCTGCCGGACCCTTGGCGGCTGGCGGCTGTGGC
>DBLB01000189.1:799-1718 GCA_002298695.1 Clostridiales bacterium UBA735 | reverse complement strand
GCGCCGGCGCGATCCTCAACGCGCACATTCCCCGCGTGGTCTGGGGGGCGGCCGACCCGAAGACCGGCGCCGCCGGGTCGCTCGTCGACCTGCTCCATCTGCCGGGCTGCTTCCAGCCGGAGGTCGTCTCCGGCGTTCTGGCGGAGGACTGCTCCGCCCTGCTCACCGAATTTTTCCGCACCCTGCGCCAGAGGCGCACAAAGAAAGGATTTCCGTATGCACTATAAAATCACCGCTGACAGCACCTGCGACCTCGGCCCGGAGCTGATCAGCCGCTTCGATATTACCATTCTGCCGCTCTATGTCCAGCTGGGTGAGAAGACCTATCGCGACGGCGTAGACATTCAGCCGGACGACATCTACGCCCACGTGGCCGCAGGCGGCGGCCTTGCCAGCACGGCAGCCGTCAATCTGGCCGATTACGTGCGCGCGTTCACCGAGCTTTCGGCACAGTACGATTTCGTCATCCATGTGAACATTTCCTCCGATTTTTCCTCCAGCTATCAGAACGCGCATCTGGCCGCGGCCGATCTGCCGAACGTCTATGTCGTCGATTCGCGGAACCTCTCGACAGGGCACGGCCACGTCGTGCTGGAGGCGGCCCGTCTGGCCTCAGAGGGCCTCACGCCGGAGGAGATCGTCCGCCGGCTTGAAGCGCTGACCGCACGTGTGGACGCCAGCTTCATTCTGGAACAGCTCGATTACATGAAAAAGGGCGGCCGCTGCTCCGCCGTGGCCCTGCTGGGCGCCAATCTGCTGAAGCTGCGGCCCTGCATCGAGGTGCGGGACGGCAAAATGGGCGTGGCGAAGAAATACCGCGGTACGTTCGCCAAATGCCTGGAATCCTATGTCACCGACCGCCTGAAGGATCGCAGCGACCTCGATACCCGCCGTATTTTCATCACGCACTCCGGCGTGC
>DBLB01000189.1:0-718 GCA_002298695.1 Clostridiales bacterium UBA735 | reverse complement strand
TCACCCGCGCCGGCTGCACCGTGTCCAGTCACTGCGGCCCCGGCACGATCGGCATCCTGTTTATCCGGAAGTGAAGCGCATGAAAGACATTCTTGCCCGTGAATCCCCCGTCCCGCTGCGCGACGCGCAGCTTGTGCAGTTTGCGCGCTTCGCTGAAGCGCTGCTGGAGCAGAACAAGGTCATGAACCTGACGGCCATCACCGAACCGGCCGCCATCGCGCGCCTGCATTTTCTGGACTGTCTGCACCTGCTGCAAATCGTCCCGTTCGCAGGAAAGCGGGTCGTGGACATCGGCTGCGGCGCAGGCTTCCCGGGCGTCCCGCTGAAAATCGCGCAGCCGGAGCTGCGCCTCACGCTGCTCGATTCGCTCGGCAAGCGCATGCGCTGGCTGGAACAGACGCTGCCGGCGCTCGGCGTCGAGGCGCAGACCGTCACGGCCCGCGCCGAGGAATATGTCGCCGGCTGCCGTGAGCAGTTTGACATCGCAACCTCGCGTGCGGTGGCGCGGCTGAACATCCTCGCGGAGCTCTGCCTGCCGTATGTGAAGCCCGGTGGATATTTCCTCGCAATGAAGGGTGCCATGGCGCAGGAGGAGACCGACGAGGCCGCCCGCGCCATCCGCCGCCTCGGCGGCACGATCGAGCAGATCGCCGAATATCCGATTGCGGACGCTGTCCACAAAGTCGTCGTTGTGCGCAAGGCCGCGCCGACGCCGTCC
>DBLB01000156.1 GCA_002298695.1 Clostridiales bacterium UBA735 | reverse complement strand
GTTCGACCTGCGATTAAATTGGTGGAGCTGAGGGGAATCGAACCCCTGTCCGAAAGCAACTTGACTGGACTTTCTCCGGGCGCAGTTTGTTATTTGCATTCCCTCGGCCGCGCGCGAACAAACACGCTCACGGCCTTGGTAGAGTCATCATGCATGGGCGAGTCAACTCTTTCCCGCCGCACGGTCACCACTCAGATCACACCCTGGCCCGGCTCGTGGTCCTTCCGGGGAGGATGGGCGCCTAATCAGGCAGCCAGAGCAACTTTATTGTTGTCAGTTAATTTGAAAAAATTGCCCGTTTTATGGAGGCCAGGCGCCTCCGCCCGCTGATCCAGCCTCACTGCCCCCGTCGAAACCAGTGCAGCCCCATGAGGAGCGGCGGAATGCTCCGCCGCGCTGGAAAGATAAAATCAACTGACCGAAAAGACCGTCAGGTCCTTGCTGCTTTGATCATCCACTTCATCGGCAAAAGCTTTGCTACGAAGCGATAGAATTTGTAAAAGCCCTTCGGCGTATAGAACGTCCGCCCGCGCTTCGCCGCGCGCAGCGCCCCGACGACGACCTGTTCCGGGTCGCAGTAGGGCAGCGTCTGGAACGTCCTGGACTTGCCGGTGATCCCGGCCACATCGAGAAATTCCGTCTGCATCGGCCCCGGGCAGACCGCCGTGACCGAAATGCCGCGCGGCTTCAGCTCGTCGGCCAGGCCGCCGGTGAAGGCCGAGACATAGGTTTTGCTCGCCGAATAGACCGTCATGCGCGGATTTGGGCAGAACGACGCGATGGACGACACATTGATGATATGCCCGCCGGAGACCATGTACGGCAGCACCGTGTTGGTCATCAGCGTCAGCGCCCGGACATTGAGGTCGCACATCCGCGCCTGCGTTTCGTTTGGTACCTCGCCGAGGTTTCCGAGCGTGCCGCAGCCCGCATTGTTGACCAGCAGCCCGACCTTGGGCCGCTTTTCCGCCAGATAGTCGGCGAAATATTTGAAGCTTTTTGCATCGCAGAGGTCGAGCCCGAGGCAGATGACCTGCTTGTTCGCGATCGTCTGCGCCAGATCCTCCAGCTTGCCGACGCGCCGCGCGATAAGCCACAGCGTATCGATCTCGGGGAACTGCTCCGCGATCTGCTGCGCGAACTGTGCGCCCAATCCGGCGGATGCGCCGGTCACGATCGCGATCATCAGAAGCGGCCGTAGGGGTCCGCGAGCTTTTCCGGCTCCGGATACGTCTCGCCCTGCGTGTCGACGCGGATGGAGGCGATCTTCTGCTCAGCGACGGGGCGGTCGGCCGGGCCGGTCTTCGTGTTGGCAATGGCATCGACAACGTCCATGCCCTCGGTCACCTTGCCGAACGCGGCATACTGGCCGTCGAGGTGCTTGGCGTCTTCATGCATGATGAAGAACTGGCTGCCCGCCGAGTTCGGCGAGCTGGAGCGCGCCATGGACAGCACGCCGCGCTTGTGCTTCAGGTCGTTCTTCACGCCGTTGAATAAAAATTCGCCCTTGATGCAGTAGCCGGGGCCGCCCATACCGGTTCCATCCGGGCAGCCGCCCTGGATCATGAAGCCGGGGATCACGCGATGGAAGATCAGTCCGTCGTAGAAGCCCTTGTTGGCGAGGGAGATGAAGTTATAGACGCTCTGCGGAGCCTTTTCGGGGTACAGCTCGGCGACGATCTTCTTGCCGTTCGCCATCGTGAGCGTCATGATGGGATTTGCCATGGGTGGTTTACCGTCCTTTCATTGCCCGGTCGATCTGCCGCTTGGCGTCTTTTTTGGCTGCGTCGTCGCGCTTGTCATAGAGCTTTTTGCCCTTGGCCAGCGCGATCTCGACCTTGACCAGCGAACCGCGGAAATAGACCGACAGGGGAACCAGCGCGTATCCGTCCTGCCGCACTTTACCGAACAGGCGCATGATCTCGCGCTTGTGCATCAGCAGGCGGCGGGGCCGCAGCGGGTCTTTGTTAAAAATATTGCCCTGCTCGTAGGGCGCGATGTGCATCTGCCGGATGTAGAGCTGCCCGTCCTTGATCTGGCACCAGGCTTCTTTTAAGCTCAGCGTGCCGAGGCGGATGGACTTCACTTCGGTGCCGGACAGCTCGATCCCGGCCTCGAACTGTTCCTCGATGAAATATTCGTGGTATGCCTTCTGGTTTTTTGCCACGATCTTGACGCCGGTCCCCGACATCCGCGCACCTCCCTCCGGCCAAACTCGTATATTATATTATAGCACGTCTGTCAAGGGGCCGGGAGTAAAAAACGTCGCTTTCAAAAAAATCCTGGACGCCGGTTCTGCATGTGCTGCCGCGCGCATATGGTTTCTGGCAGGAGGGATCTGTATGAATGAACGAAAGACACGGCGATTTTGCGTCGGAATGGTGCTGTTTGCAATCACGCTGCGGGTGTTCTGCGCCTCCGGAACAGGAGATCCCGCAGGATACGGTCTGTTTTTGGATCCTTTGGGTATAGAAACGAGCTGCACATTTCACGGGCGAGGTGACGCGGCCACAGAACCGGAGGTCTGGCCCGTGCGGGTGCTTGCAGCTGAAACCGCACCAGCGGCATCGGCCGCTTCCGACACGGAAGTGCTTTCTGAACCGGAAGCGGAGCCCGATGATGCAGCTGAAGCACCGCAAACCACTGTGCCGGAAGAAGGTGCGGCTCCACTGGAATTTTCGGCGGCAGAGGCCGACGCCATCTCAATCGGCGGCGCGTGTACCTACACAGTGGACAAGCGGGCGCTCCTGCTGCGCCCTTCTGCACTGGACGCGGACGCAGAGGGGCCGAAGGTGCTGATCGTCCATACGCATTCATCCGAAGCGTACACGCAGGAGGCCGGCTGGGAGTATGACAGCTCTGATCCGCTGCGCACGGAGAACCCGGATCGCTCGGTCATACGCATCGGAACGCGCATTGCAGAAATTCTGGAAGAGCACGGCATTAAGACACTGCATGACACAGCTCTCAACGACTATCCGAGCTATAACGGCGCTTATGAGCGGATGCGCCTGACAATTGAGAACTATCTGGCGGACTATCCGTCTATTCAGATGGTACTGGATATCCACCGGGACGCGGCGGAAGATGCCGCCGGCATGCCAGTGGCATTTACGGCAGAGGTGGATGGGCAGCGCTGCGCGCAGCTCATGCTGGTGGTCGGAACTGATCAGGGTGGGCTGACGCACCCAGACTGGGCGGAAAATCTGGCCAACAGCCTGAAAATACAGGCATTGCTGAACCGGATCGCACCGGGACTGTGTCGGAATATCGACCTGCGGACCGAACGCTTCAACCAGCACGAAACACCCGGTTCCATGCTGATCGAGTTTGGCTGCACCGGCAACACGCTGGTCGAGGCGCTGCACAGTGCGGAATACTTCGGACAGGCGCTCTGCACGTTCTGGGACGGGCTTTCCGCGTCGTGAAAATTTTTTTGAAAAAGGGCTTTACAAATCGTGCAGCGTGTGCTATTCTGATAATGCAAATGATAATTATTATTGTTTGGAGATAAACATATGGCGAACGGAAAGAAATTCAGCCGGAAACGCGAGGCGATTCTGGACTGCATGCGCGGCACGACCTGCCATCCGACAGCGGAGTGGGTCTACCAGCAGCTCAAGCCGCAGTTCCCGGATCTGAGTCTCGGTACGGTCTACCGGAATCTGGCCGCGTTCAAAGCCAACGGTGTGATCGATTCCGTCGGCGTGGTCAACGGACTGGAGCGTTACGACGCCAACACCGCCCCGCATGCGCATATTGTATGCCGTGGCTGCGGCGCGGTGCTCGACGCGGAGACGGTAGAACTGCCGGAGGAGCTGCTGACGCGCGTACAGCGCGAAACGGGCTGTGAGCTCGGCGGCTACCAGATCAGCTTCTACGGCAAATGCCCCAATTGTCTGCAAAAGCACTAAGCTATCTCAATAAAATATTTATTTTGGAGGAAAATACGAATGAAGAAGTTTGTTTGCAAGGTCTGCGGTTACATCTACGAAGGCGAAGCGGCCCCGGCCGAATGCCCGGTCTGTCATGCCAAGAGCAACATGTTCGAGGAAGTCAAGGGTGAGCTGAAGCTGGCCGCCGAGCATGAGCTGGGCGTTTACGCCAAAACAGTGAAGAACAATGCAGAGCTTTCCGAAGAGGACAAGAAGTATGTCTTTGACCAGCTGATGGCCAACTTCCATGGCGAATGCAGCGAAGCTGGCATGTATCTCTGCATGGCGCGCATCGCCCATCGCGAGGGCTATCCCGAAGTCGGCCTGTACTGGGAAAAGGCTGCCCATGAGGAAGCAGAGCACGCCGCAAAGTTCGCCGAGCTGCTCGGCTCCGATCTGGAGCCGAACATGACGGCCAGCACAAAGGACAACCTCAAGTGGCGCGTAGACTGCGAATACGGCGCGACCGCCGGCAAGTTCGATCTTGCGCTGTTTGCAAAGAAACACGGCCTCGACGCCATCCATGACACCGTCCACGAAATGGCCAGGGATGAGGCCCGACACGGCCGCGCGCTCAAGGGCCTGCTGGACCGCTATTTCAAATAAGCTATGACGACCGTAAAAATCGATCCCGGCGTCTGCGGATTTCTTACACGCGTCACGGCGCAGGCGAGTGAGGATGACGAACAGGAGCTGACCGTCAAGGTAACGAGCGGCTGCAAAGCCGTGCAGGCCATGATGGCCGAATTGGGCGAGACATTTGACGCATATGAGGTATGCCTTGTCAAGCCCGGAAAGGGTCCGCTGTATGCCTACGCGTCGGAGCATTTTCCGATTCACGTGGGCTGCCCGGTGCTGACCGGCATCACGAAATGCATGGAAGCAGAGGCCGGGCTGGCACTGAAACACGACGCGGAGATCCGCTTTGTGGACGATGTGCCCGGGAAGTGATTTGTGGAAATTGTCCATTTGAAAGAATTTCGTCTTTTGTGGTAAACTAAAAGAAAAAAGGAGTTTCCCATGAACGAATATGAAGTTTTGATCGAGACGATCAATCCCTGCGGTGGTGAAGCACACCGGCAGGAAGAATTCGTGGATGTCCAGGCAGAAAGCCCCGAAGCTTTCGTGCGATCGCACAGCAAGTGGCCGATTCTGGACACCGGAAAAAATCTGGAAGGTGAACCCGTTATTACGACCGGAGACGGCCACGGCGTCATTGTACGGTACACTTTCTCGGAATAAGGAGTGATATTGCCATGAAATATGTATGTGATGTCTGCGGCTATGTCTATGATCCCACGGTCGGCGACCCGGAGAACGGCGTCGCACCCGGCACTCCGTGGGAAAACGTCCCCGAGGATTGGGTCTGCCCGATCTGTGGAGTGGGCAAGGATGCCTTTACAGCAGAATAATCCCAAAGCCCTCGCCGTCCCACACCGGCGGGGGCCTCTCCATTTTCCGAAGTACAGCATACCCGGATTTTCGGGCTGAACGTGCCTTCAGATCGCAATTTTTCTGCGGATTCCCGCGAAATTGGTACAATCTGCAGATTAACTGCCCTGTGTGATTATATTCCCAGCGCAGTTCCGGCAATAGACCAAGAATAAGTGCCGAAAGACTCCCTGCTGGTAAGACAGTAA
>DBLB01000106.1:8039-10053 GCA_002298695.1 Clostridiales bacterium UBA735 | reverse complement strand
TATCGAAAGACACTGGACAAGCTCATTCAGAAGGGGCTGCTCCAGGGAAAAGGCGGTGTCGGCGATGGCCGGATCATCGATCTGAGTGAGGACATGGTTCGGACACTTGTGATTCTTGACCGGGCTGGAAGCTTCGATGACTAAGGTGTAGGAATTGCCGGTGTAGGAGTAGTGTAGGATTGATGTAGGAGTAACCTGCTTTTCGACCCTATTTACTGCTCCTACCCGGCACCGAAACCTGTTGATATTACTGGATTTTACTACATTTGATACAGATTGGTTTTTCCACCGTAAAAATCAAAGGATTTTATCCCGGTTCCTTCCCGCAGGGCTTCTGCGGATACTACGCCGAAGAACAGGGCGGGACACTCTATGTGGGCTTTAACTTCAGCGCGGTTTTCGGTTTCTTTGAAACCGGCGATTTTGATGTTGTCATCCCCGTCGATGGAAGCATCAGCAAAGTTGTCCTTAAAACAAAGACTTATGGAAGCATCATCTGGACGGCTGAGAGCGATAATTCCGCCGCTCCCAATACCCCGGCAGATGTGCCGCTCGTGCTGACACTTCCCATTCTGAATGAAATCGACACAAGTGTTACGGTCGGAACACCCGGTTCTTCGCTGTCGGCGGTGCAGGCGGCGGTCAAGCTGCTGGACTGGGGCGTGAGTACGGGGCTTGGCGCGGATGAAATCGGCGATGCCGCCTCCACATGGCCGGCTGCGAAAAACAATGATCTGGCCGATTGCCTGAAAAAGCTGGAGCTGGTGGATGATGCCTACCCAAAGCTCCTGACCGATAAAGCACGGGAGCAACTGGACAGCGCCGGGGGTGAGAAGGTGGAGATTACTTGGGGCAGCGATCCGGTAGAACCGATCGAGGCCATCATGCAGGCTGCTGGACTTCGCAGATGATACAAGGATAGATTGGGTACAGCTCCCATTGGACACAATGAATGGCGTAAAAATCGCAAGGAAAGTCGAGAGAATTTTCTTCTGGCACGGCATAATGCCTCCGGTAAGGAGTTGAGAAGAATGAAAGAACAGGTATTGGCTGTCCAACGGATGCAGGACTACATTGAAAAGACCAAAGCGGAGGAGATCAGCCCGTCCGATCTTGCGCGGGCATCGCTGTTTTCGCCGTGGTATGCCTTCCGGTTGTTCCGTAATGTGCTTGGTCTGGCGCCGACCGAGTATATCCGCAAATACCTGCTCACACAGGCGGCAGAGCAGCTTCGCAGCGGTGAGGTCAAGGTCATCGACGCGGCCTGCAATGCCGGTTTTACCAATGTGGACACCTTCACGCGGGCATTTTACCGGGAGTTCGGACTGAATCCGAGCGATTACAGGATGCGTCCCGTGCCTGTTCCGTTCTTCATTCCTTACGGCGCAAAATATCGTGAACTGAGAAAGGAGAACGTCGACATGTCAGGCATTCAACCCATCTTTATACAGGCTGTCCGCAAACCGGAGCGCCTGTGTATCATCAAGCGCGGCACACACGCGGAGGACTATTTCCCCTACTGCGAGGAAGTCAGCTGTGAGGTGTGGGGCATCCTTATGAGCATGAAGTCACTCTGCGGAGAGCCAAAGCAACGGAGGCACATGAAGTGGTCGAAAAGAGCAAAATCATCGTTGATGGAAAAGAGCACGTTGTAGAACGTATCCTGAAAGATGGTACGAACTACATCAAGGTTCGTGACCTCGCAGCTGCTCTGGATCTCGAAGTCAGTAACAAAGGCAACATTGCTGTCCCGTCCACCAAAGCATAAAAATATCCTGCCATAGACGAATCTACAGCAGGATATCGAGTGTAGGAATGCGGTGTAGGAGTAGTATAGGGATAATGTAGGAATGAACCTCTTTTACCCCCTATTTGCTGCTCCTACCTGCTTTTCAAACCCATTGAAAATGCTGGGTTTTTGCGTATTCTTACTTTTTCATTGCTTCTTCAACTGCAACAGCGACAGCGACCGTTGCGCCGACCATGGGGTTATTGCCCATGCCGAGGAAGCCCA
>DBLB01000106.1:7870-8004 GCA_002298695.1 Clostridiales bacterium UBA735 | reverse complement strand
CCGAGGAAGCCCATCATCTCAACGTGTGCCGGGACGGAGGAGGAGCCTGCGAACTGGGCATCGGAATGCATACGGCCCATGGTGTCGGTCATGCCGTAGGAAGCGGGGCCGGCGGCCATGTTGTCCGGATGCAG
>DBLB01000106.1:4735-7782 GCA_002298695.1 Clostridiales bacterium UBA735 | reverse complement strand
ATTCCTTCTTGTAGGTGCCGGCAACCGGATGCTGGAAGCGGGTGGGGTTGGTGGAGTTGCCGGTGATGGAGACATCGACGCCTTCCTTGTGCATGATGGCAACGCCCTCACGGACGTCGTCCGCGCCGTAGCAGCGGACGTTGGCACGCTCGCCCTCGGAGTAGCGGATCTCGCGGACGATCTTCAGCTCGCCGGTGGCGTAGTCGAACTGCGTCTGGACGTAGGTGAAGCCGTTGATGCGGGAGATGATCTGGGCTGCGTCCTTGCCGAGGCCGTTCAGGATGACGCGCAGCGGGCTCTTGCGGGCCTTGTTGGCGTTCTTGACGATGCCGATGGCGCCTTCCGCAGCCGCGAAGGACTCGTGACCGGCGAGGAAGCAGAAGCACTGGGACTCTTCGCTCAGCAGCATGGCGCCGAGGTTGCCGTGGCCGAGGCCGACCTTGCGGTCGTCGGCGACGGAGCCGTCGAGGCAGAAAGCCTGCAGGCCCTCGCCGATGGCGGTGGCGGCCTCAGCCGCGGTCTTGACGCCCTTCTTCATGGCGATGGCTGCGCCGACGGTGTACGCCCAGCAGGCGTTCTCAAAGCAGATGGGCTGGATGCCCTTGACGATCTCGTAGGGGTCAAAGCCCTTGGCCTGGCACATCTCGCGGCAGGCCTCGACAGACTCGATGCCGTACTGTGCGAGGACGCCGTTGATCTTGTCGATTCTTCTTTCGTAGCTTTCAAACAATGCCATTTTCGTGTCCTCCTTCGCTCAGTCCTTGCGCGGGTCGATATACTTCGCCGCACTGTCCCACTGGCCATAGTGACCCTGTGCCTTCTTGAGGGCCTCGGCAGGTTCATCGCCGGCCTTGATGAAGTCCATCATCTTGCCGAAGTTGATGAATTCGTAGCCGATGATCTCGTCGTCCTTGTTCAGGGCGATCTTTGTGCAGTAGCCCTCGGCCATTTCGAGGTAGCGCGGGCCCTTCGCCTTGGTGGCGAACATCGTGCCGACCTGGCTGCGCAGGCCCTTGCCGAGGTCTTCCATCGAAGCGCCGACGGCGAGGCCGTCTTCGGAGAACGCAGACTGGCTGCGGCCGTAGACGATCTGGAGGAACAGCTCGCGCATGGCGGTGTTGATGGCGTCGCAGACGAGGTCGGTGTTCAGGGCCTCGAGAATGGTCTTGCCGATCAGGATCTCAGATGCCATGGCGGCGGAGTGGGTCATGCCGGAGCAGCCGATCGTCTCGACCAGAGCCTCTTCGATGACGCCGTTCTTGATGTTCAGGGACAGCTTGCAGGCGCCCTGCTGAGGTGCGCACCAGCCCACGCCGTGGGTAAAGCCGGAGATATCCTTGATTTCCTTCGCCTGGACCCATTTGCCCTCTTCGGGGATGGGAGCCGGGCCGTGATATGCGCCCTTGGCGACCGGACACATATGCTGAACTTCCGCAGTGTAAATCATATCGTTCTTCCTTTCAGAGATGATGACTGGAACACGGGCATACGCCCACAATTACGATAGAATTATACCCAAATTGCGTCACAAAGTCAAGGAATGCCACTAAAAAATGAAACCCCTTTCGGGCGTCACATTTATGCAATGTGTCGTATATTCTGGTGATAGATGAAATTGGGAGCGATGCAGAATGAAAACCTGGGATCTATCCCGTGTTCCGGATGGAAAACGGGTCACAGTACGTGAGATTCTGCTGGGCGGCGAGACGCGGCGGCGGTTTTACGAGCTGGGGCTGCTGCCGGGCACGCAGGTGTCGTGCCTCCACCGCGCGCCGTCCGGCAGCCCGATCGCATTTGAGGTACGCGGCGCGGCGATCGCCATCCGCAGCCGGGACGCGGCGCAGATCCGGACGGAACCATGGACATGAACGAGCGGAAGATCGCGTTGATGGGCAATCCCAACGTCGGGAAAAGCACGCTGTTCAACGCGCTGACCGGGCGGCACCAGCACACCGGAAACTGGCCGGGGAAGACCGTGGAGCTGGCGGAGGGCACGTGCTGCTTCAAGGCGGAGCGATACCGGCTGATCGACCTGCCGGGCACCTACTCTCTGACTGGCTGCTCCCGCGAGGAGGCAGTGGCGGCGGAGTATCTGCAAACGCGGGAGGCCGACTGCGTGCTGGCGGTCTGCGACGCGACGAATCTGGAGCGCAGTCTGCTGCTGGCGCTGCAAATTCTGGAGCAGGCGGAGCGCGTGGTCGTCTGCGTCAATCTGCTGGATGAGGCCCGGCGGGACGGGACGGCGCTTGACCTGCGGCAGATGGAAGCGCTGCTCGGCGTTCCGGTCGTCGGGGCGTCTGCCGGACGGAGGGAAGGGCTGGAGACGCTGATGGAGCGTGTCCGCAGTGTCTGCGACGGCTTTGAGCGCCCGCACCCCAGACGGGCGGAGCTGCCGGGCGGCGTGCAGACGGAGGAGGCTGTCCGGCTGCTCTCGCTCCGGGCGGCGCGCGTGGCGCACGACTGCATCCAGTCGCCCGGGACCCGGAGCCGAACGGCAAAGCTGGACCGGATCGCCATCGGAAAGGGCACGGGAATGCTTCTGCTCTGTGCGCTTCTGCTCAGTGTGCTCTGGCTGACGATCTCCGGGGCAAATCGCATCTCCGACGGACTGGAATGGCTTTTGCAGCAGCTTCTGTTCCGGCTGAAGCAGGCGTGGCAGGCGGCGGGCTGGCCGGAAATGCCCGGCGGACTGCTGCTGGACGGCGTTCTTGGCACGACGGCGAAGGTCGTGGCCGTGATGCTGCCGCCGGTAATGATCTTCTTTCCGCTCTTCACGCTGCTGGAGGAGGCGGGCTATCTGCCGCGTGTGGCCTATCTGCTGGACGCACCGCTGGCCCGGACCGGCGGATGCGGGCGGCAGGCGCTGACAATGTGCATGGGCCTTGGCTGCAATGCGGTCGGCGTGATGGGCTGCCGGATCATCGGCACGGAGCGCGAACGGCTGCTGGCCCTGCTCACAAACAGTCTGATGCCCTGCAACGGACGGTTTCCGCTGCTCATTGTGCTGGGGACCTACCTGTTCGCCGGGCACGGCGGGACGCTCGAGG
>DBLB01000106.1:0-4706 GCA_002298695.1 Clostridiales bacterium UBA735 | reverse complement strand
CTCGAGGCGGCGATCTGCCTTTCACTCTGTCTGCTGCTCGCCGTCTGGATGACACTGGCAGCCAATGTGCTTCTGAGCCGCACGGTGCTCCGCGGGAAGGAGGCGGCGTTCTGGATGGAGCTGCCGCCATACCGGATGCCGCGCGTCGGCGCGCTGCTGGTGCGGGCGCTGCGCGACCGGGTGCTGTCTGTGCTGGCGCGGGCTGCGGCGGTCGCCGCGCCGGCCGGCGCGGTGATCTGGGCACTGACGCAGATCCGGGTCGGGGAAACGGCGCTTTTACAGCACATCGCGGAATGTTTGCAGCCGGTCGGCGCCTTTTTCGGGATGGACGGTGCGATCCTGCTGGCTTTTATGCTGAGCTGGCCGGCAAACGAGCTGTTTCTGCCGCTGCTGGTCCTGATTATGAATGCAGACGCCGCGGGTGCGGCGCTGCTGCTTCACGCGGGCTGGAGCCGGCAGACGGCGTTCTGCGTGCTGCTGTTTGCCATGTTCCACTGGCCTTGCAGCACGACACTCCTGACCGTCCGCCGCGAGACGGCAAGCTGGAAATGGGCGCTTCTGGCCGCGGCGCTGCCGACCGCGATCGGTCTGCTGCTCTGCCGCCTGACCGCCATGTTCTGAGGCAGAATGCACTTCCGAAGCATCCCCCTGTAGGGGCAGTCGCCTCTGTCCGCCCAAACATCCCGGGCGA
Organism: Clostridiales bacterium UBA735; assembly: GCA_002298695.1. Classification (GTDB taxonomy): domain Bacteria; phylum Bacillota; class Clostridia; order Oscillospirales; family Oscillospiraceae; genus CAG-170. The sequence goes on along the minus strand of DBLB01000106.1, from coordinate 4,015 downwards.
ACACCACCCGCAGCCCTGTAGGGGCCGATGCCCTCATCGGCCCGCCTGCCTCCAAATTCTCCGCACCCGCATGCAGCGTCTGACGTCCGTGCCCGGCGGCCGTTTTTTTCGTGACTGTCAAATCATTTCCGTTGTATTCCGCCCCGAAAAATGCTAAAATCAGAAAAAAGGAGGCGCGTGATGCAGACCGGACACAATACCTATCTCTGGACGCCGGAGCGCGTCCGCTTCATGGCCGACGCCGCCGTTTACGGCGATTTCCCCGCCGTGCTGGCGCGGGCAGTGGCGGACTGCGTGCCGCAGCGTGGCTGCATCTGCGACGCCGGCTGCGGCACGGGCTGGCTGTCGCTGGCGCTGTTGCCGTATTTTCCGTCTGTCACCGCAGCAGATGCGTCCGAAACGGCGCTCTCCGCGCTCCGCGCACACGCCGCCCCGGGACTGCAAATCTTGCAGACCGATCTGTTCACCTACTGCCCGCCGCGGCCCTTCGACGCGATGGTGTTCTGCTTTTTCGGCAGCATGGAGCAGACCATGGCGCTTGCCCGGCGGCAGTGCTGCGGCCGCGTCGTCCTCATCAAGCGCAGCCACGCGGCGCGCAGCTTCTCTGCGGACGGCGCGCCGCACCGCAATACTTCCGGCTCCGCCGAAGCGTATCTTGCCGCCTGCGGCATTCCGTATCAGCACCGCGCAATGACCGTTGAAATGGGGCAGCCGCTGCGCACGGAGGCGGACGCGATCCGCTTTGTCCGCGCCTACAGCGCCGCGCCGGACGCCGTCTGTCCGGAGAACGTGCTTGCCCGACTCCGGCCCATCGCCGATCATCCGGTATTCCGCTTCTATCTGCCGCGCAGGCGGGAACTCGGCCTGTTCTGGTTCGATGTTCCCCATGACGGGGTGTGACCGCGTTCCTGTTTTCAGAAGATGTTACCTGACAAGGAGGCTTTTCCATGAAAGAACTGTTTGATGCGCTTATTTCCACGCTCCGTCGCGGCGAGGATGCGGTGCTTTGCACCATTCTTGGTGCGACCGGCTCCGCGCCGCGCGGCGCAGGCGCAAAAATGGCCGTTTTTGCCGACGGCAGCACGGTCGGTACGGTCGGCGGCGGCGCGGTCGAGCTCCGCTCCATCGCCATGGCGCAGGACGTGCTTGCTGCGAAGCAGTCGCTGCTGCATGGATTTCAGCTGCATCAGAACGAGGTGGAGGACCTCGGGATGATCTGCGGCGGCGGCGTCACCATCTATTTTCAGTTTTTCTCCGCGCAGGACGCCGCGGCGCTTACGCTGCTGGAGGACGCGCGGGCGCTGCTCGACGGGACGCAGAGCGCCTGGCTGCTCTACGAACTGCGGGACGGACGGGTCACGCAGATGGGTACCTATACGAAATCGCACGGCCTGCGGCACATGCTGCTGGACGAGGCGGAGCTGGCTTCACTGCTGACCAGCCAGCCGGTGTTCCAGCGCGGCGAACCGGCGTATTACGCCGAGCCGCTGACGCTGGCCGGAACCGTCTATATCTTCGGCGGCGGCCATGTCGGCGCGGCGCTCGTGCCGGTGCTGGCATACGTCGGCTTTCGGGTCGCGGTTTATGATAACCGGCCGGATATTGCACATCCGGAACAGTTTCCAAAGGCAGATCGCGTGATTTTGGGAGACTATCAGAACCTTTCCGTCACGCTGCATCCGGAGGACTACGCCGTCATCATGACGCCCGGCCATCAGGCCGACCGGGAGGTTTTGCTCCAGGCCCTGCGTTCGCCGGCCACCTATGTCGGCTGCATCGGCAGCCGCAGCAAGCTCGCTGCGACAAAGACGTGGCTGTCCGAGCGCGGCATTGACGAGGCAGGCTGGCAGCGCGTCCACGCGCCGATCGGCATTCCGCTCGGCGGACGGACGCCGGAGGAGATCGCTATCAGCGTCGCCGCAGAGCTCATTCGGCACCGCGCAAAATGCCTTACAAACCGGAGGTGAGAGAGATGCAGGAACCGAACATGAACCGCAGCCGAACCGTGCAGGTCAAGCGCGTCTACCGGCATTTCAAGGGGGATTACTATCTGGTGGAGGAAGTTGCACACGATTCGGAGACCGGCGCGCCGGTCGTCGTCTATCGGAAGCTCTACGGCGACGGCGGACTGTGGGTCCGTCCGCTGGACATGTTCCTGAGCGAGGTCGACCGTGAGAAGTATCCGGACTGTCCACAGACCTACCGCTTCGAATTGCAGGACATCCCCAGCGCTGCCGGGCATTGAGCCCATGCTTCCAGCCGGATCACATCCGCGGAGAAAGACGTCTGCCCCGCTGCGCGCGGGGGAAGCCGGCGCCTCAGGCGCCGAGGGCGGCGGCGAGGCGGGGGAGGCTTGCGTCGCTGAGCGGCGTGAGCGGCAGGCGCGGCGCGCCGACCGGGAAGCCCTCAAGCTCCAGCGCGCGCTTGACCGGGATCGGATTGACCTCACAGAAAAGCGCGTCAATGAGCGGCATCAGCTCGCATTGCAGGCGTCCTGCGGTCTGCTGGTCGCCGTTCAGCGCGGCGTGCGTCATGGCCATCGTCTTGCGCGGGCGGACGTTGGAGAGCACGGAGATGATGCCCTTCGCCCCGAGCGAGGCGAGGGGAACGGTCTGCTCGTCATTGCCGGACCAGAGGAAGAAGTCGCCGCCGCATTCGTTCAGGATACGCGCGGCCTTGGCTGTGTCGCCGCCGGCCTCCTTGATGCCGTTCATGTTCGGGTGCGCGCTCAGCCGGACGCAGGTCTCGACCGAAATGTCCACGCCCGTCCGGCCCGGAACGCTATAGGCGATGATGGGGCAGTCGACGGCGTCGGCGATCGTGAGATAGTGCGCGAGCAGACCGTCCTGCGTGCATTTGTTATAATACGGCGTGACGAGCAGCAGGCCGTCCGCGCCCATGGCAGAGGCCGTCTGGCTGAGCTCGAGCGCGTGGGCGGTGTCGTTCGAGCCGCAGCCCGCGATGACCTTGCAGCGGCCGGAGACATAACGGATGGCATGGGCGATCAGGGTGAGCTGCTCGGTGGTGGAAAGTGTGGAACCTTCGCCGGTCGTGCCGCAGACGACGATCGCGTCGATCCCGGCGGCGAGCTGTGCGTCTAAAAGGCGGTCGAAGGCGGTGAGATCGACTGCACCGTCGCGGAAGGGCGTGACAAGGGCGGTGGCAACGCCGGTGAAGATCGGTTGTTTCATAAAATCGCTCCTTTTTAATATAATTCAGCACAATTTGCGCAAAGAAACCGCACGATCCATATAGCAGATCGTGCGGTTTCTTTCGTGGTGCAAGTATATGTTACTTCCGGGTGATATATCCCTCGGCGCAGAGCAATTCAGCCAGCAGGACGGCGCCGCCCGCCGCGCCGCGCAGCGTGTTGTGCGAGAGGCAGACGAACTTGTAATCGTACTGCGTGTCGGGACGCAGACGGCCGATGCTGACGGCCATGCCGTGTTCCAGATTGCGGTCGAGCTTCGTCTGGGGCCGGTCGTCTTCTTCGAAATAGTGCAGGAACTGCTTCGGTGCGGAGGGGAGATCCAGCTCCTGCGCGCGGCCTGAAAAGCCGGCCCAGTCGGCCTTGATCTGCTCGATGGAGGGCGCTTCGCCCTTGAACTTCATGAAGCAGGCGGCCATATGACCATCGGAGCAGGGGACACGGAGGCACTGCGCAGTGATGGCCGGTTCGGTCGCGTTGACGATCCGTCCGTCTTCCACATGGCCCCAGAGCTTCATCGGTTCCTGCTCGGACTTTTCTTCCTCGCCGCCGATGAAGGGGATCACGTTGTCGACCATCTCGGGCCACGTTTCAAACGTCTTGCCCGCGCCGGAGATCGCCTGATAGGTGCAGACGAGGACGCTCTCGAGGCCGTATTTGCGGAGCGGATGGAGCGCGGGAACATAGCTCTGGAGCGAGCAGTTGGACTTGACCGCGATGAAGCCGCGCTTCATGCCGAGACGCCGGCGCTGCGCGTCGATGACCTGGATATGCTCCGGATTGAGCTCCGGCACGACCATCGGCACG
>DBLB01000148.1 GCA_002298695.1 Clostridiales bacterium UBA735 | reverse complement strand
TGGATGTGCGGCTTCCCGGACAAGCTGCTCGTCGCATCGGTCGGCAACTATGTCATCGAGTGCTTCGGCGCGGAGGATCTGGTCAACACGTTCCGTGACAAACTGACCGCGGCCTACGAAGGCGCAAACGTCATGACCGACGAAGCGATCGTCATCGGATAAATTGCAGGCAAAAGGCGCACAGAATCCTGTGCGCCTTTTTGAAACGGAGGAGACATGCTGTTTTCCAGCCTTCCATTTTTATACTGGTTTCTGCCGTGCGTGCTGATCCTGTATTTCCTCGCGCCCAGAAGGCTGAAAAACAGCGTTTTGCTGCTGGCCAGCCTGATTTTTTACGGCTGGGGCGAGCCGCGGTACCTGCTTGTGATGCTGGCGTCGATCGTGCAGGGGTATGGGTTCGGACTGTTGATCGGGAAGCACCGGGGAAGGCCGGCGGCGAAGACGTGCCTTGCGGCATCGGTGACGCTGAGCTTCGCGGCGCTCGCGTATTTCAAGTACGCCGACTTTTTCATCGCAAATTTCAATGCGCTGACGGGCCTTTATGTGCCGCTGCTGCGGCTGACGCTGCCGGTCGGCATCAGCTTCTACACGTTCCAGATCGTGAGTTATCTGGTCGATGTCTACCGCGGGGACGTTGCGGCGCAGCGCAATTTCATCGATCTGGCGGCCTATGTGGCCATGTTTCCGCAGCTGATTGCGGGGCCGATCGTCCGGTATTCCGACGTTGCGGCGCAGCTGCGTACGCGGAAGCACAGCGCATCGGACGCGGCATACGGCGTGCGGCGGTTTGTGCTCGGGCTGGCGAAAAAAATCCTGCTGGCCAACCAGCTCGGCAGTCTCGTATCGGCGTTTCAGGCGACGAAAGACGCGTCTGTGCTCTACAGCTGGCTGTATGCGCTTGCATTCATGATGCAGATCTATTATGATTTTTCCGGATACAGCGACATGGCCATCGGGCTGGGGCGCATGTTCGGATTCCGGTTCCCGGAAAATTTCAACTATCCGTATCTCGCGGCCAGCATTACGGAATTCTGGCGGCGGTGGCACATCTCGCTCGGCAGCTGGTTCCGTGATTACCTCTATATTCCGCTCGGCGGCAACCGGAGGGGGAGGCTGCGGCAGCTGGGGAGCATTCTGATCGTCTGGCTGGCGACAGGACTGTGGCACGGGGCGGCGTGGAATTTTGTGCTCTGGGGGCTGTGGTTTGCGGTGCTGCTGCTGGCGGAAAAGCAGTTTTTACTGCCGGTGCTGGAACGGCGGCGGTGGCTGGGACACGGATATGTGCTGCTGGCGGTGCTGCTGGGGTTTGTGCTGTTTGATGCGGAGAGCGTTTCCGGCGCTTGGGCGGCGGTGCGGGTCATGTTCGGCGGCGCGGGGCTGCCGCTTGTGAGCGCGGAGGCGGTTTATGTGCTGCGCAGCTATGCTGTGACACTGGTTCTGGCGGCGCTCGGTTCAACGCCGCTGCCAAAGCAGGTGTTTGCGGGATTGGAGCAGACAAAGGGCGGGCAGGCGGCGCTGACGGTGCTGGAACCGCTGGGTCTTGCTGCGCTGCTGGCTGTCTGTACGGCGTATCTCGTGGACGGGTCGTTCAACCCGTTCCTCTATTTCCGGTTTTAAGGGGGGGCGACACGATGGAAAAACGGAAAAATTACCTTGTGCTGGCCCTGACGGCGGCGTTTTTGTTCGGCTTTGCGGTCTGGAGCATGGTGAAGCCGGACGACGCGGATTCCAAAGCGGAGCGGCGCGCGCTGGCGCAGCGGCCGGCGCTTTCTGCGCAGGCAGTCTGGAGCGGGAAGTTTATGACGGAGTTTGAAGCGTATGCGCCAGACCAGTTTCCGCTGCGGGACGCATTCCGTGCGCTGAAGGCGCATGTGCAGCTGGATGTGCTGCGGCAGAAGGACAACAACGGCATTTATGTCGCGGACGGGTATGCCGCGAAGCTGGAATATCCGCAGGATGAGGATTCGATCGCGCACGCGCTCGCGCGGTTCCGCTTCGTCTACGAGCGGTATTTGCAGGGGACGGACGTGAAGGTCTACTTCGCGGCGGTTCCGGACAAAAATGCGTTTCTGGCGGCGGAAAACGGCTATCCGGCGCTTGATTATGAGGCATTTTTACAGGAATTTGCCGACGGAATGGAGTATGCACAGACGGTCGACCTGATGGATGTGCTGACGCTGGACAGCTATTACAGGACGGACATCCACTGGCGGCAGGAAGCGCTGCTGCCGGCCGCGCAGCGGCTGCTCGCAGCCATGGGCACGGCGGCGCCGGCGGAATTTGAGACGGTGACGCTGGATACGCCGTTTTATGGCGTCTACAGCGGCCAATCGGCGCTGGAGCTTGTACCGGATACGCTGCGGTATCTGACAAACGGGACGTTGGAACGCTGCACGGTCTATGATTATGAGACGGATACGACCCTGCCGGTCTATGACCGGACAGCCGCCGCGGGGGATGACGGGTATGCGCTGTTCCTGTCGGGGTCAAAGGCGCTGCTGACCATCACGAATCCGGAGGCGAAGACGGAGCGGGAGCTTGTGCTCTTTCGCGATTCGTTCGGCAGCAGCCTGGCGCCGCTGCTGGCCGGGAGCTATGCGAAGATCACGCTGGTGGACATCCGCTACGTTTCGCCGGAGCGGCTTGGGAACTGGCTGACATTTGACGGGCAGGACGTGCTGCTGCTCTACAGTGTGCCGGTGCTCAACCACAGCGAAACCATCAAATGAGAGAAAAGAGAGAGACATGTATCGGGATCTGACAAAGGGGAGCATTACAGGAGGGCTGCTGCGGTTTGCGCTGCCGATGATCGCGGGCAATCTGATGCAGCAGCTATACAACATTGCCGACACGCTGATCGTCGGGCAGGCGCTGGGAAAAAATGCGCTGGCGGCGGTCGGATCGGCCTATACGCTGATGACGTTTCTGACGTCGGTGTTTCTGGGGCTTTCGATGGGCGCGGGGGCGCTGTTTTCCATCGACCTCGGGCGGCGGGACGAGGCGGCGCTGCGCCGCGCCGTCGGCCATGCGTTCGGGCTGATCCTGCTGGTGACGCTGGCGCTGAATGCGGCGGTCTATCTCTGGCTGGATGCGATCCTGCGGTTTTTGCAGATCCCGGCGGAGCTCTATGCGTCGATGCGGACGTATCTGGCGATCATTTTTGCGGGGCTGCTGGCGACGTTTTTATACAATTTCTTTGCCTGCCTGCTGCGGGCGGTCGGAAATTCGGTCGCGCCGCTGTGGTTTCTGGCGGCTGCGGCGGTGCTGAACGTGGGACTTGACCTGCTGTTTGTGCTGGGCTTTTCCTGGGGTGTGGCCGGGGCGGCCATTGCGACGGTCATCGCGCAGTATGTGTCCGGAGTGGGGCTGGCGGTCTATACGGTGCTGCGGTGCAGGGAGCTGCTGCCGCGGCGCGGAGATCTGCGGTTTGACCGGGCGACGCTGGCAGCACTGCTCGACCTGTCGCTGCTGACATGCGCGCAGCAGACGGCGATGAACTTCGGCATTCTGCTCGTGCAGCGGCTGGTGGACAGCTTCGGGCCGACGATCATGGCGGCGTTTGCTGCGGCGGTGAAGATCGACTCGTTTGCGTATCTGCCGGTACAGGATTTCGGAAATGCGTTTTCCACGTTCACGGCGCAGAACTACGGCGCGGGGCAGCGGGAGCGGCTGCGGCGCGGATTCCGGCAGGCGACGGCGGCCAGCGCGGGCTTTTCCGTGCTGGTGTCGGCGCTGGTGTGCCTGTTTGCCGGGCCGCTGATGCGGATTTTTGTGCAGGCCGGGGAGACGGAGGTGATTGCCGCCGGGGTGCGCTATCTGCGCATTGAGGGGGCGTGCTATGTGGGCATCGGCTGCCTGTTCCTGCTCTATGGCTTCTACCGCGCGGTGCGGCGGCCGGGAATGAGCGTGGTGCTGACGGTGATCTCGCTCGGGGTGCGCGTGGCGCTGGCGTATGCGCTTGCGGGGCCCTGCGGGGAGACCGGCATCTGGGCGGCGATCCCGATCGGATGGGCGCTGGCCGACATGGTGGGTTACGGATATTATGCGCTGCGCCGCGACCGGCTGCTGCCGGCGGCGCAGGGAAAGGAGAGAGCGGAAAATGCCGATGCTGCCGAATGAATTTGAAGCGGCCTTTGATGCGTTTCTGGAACGGCGCGAGTATGACGCGGCGGAGCTGTCGGTGGAAAAGCTCGTCGAGGAGGCATTCCGCGCCGGATGGTGTGCGGCTGCGGAGCAGGATGGGGGCTGACAGCCCGTCAGGCGCTGCGGATTTGCAGGATGAAACAGAAAAATCGGGCTTTGGCCGCATAAATGACACACCCCTCTGCAAATGCAGAGGGGTGTGTCATTGTCATGATAATCTATCGGAAGGGTCAATCGAAATAATCGCCCCAGCCTTCTTCGTCGTAGGCGTAATCATCCCAGCCGTCGCCGGGGTCGGACCACGGGTCATAGTCGTCGTAGTAATCCTCTTCGTCGGGATCCCAGCCCGCGTCGTTGGCCTCCATATACTCGCCGGTGTCGTCGTCGATGTAGCCGTCGCTGCCGTAGGAGATGAACTCGTTTTCATAGCCGTTCCAGTACCAGACGTCGCCGTCTTCGTCGTACCAGTAGTACGGCGTGCCGTAGTCGCCGGTATCGCCGGAATCGGTCGGCTGGGCGGGCACGGGCTTGGGCGCGGTGCTCCAGCCGGCGGTGTAGGAGATCGTCTCCAGCATGTTGTTGCAGATGTCAAAGTAGTTGCGGATGCGGCCTTCGACCGCGATCGTCACCGCGACGAGGGCGTAGCCCGTCGGGCCATAGTAGCGCACCTCGATGCAGCCGCGCACGGGCTGATTCGGGCCGTCGCTGAAGATGGAGCCGTCGAGCCACATATAGCCGGTCATGCTGTAGTGGTCGCCGTTGTCCTTGAAGTTTGAGCCGAAGGATTTGAGCACCTTATTGCCGTACATGCTGGAAAGCAGGCCGTCGAGCATGTGCTTCATGTAGGGCTTTGCAACGGCTGCGCCCTGCGTCATGTAATCGTCGTAGCCGGAGATGGGCTGGAAGGCGATCATGATGTTGGAATAATAGTCCTCGGTGCCTTCCTCCATGACGGCGTTGAAGCTCAGCGCGTTGGAGACGCTCGGGTGCTCGTGGGCCTCCATCTGGAGGGGGTAGTTGATCGTGACGTTCGTGAAGCCGTCGGGGAAGCTGGCCGTCTGGGTCAGCTCGTCATCCGGGACGGGCAGGAGCATGATGTAGTCCCATGCAGTCAGGATGTTGCCGTCCGGATCGATCAGCGTACCGTCGCCGGTCTCGCCGAGGGTCGCAAGCTCCGAACCGTCGTCCATGGCGAGCGTGACGCAGTCCTCGCCGGCGACGACCGGGTAGGGGCCGATCCGTTTGCCGTAGAGGTTGACGGCGACCCACTCGTAGTCCTCACCGATGACGAGATAGAACGGTTCATTCTCGTATTTCCAGCAGCCGGCGTAGGCCGCGATGTCGCTGGTCGGAATGAGTTCTTCCGGCTGGTCGGGTTCTTCCTCTGCGCTGACCAGAGCGTCATATTCAGACGGATCGTAGTCGGTGGTGATCTCAACGGGGACCTCGCCCTCCGGCGGCAGGAAGACGACATAATCGCCGTCGGTCAGTTCGAAATCCAGCTCATCGACGGTGGTGTCGTACAGGATGTAATTTTCGTCCCCGTAGACAAGAATGTTCCACAGCCGGGGCACTTCGGATTCCTTGTAGGTGCCGAGGCCCGCCTCGATGCTGTCGCCGTCGTAGAACATGCCGTCGACAAATTCTGTGTCCCAGTCGCTGCTGGTCGAGGGCGTGATGCTGATGGACGAAATGCTGTGTCCGCTGCGATTGACGAGCGTGACGGACACGGATGTCTCTTTTTCACCGCAGCCGGTCAGGAGTGCAAAAAGCAGCAGCGGCAGCAGAGCGGGAAGCAGTTTCCGTTTCATAAAAGTCCCCCCAGTTTTGTGATACTTTATCTATAACATGGGGAAAACGGAAAAAACAGTAACCAATGGTTAAGGAAGCTCTGATTTATTCAGAGCTTCCTCAGGGGGTATCTGAAAACTGTCAACACACCTGGACAGCTTTCACACGCTAAGCGTTAAAGCCGGAAATGCAGCTCTGCGGCGGCACCGCAGGGGAGAGGGGGGGCGCTGCGGCCGGGGTTCATTTCGAGAGACGGTTGAGCAGCGTTACGCCGAAGATCAGCACGAGGATCGTTGCAAATACGCCGAGCATGCCCTCGCCTGCCAGCGGCAGGACTTCCAAAAAGCCTTGTACGTTCATCATTTGACCTCCTTATCCGAAAAAGCCCAGGATCATGCCGCCGGCAATGACCGATGCGATCTGGCCTGATACGTTCACGCCTACAGCGTGCATCAGCAAAAAGTTCTGATTGTCCTCTGCAAGGCCCATCTTATGCACCACGCGCGCCGACATCGGGAACGCCGAAATGCCGGCTGCGCCGATCATCGGATTGATCTTGTTTTTGCAGAACAGGTTCAGCAGCTTTGCAAACAGGACGCCGCCGACCGTATCGAAAATGAACGCTGCGAGGCCGAGCGCAAGGATCATCAGCGTCTGCCAGTTCAAAAAGGCGTCCGCGGTCATCTTCGAGGCCACCGTGATGCCGAGCAGGAGCGTGATGAGGTTCGCCAGTACCTTCTGCGCGGCCTCTGACAGGGCGTCCAGCACGCCGCACTCGCGCAGCAGATTGCCGAACATCAGAAAGCCGATCAGCGCGACCGCGCGCGGCGAGACGATGCCGGTCAGGATGGTCACAAAGATCGGGAAGAGGATTTTCGTCCGCTTCGAGACCGTTGTGCCGGTGTAGGTCATGCGGATGCGCCGCTCATGCTTTGTGGTAAGCGCGCGGATGACCGGCGGCTGCACGATCGGCACGAGCGCCATGTAGGAATATGCCGCCACAATGATCGGACCGAGATAGTTGGACTTCAGAAAGTTCGCCACAAAGATGCTTGTCGGACCGTCCGCTGCGCCGATGACCGCGATGGACGCCGCGTCCCGAAGGTCAAAGCCGAGCAGCGCTGCCATTGCAAACGTGAAGAAAATGCCGAACTGCGCCGCTGCGCCGAAGAGCATGAGCTTCGGGTTTTGCAGCAGCGGCTCAAAGTCGATCATTGCACCGATGCCGATGAACAGCAGCAGCGGAAAGAGCTCGTTGGCAATGCCGCTGTCGAACAGCAGGTCGAGCGCGCCGATCTCCTTCACGCCCTCGTAGACCTGCGTCACCGCGCCGGACATCGGCAGATTCACCAGAATGGCACCGAAGCCCATCGGCAGCAGCAGCGCCGGCTCCATTTCCTTGCGGATGGCCAGCCAGATGAGCAGGCCGCCGATCGCCCACATCACCGCCTGCTGCCATTGCAGGTTCTGCAAATTTGAAAAAATCGTCATAGTGGTTCCTCCCGAGAACACAGTTTCATGGTTTCGCGCATTGGACGCACCGGTTCCGGCGCGGTTCCCGAAAGCCGCTGCATCTTAACGGAATCTGAACGACGTGCGGCGGAACTTGTGAATTTTTTGCGCATACAGCCGCGAGGGTTTACAGAATGACATTTTTTTAGTATAATAAGCAGGATTTCGAGTGAAGGAGGCGAAGCCATGCGGGAGGTTTTCCGGGCCATCCGGGAATTCTGCAAAAAAGCGGATATGGTTCTGCTCGCGCTCTGCGTGGCGGCGTCGGTCTTCGGCATTGTTGCCATTTCGAGTGCGACGAACTTCCTCGGCGGCGGGCGCTATGTCCGCACGCAGATCATTGCGCTGCTGCTGGGCGTGGTCTGCTATGTGATCCTCACGCTGATCGACGTGGACATCATCGCGGAGCGGCGGGATCTGCTGCTGCTGTTCTGCACGGTTTTCATCGCGCTGCTGTTCAAATGGGGCGACACGCAGCAGGGCAACCGCAGCTGGCTGAATTTCAGCTGGCTTCCGTTCAGCATCCAGCCTGCTGAGCTCTGCAAGATCCCGTTTATTCTGATCCTGGCCAAGATCATGAGCGTCAAGCAGAACCGGATCTCCTCGCCGATGACGATCTTGCAGATCGGCGGCGTTACGGTCTTTCTGTTTGTGCTGATCGTTGCCGCGTCGGAGGATCTCGGCGTTGCGCTGCAATATATCTTTATTTTTGTCATTATGGCATTTGTCGGCGGCGTCAATTTTGTCTGGTTTCTCGGCGCGTTCGGCGCGCTGGCTGCCGCAGCGCCTACGATCTGGACGCACCTCAGTGAGGACCGGAAAAGCCGCATTCTCGTGTTGTTCGACGCGTCCATCGACCCGGATGCGCAGAACGAGCGCTATCAGATCAACCGCAGCATCCGCGCCCTCCAGAACGGCGGCATTCGTGGGCAGGGGCTTTTCAACGGCACCATGGTGCAGAGCAACTCTCTGCCGATGCAGCGAAATGACTTCATTTTCTCCGCCATCGGGGAGGAGCTCGGCATGCTCGGCTGCCTGGCCGTGCTGCTGCTGCTGTCGGCCATCATCATCCGCATCATCCATGTCGGCATCAAGTCCGGCAACTATATGAACCGCCTCATCTGCGTCGGCATTGCGGGCATGATGGCCTCGCAGATCCTCATCAACGTCGGCGTCTGCCTCGGCCTCGTGCCGGTCATCGGCCTGACGCTCCCGTTCTTTTCCTACGGCGGCAGTTCGCTCATCACGACGTTCCTCGCCATGGGCATTGTCTCCGGCATCAACATGCGGCCGGCACCGGATATCCACGCCCGCTACATCCGGCCAAAATATAATTGATTTGACCCCAAAATTCCGGACAGAACGGCTGTCCGGAATTTTTTTCGCGCCGCGGGGCATATTTCCTGCGCGGCAGCAAACACTAGCATTGTCAATCTTTCCTGAAGGAGGTCATCTCTTGAATCATCCACTTCATTCCGGGCGGCGCGTGATGGCTGCATTGCTGGTCTGCGCGCTGCTGAGCGGCGGCACGCTGGCCGCCGACATCCGTGTGGACAAAAACGCGGCGTATTGCTTCTCTGCATCCGACTTTGCGGAATCCGCACGCGGTATCTATGTCTGTTCCGTGCCGTCCGGCGCGGTCGGGACGCTCTGCTACGGTACGCGTGTGCTGCGTGCGGGCGATGTGCTGCCTGCGGAGGCGCTGGACGCGCTGCAATTCCGCCCCGTCTGCGCCGAGGAGACGGACGCGGAGCTTGTCTACTGCGCCATTGGCGACCGCGGTCTCGGCAATAAGCAGACACTTTCGCTGCGGATCGTCAGCCGGAAGGACACGACGCCCGTCTGCAATGATTTACAGCTGGAAACGTACAAGAATATCGCCAACTCCGGCACGCTGCTGGGGACGGACGAGGACGGCGACACGCTGACATATCAGATCGTCAGACAGCCGCGGCGCGGCAGTGTCGAGCTCGGTGAGGACGGCAGCTTCACCTATACGCCGGCGCACAACAAGGTCGGGCGCGACAGCTTCGTCTATGCGGCGGTCGATCCTGCCGGAAATCTTTCCAACGAGGCCACCGTCAAAATCAAAATCGTCAAGCCCACCGACGCTGCCACGTTTGCAGATCTGGCCGGCGACGAACTGGAATACCGCGCCATGGCGCTCAAGGAGCTGGGCGTCTACGGCGGACGGGAAATTGCCGGGCAGCGCTGTTTCTGCCCGGACGAGACCGTGACGCGCGGAGAATTTCTGGTCATGGCGATGCGCGTGCTTGGCCTCGGGCCGGACGACGCGGCACTGACCGCAGGCTTTGCCGATGAGACCGATGCGCCGGCCTGGATGCGGCCGTATATCACGGCTGCCTACCGCTGCGGCCTGATCTCCGGTGTGCCGGGGGAGGAGGGGCTGGAATTCCGCCCTTCCGCTGCGCTGAATGAGGCGGAGTGCGCCGTGATGGTGCAGAAGATGCTCGGCCTGCCGGATGCCGGCGCGGCTGACGTGTTTGCTGCGTCCGGCTGGGACGAAGAGTCCGTCGCCGCCTGGGCCGTGCCGGCAGCCGCTGCGCTTCAGGAGGTCGGAATCGAGCTGCGGCCGCTCTCCGGCGAGGCCATGACGCGCCGGGGCTGCACAGAGCTGCTCTATCAGCTCTCCACGCTCTGCAATCAGGATGTTTTGCAGGATTTCTGCTGGGAACAGTAAAGTTCTCGCCCGCGCCGGAGTATGGCGCGGGCGGGTACTGGATACAGAAGCCGCCCTGTCAGAGTGACAGGGCGGCTTTGGAATTTACTTGGTGCCGAAGATCCGGTCGCCGGCGTCGCCGAGGCCGGGCACGATGTAGCCGTGCTCGTTCAGGTGATCGTCGAGCGCGCCGCAGTAGATGTCGACGTCGGGATGCTTTTCACGCAGCATCCGGATGCCTTCCGGCGCGGCCACGAGCACCATCAGGCGGATGTTGGTGCAGCCACGGTTTTTCAGCTCAGCGATCGCCGCGTCTGCGCTGCCGCCGGTGGCGAGCATCGGGTCGACGACCATGACCATACGGGTCGCAATATCTTTGGGCAGCTTGCAGAAGTAGGTGTGCGGGACGAGCGTTTCCTCATCGCGGAACATACCGATGTGGCCGACGCGCGCCGACGGGATCATCCGCAGCACGCCGTCTACCAGGCCGAGGCCCGCGCGCAGAATGGGAACCACGGCGATTTTCTTGCCGGCCAGCGTCGGCAGCTCCGCCGTGCAGAGCGGGGTTTCGACGGTTTTCGTCGTCAGCGGCAGATCGCGGGTCGCTTCGTAGGTGATGTACATGCCGATCTCCGAGACGAGCTCGCGGAAATCCTTGACGCTGGTGTTCTTGTCGCGCATGATGCTCAGCTTGTGGGCCACCAGCGGATGATCGACAACGTGTACATGCTCTCCAAATTCCGTATACTTCATGTTCTGGTTCCTTTCTGCAATCAATTGCTGCCCGAATTCTGTTTTTCCAGACGTGTCCGCTCTGCCTGACTGAGGCGCAGGTAATTCGGCGTCAGTTCCAGCCCGGAGCCGGGCCGGCCTGCGGCGATCTGCGCGGCTGCTGCCAGCGCTGTGCCGGAAGCGCGCTGACAGCGCAGGTGCTCCGGCAGAAGGCGGAGCGCCGGAATGCTCACTCGCAGCGTATTATAGCACAACTCTGCGCCGTCGCCAACCAGAAATATCGGTTTTTCGAGATTTTTTAACGACGTGCCAAGTTCTTCGATCGAAACGGCGCGGTCTTCGCAGAGGCGCATCAGGGTATCGCCCTCCAGACGGAACAGCGCGTTGTAGACCTGCGCGCGCCGCGCGTCCATACAGGCGCAGTATACGCCGTCGCACATTGCCGCGCCGCGTACCATAGCTTCCAGCGTGGAAACGCCGTAACAGGGAAGCTCCCGCCCCCAGGCGAAGCCCTTCGCCGCTGCGACGCCGATGCGCACGCCGGTAAAGCTTCCGGGTCCGGCCGCCACGGCGACTGCGTCGATATCTGCGGCAGTCAGGTCGCAGTTTGCCAGAAGATCCTCCGCCATTTTTGTCAGCGTGCGGCTGTGCGTCTGGCCGGAGTTCTGAAAATATTCACCGAGCAGCGTGCCGTCCTGCAAAAGGGCGGCGCTCGCCGATTTGGCCGAGGATTCAAAGGCTAAGATCCGCAAACCGGTCGCCTCCTTCGATCGTGATCGTGCGGGCGTTTTCGTCCGCCGGGTTTTTTTGGATCGTGATGCGGAGCGCGCCGTCCAGCGCCTCCTCTACGTTCTCGCTCCATTCCACGGCGCAGATGCCGCCGCGCGCCAGATAGTCCTCCCAGCCGATGTCAAACAGCTCGTCGGCGGAGCCGAGGCGGTACATGTCAAAGTGGAACAGCGGCATGCGGCCGGAGAGGTACTCATTGACGATCGTGTATGTCGGGCTTGTGACCTGCTCCGTCACGCCAAGCCCCGCCGCGAGGCCGCGGGTGAACGCCGTCTTGCCGGCACCGAGGTCGCCATAGTAGGCGATGACGTCGCCCGGGCGCAGATGGGCCGCAAGGCGGCGGCCGACGGCCTCCGTCTGCTCGGGAGAAGTTGTCTGAATCTGCATATGCATTCCTCACCTTGCTTTTTCGCCCCTTATCCTATCACAGATGGCGTGGTTTTGCAAAAAAATTTTCATGGGCCGGGACTCCTGCGGAACGCCCATAGGGTTTCGCAGAGACGAAACGGGGCGCGGCGCTTCAGCGCTGCTTCAGGGCAGCGAGGAGCTCAAGCAGACCGTAGAGAATGGGCTGATGGAGCAGATAGATGAACAGCGACTGCCGGCCGCACCAGCGGAAAAAGCGGAGCAGAAAAAAGTTCTGCGCGCTTCCGGGCAGGAGCGTATGCTTGCTTGCGTAGACGGTACGCCCGAGGACGACGCCGAGCAGGAACCAGCCAAGCTGCGGAAAGATCGGGAAATAATCCGATGAATAAAAATGATCGGTCACGAGGCCGAAGGGGAACAGGAACGGCGCAGAGACGCGCAGGCCCGTGATGGCGTAGCCGATGAGGATGATGCAGAGGGCGAGCACAGCGAGCGGTGCGGTGGGCAGCTTGCGGAACAGGGGATAGACCATCATGCAGAGGCCCAGCAGGTGCAGCACGCCGAACCAGACGATGACCGTCCGGTCGGCCATGCCGAGCCAATACATTCCCGCGGTAATGAGCGAGATGAGCATGCCGGCCCCGAAGACGATCAGCCCCCGGCGGAAGCTCCGCGAACCGAGCGTCGCGCAGCAGCCGGAGAGCACGACGAAGAGGATGCCGCCGTACTGCTGGATGAACTGGAACCACGCGGGGAGCGTGAGGTCCAGGCCGATGAAATATTGCAGGTCGAACAGAAAATGGACGACGATGACGCAGAGGATACAGAGCCCGCGCAGGGCATCCAGTTCCCGGATCCGTTGTTTTTGCATAAAAGTCTCCTGTGCAGCAACAGGCTGGCCATCTGGCCAGCCTGCGATATTTTAATTGGCTTCGTGGGCCTGGCGCTCGGCCTCTTCTTCTTCGAGGACGCGGTAGGCCACCTTGCCGACGAGAGTCTTGGGAAGCTCACTGCGGAACTCGATGTCATACGGCATGGCGTATTTCGCGATATGGCTGCGGCAATACTCCAGAATCTCCTGCTTGACTTCGTCCGACGGCTCATAGCCCGGACGGAGAACGACGAACGCCTTGACCTTCTGGATCTTGTAGGGATCCTTGACGCCGATGACGCAGGAGAGGAGCACCTTCTCATGGCCGTCGATGATGTTTTCCAGCTGGCCGGGATAGACATTATAGCCCGAGGTGATGATCATGCGCTTGATGCGCTGCGAGAAGTAGACGAAGCCGTCCTCGTCCATTTTGCCGAGGTCGCCGGTATGGAGCCAAACGCGGCCGTCGTCATGGCGGCGGAGGGTATTGGCAGTCTCTTCGGGGTTGTCCACGTAGCAGAGCATGACCGACGGGCCGGAAATGCAGATCTCACCCTCGATCTCCGGGTCGACCTCGTCGGTGGTGCCGGGCTTGACAATTTTATAATAGGTATCGGGGAAGGGAACGCCGATGGAGCCGACGCGGTTATAGTCCTTCGGCGTCAGGCAGCTGGCCGTGACGCACTCGGTCAGGCCATAGCCCTGCCGGATCTGGACGGAGGCATTGTGTGCTTTCAGGAAGGCGTCGACCTTCTTTTTCAGCTCGATGGACAGGCTGTCGCCGCCGCAGAACACGCCCTTGAGGCAGGAGAGATCGGCGTTTTCAAGCTTGTCCGCGCGCAGCAGCGCCTCGAACAGCGTGGGAACGCCGGGGATGATGTTCGGCTGCTTTTTGATGAGCAGGTCGGCATAGGTATTGACGTTGAATTTTGGCACGAGGATGCAGCATGCGCCGCCGATGAGCGCCGTATGGATGCCGATGCCGAGGCCGAAGCCGTGGAAGACCGGCATGACGGAGAGCATCTTCATGCCGTCGATCGGCGCGAAGCCGGAGGCCGCGATGGTCTGAAGACCGAGGGCATTGAAGTTCATATTGGACAGCAGAATGCCCTTTGTGGTGCCGGTGGTGCCGCCGGAATAGAGAATGGACGCGCCGTCGTTGGCGTTGCCCAGATCCTTCGGCAGCGGAAGGGCGCGCTTTTTGCCCATGCGCATGAACTCGCTCCACCAGATGTAATTGCCCTTTTTCGGGGGCTTCGGGTATTTGCGCCCGGCGGTCAGCGCGTAGCCGACGGCGAGGTGCGGCAGCAGCTCGTCCTCAATTTTGGCGACAAGGAGCTTCGTACTCTGGTCGTCCAGTTCGGGCAGGATGCCCGCGACCTTGGTGTAGAACTGGTCGAGCGTCAGGATGGCCTTGGAGTGCGAGAAGTTGAGATAGAACTTGATCTCGCCGGCGGCAGAGAGCGGATGGATCATGTTGCTCACCGCGCCGATGCGGTTCAGCGCGTAGAACGAGCAGACCGCCTGCGGGCAGTTCGGCATGCAGATGGTGACGCGGTCGCCCTTGTGGATGCCGAGCGCGAGAAACGCGCGGGCCACGTCGTCGATCTTCTGCATGAACTGTGCGAACGTCGTCTTTTTGCCCATGAACTCATAGGCATAGTTTTTCGGGAACTGATCGGCCGCGGCTTTGACCATCTCGTAGATGGTCTTCGACGGATAGTCGAGGTGGTGCGGCGTGTCACCGTAGTATTTCAGCCACGGGGCTGAAGAAGAGATGCCCATATTGCTTTCATCCTTTCAAAATTCACACACACTTGATGCCGGACAGGACCGGCTGAAACGTCCGCCATCCTTACAACACACACCGGACGGCAGTTACATACATTATACGGCAATCGCTGCCAAAAGGCAACTTATTTATTGAGCAGGCGGGCGATGGCTGTCCGCCCGACGCGCATCGCGCCCTTCGGACAGAATTCCTGACAGCAGAAGCAGTGGATGCAGGCGCTGCGGTCGATGGAGGGCTTGCCGCTGCGCATCCGGATGGCGTGCGCGGGGCAGATCTGCGCGCATTTCCCGCAGCCGACGCAGTCAGGCGCGCACAGCTGCGGGCGGGGGCGGAGCAGCTTTGAAATGACGCGGTTGAACGCACCGAAGCGGGCAAAGGAGGTGTCCGGGCGCATGGACGGGACATGGAAATCCGATACGCAGAAGGGCGCGGGATCGCCGGATACGGAAAGGGCGGAAGCGTCTGCCGGGATCAGCCCGCGGCGGCGCGCCGCGGCAAGCGTGGGCACGTCATCGATGGTCAGGCCGAGCAGATGGAACGCGAGAAGGTCGAGCTTGTGCGCACTCTGCGCGGCCAGAAGTGCGCCGAGTCTGCGCGGATGGCCCTGTGTGGGGCCGTTGCCCTCCATGGCATAGACGGCGTCGCAGAGGACAAGGCGCGGCTTGAAATACTCACAGAGGTCGACGAGTACGTCGGCGAAATCGGCGGTGTTCGGATATTGATAATGGTATTCCGGCTTCATCGTGCCGGGGATGACGCCGAAAAAATTCTTGCAGGCATTGGAGACGGCAAGCATGCCATGCGTTTTGAGTTTGCAGAAATCGATGATCGCGTCGGCATCGTCCAGCCAGCGGGTGTAG
Source organism: Clostridiales bacterium UBA735 (assembly GCA_002298695.1). Lineage (GTDB taxonomy): Bacteria > Bacillota > Clostridia > Oscillospirales > Oscillospiraceae > CAG-170. Next base: position 4,806 of record DBLB01000148.1, on the reverse strand, counting down.
GGGAAGGTTTTGGCCTGGACGGCGGACGGGTCGTGCGCCTCGGCCTGAGAGATATCGAGGTTCAGTCTGGCACCGGCCTGTTCGCACTGGCGCAGGCCGCAGACGTCATAGACACGGTTCAGGTGCGCGGCGGTGAAGAGGCCGCCGGGGCTGTCGCCCAACGTGACGGACGCGCCGTGCGCACGCAGCAGCTCCGTCAGGGCAGTGAGCAGCGCGGGATGGACAGTCGCCGCGGCCTCCGGCCGCAGGGCTGCAACCAGGTTGACCTTGACGGCAATTTTCATCCCGGGCTGCACCCAGTCGAGACCGCCGATGGGGGCCAGCGCTGCGAGGAGCGCGGCGCGGCATTCGTCGGGGTCATAGCTGCCGCAGGGGACAATGGAAACGTCAAAGGGCATGAGAATCCCTCCGGTTTTTCAGAATATCGTTTCAAAGATAGCGGAAATCGGCGGAAAAGTCAAGGCCGGGGGAAAACGGAGACAAAGTGGAAAAGTTTGAAAAGAGATTGACAAACAGAAAGCAGTATGCTAAAATAAATCTTGGATTTTGAAGCTGATATTCGGAGAGATGTCCGAGCGGTTTAAGGAGCTGGTCTTGAAAACCAGTGACACAGCAATGTGCCGTGGGTTCGAATCCCACTCTCTCCGCCATTCTTTTCGATGTCCTGCTGAAATTCGACCTGCGGAAGTACCCAAGAGGCCGAAGGGGCTCCCCTGCTAAGGGAGTAGGCGTCTAAAAAGCGCGCGAGAGTTCAAATCTCTCCTTCCGCGCCAGAAGCGGCGATGCGTTGCATCGCCGCTTTTGCTTTTATAAAAACGACCGTCCCGGCGCCGGAGGGGCCGGGGCGGGGGGTTATTTTTTCTCCGGGATGAGGAAGATGAACACCAGGGAGCTGATGAGCAGGAGGTAGGGGTAGAACAGGCAGGGGATGATCTCGAAGGCGGTCAGGGTCTCGCCGAGCTCTGCGCAGGCGGAGATGGCCAGCAGCATCTGCGCGCCGTAGGGGATGATGCCCTGGAAGATGCACGAGAAGGTATCGAGCAGCGACGCGCTCTTTTTGCCGGAGATGCCGTATTCCTCGCTCATCTGCTTTGCGATGGGGCCGGCCATGACGATGGCAACGGTATTGTTGGCCGTGGCGATGTCCATCACGCCGACGAGCAGGCCGATGCCGAGCTGGCCGCCCCGCTGCCCGTGGAAAATGCGCTTGATGAAGCCCAGCAGCGCCTCAAACCCGCCGTATTCGCGGATCAGGCCGCACATGGCGGAGACGAGGATCGTGACCATGATCGTCTCGAACATGCCGGACGCGCCGGAGCCCATGTTCCCGAGCAGCTCGGTCGGATGCGTCGCGCCGGTGGCAAGCATGATGACTGCGCCGGAGAAGATGCCGGTCAGCAGCACAACGAACACGTTGATGCCCGCCACGCCGCCGATGAGCACGAGCAGGTACGGGAGCGTCTGCAGCAGGTGATATTCCGGGATCTCGACCGCGCCGATCTCGCTGCGCAGGGAGAACACGAGGATCAGCACCAGCGTCACCAGCGCCGCGGGCAGGGCGATGCGGAAGTTCGTGCGGAATTTATCCTTCATTTCGCAGCCCTGCGTGTTGCAGGCGGCGATGGTCGTGTCGGAGATGAACGACAGGTTGTCGCCGAACATCGCGCCGCCCATGACCGAGCCGATGCACAGCGGCAGGCTGAAGCCCGACGTCCGCGCCACGGCGACCGCGATGGGCACGATCAGCGTGATGGTGCCGCAGGAGGTGCCCATGGCCGTCGAGACAAAGCACGAGACCACGAACAAAACCGCCACGGCGAACCGCGCCGGGATGTGCGCGAGCATGAAATACGCGACCGACTCGGCGCTGCTGCGGCCGACGACGCCGACGAACACGCCCGCGGCCAGGAAGATGAGGATCATCGTCATGATGTTCTTATCGCCGACGCCCTGGGCCATGACCGCCAGCTTTTCGTCGAACGGCAGCGCCCGGTTCTGCAGGCAGGCGACGAGGATCGCGGCCAGGAAGGCCACGACGATGGGAATGTTGTAAAAGCCCATCTCGATCTTCAGCACATATTCAAATACGATGCCGAGCCCCAGGTACAAAACCAGGAACACGCCGATGGGCAGCAGCGCGATCGCGCGCGCGGGTTTCTTCTCCATATGTCTTCTCTCTTTTCATAAAGATCCACCCCGGCCGCGCATGCAGCCGGGGCGTTCGTGCATAAGCTGTAATATTGTATCGGTTTTCCATTCGGGCGTCAAGCGCGCGGCGGATTCTTTGGTGAAAATGCATAAAAATACACAGACGCAGAATATGCAGCCGCCCTTCCATAAAATTAACAGCCTTTTTACATTTCCGCTCTGGTCAGAAGGGTGTTTTTCTGCTAAAATAAGAATAATTCTTGAAAAGTAAAAAAGCAAAGGAGTGAGGCTTTGTACCGCAGACCGGAACTACTGGAAAAATTAAAGGAGGCCGCGGCCTCCGTGCTGCCGATCAGTCTGATCGTGCTGGCCATCTGCTTCGTGCTCGTGCCGGTCGATACGGGCCTGATGCTTTCCTTCGTCCTGGCGACGGCGCTGCTGATCCTCGGTATGGGCCTGTTTACGCTGGGCGCGGAGATGTCCATGAGCAGGATCGGCAATTACATCGGCGCCAAGCTGACCAAATCGCGCAAGCTGTGGCTGATCCTGGTGGTCAGCTTTCTGCTGGGCGTCGCCATCACGGTGGCGGAGCCGGACCTGCAGGTGCTGGCGGCCAACGTGCCGGAGATCGATAAGACCGTCCTGATCCTGACGGTCTCGGTGGGCGTCGGGATCTTCCTGATGCTCTGCATGGTGCGCATCCTGTTCGGCATCTCGCTGCGGCTGCTGCTGATCGTGTTTTACGTGCTGGTGTTTCTCGCGGCGTTTTTGTCCGACCAGGGCATTCTGGCCGTCGCGTTCGATTCCGGCGGTGTGACGACCGGGCCGATGACCGTGCCGTTCATCATGGCGCTGGGCGTCGGCGTGGCGTCGATCCGTTCCGACGAGAACGCGAAGGCGGACTCGTTCGGCCTCGTCGGCCTGTGCTCCATCGGGCCGATCGCGTCGGTTCTGCTGCTGGGCGCGATCTACAAGACGCAGCCCGCGCAGACGCAGAGCGAGGCGGCCGCCGCCATCACCAATACCGTCGCGCTGGGCAGGGACTATCTGCACGCCTTCCCGGAATACATGAAGGAGGTCACGCTCGCGCTGCTGCCGATCGTGGTGTTCTTCCTGGTGTTCCAGTTCGTCTCGCTGCGGCTGCGGAAGCTGCCGTTTCTGCGGGTGATGGTGGGCATTCTGTACACATACGCGGGGCTCGTGCTGTTTCTGACGGGCGTGAACGTCGGCTTCTCACCGGTGGGCTACGCGCTGGGCGCGGCGCTGACCGAGGGCTGGAAGATCTGGCTGCTCATCCCGCTGGCGATGCTCATGGGCTGGTTCATCATCAATGCGGAGCCTGCCGTCCATATCCTCAATAAGCAGGTCGAGGACCTGAGCGCGGGCGCCATCTCGGCCCGGGCCATGGGCATGAGCCTGTCGACCGCGGTCTGCGCCGCGGGCGGACTGGCGATGCTGCGGGTCATTACGGGCGTATCGATCATGGTCTTCCTGGTGCCGGGCTATTTTCTCGCGCTGGCGCTGAGCTTCTTCGTGCCGCGCACGTTCACCGCGATCGCGTTCGACTCCGGCGGCGTGGCCTCCGGCCCGCTGACGGCGACGTTCATGCTGCCGTTTGCCATGGGCGCGTGCGAGGCGCTGGGCGGCAACGTGATGACGGACGCGTTCGGCCTTGTGGCGCTGGTCGCCATGATGCCGCTCATCACCGTGCAGGTCATGGGCGCGATCTACGTCGTCAAATCCCGCCGCGCGGAGAAGGAACCGGCCCTGCCGGACTTCGGCGAAAGCGAGATCATCGAACTGTGGGAGGCCTGCTGATATGGAACTGTATTACATCATCGCCGTCACCGACGCGGACCGCGGCGAGGTCATGAACGCGCTGTTCCGGGAGGCTGGGCTGCCCATGATCCTCAGCATGCCGGGCCGCGGCACGGCAAAAAATGAACATCTGGCCGTCTACGGCCTCGGCGAGACGCCGAAGACCGTCACCTGCGCCGTCGCCGGCACACAGCAGGCTGTGCAGCTGACCAAAGCAGCCAAGCGCAGGCTGTTCATCGACATTCCCGGCAACGGGATCCTGCTGACCGTTCCGCTCAAGAGCGTGGCGGGCGGCAGGACGCTTGCCTATCTCACGAACGACTGCAAAACAGGAGGGACGCCGCATATGGAATTCAAACACGAGCTGATCGTTGTCATTCTGAACGAGGGCTATGCCGATTTCGTCATGGACGCGGCGCGGGCCGCGGGCGCGGGCGGCGGTACGGTCCTGCACGCGAAGGGGACCGGGTCCAGACGCGGAGAAAAATTCTTCGGCGTCAGCCTGGCTGACGAGAAGGACATGGTCTACATCATCGCGCATGCGGACGAAAAGGCCGCGATCATGCGCGCCATCCACGAAAACGCAGGCCCCGGCACCAAAGCCGGCGCGATCTGCTTCACCCTCCCCATCTCCTCCGTCGCTGGCCTCCGCGAACGCGAAAAAGACGAGGGCTGACACAAGGCTCCCTTGTGTAAAGGGAGCTGGCCCGAAGGGCCTGAGGGATTGAACCCCGCCGCAGCGGAAAGGCTCCCCTCCCAGGGGAGCTGGCTCGGCGAAGCCGAGACTGAGAGGTTGTATCAAATTTGCAGCTGCCGGTTGTCTCCGACGGCCCAATCTTT
>DBLB01000011.1 GCA_002298695.1 Clostridiales bacterium UBA735 | reverse complement strand
TCTTTCCGGTGCCGGTGGGCGCTTTGGCAATGACGTCCCGCCATTGCAGAAAATACGGAATGGCCTCCGCCTGAATGGTGGTGGGGTAGCCGTAGCCCTTCTCCTCCAAAGCTTTCAGCATGGCCTGGCTCAGGCCGAGACTTTCAAATGTGACTTCCATGTTTCTCTTTCCCTTTTCCATCGAAATTTTCTTTATTGTATCACTTTTCCCAGGTGTTTGCAACTTTTTTTGTTTTCGGCAATTGATTCGAGAAAACTCGGTTTCAGTCTCACGCAAAGGTGGACAAACGGGGATAAATATGGTATATTGTAGGTTATGATAATATGTCCTTGATGTAAGGAGAATACAAATGGGCAAACTAATCGTCATTGAAGGCACGGACGGCTCCGGCAAGTCCACCCAATTTCGTCTGCTGACCCAGCGTCTGGAAAACGAAAACATCGCCTTTCAGAAAATCGTCTTCCCACAATATTCCGAGCCAAGCTCCGCGCTGATCCGGATGTACCTCGGCGGCGCGTTCGGCGACGACCCGGAGGCGGTGAACGCCTACGCTGCGTCGACATTTTACGCAGTCGACCGCTATGCGTCCTATCAGCGCGTATGGAAGGACTATTATCAGGACGGTGGGCTGGTCGTGTCCGACCGGTATACGACATCGAACGCTGTACATCAGGGCAGCAAGGTCCCGGAGGCGGAGCGGGCGGAATTCTTCCGCTGGCTCTACGACCTCGAGTATGACCGGATGGGCCTGCCGCGGCCCGATCTGGTGGTGCTGCTGGACATGCCAGTTGAGGTCAGCGAGCAGCTGATGCGAAAGCGCGAGCAGAGCACCGGCACGCACGCCGACATCCATGAGCGCGACGAAGCGTATCTGGAAAAGTGCCGCGCCGTGGCCCGGCAGGCGGCGGAGTATTACGGTTGGAAGCGCGTGAGCTGCGTGCAGAGCGGAACGCTGCGCAGCGTGGAGGAGATCCACGAGGAGGTCTTCTCCATTGTGCGCACCTGTCTGAAAGGAGAATAAGCATGGTATATATTGTACTCGGAACGGGATTTGAACCAATGGAAGCCATCGTCCCCTGCGACATTCTGCGCCGCGGCGGCGTAGACGTGAAATTTGCCGGGATCGGCGGCCGGAACGTCACCGGCGGACACGGCATCACGGTCACGGCGGACTGCACGGTCGAGGAGATCGACGAAGATGCGCTGGAGATGATCGTCCTGCCGGGCGGTCTCGGCGGTGTGGAGAGCATCCTGGGATGCAGAGCGGCGCTGGAGATCGTGCAGCGCGCGTGGGACTGCGGAAAATACGTCGCCGCCATCTGCGCCGGACCGACGGTACTGGCGAAGCTCGGCATCACGGCGGGGAAAACCGTCACCTGCTATCCCGGCTGTGAGGTGCAGATGCCCGGAGCAAATTATGTTCCCGCAAAGACGCAGCAGGACGGCAAGCTCATCACCGGGCAGGCGCCCGGTGCAGCAGAGGCATTCGGTTTCCGGATGCTGACAGCGCTGAAGGGCGAAGCTGCGGCCAAAACAGTCGCCGCGGGGATGGTAACAGACATCTGATCACGGAGAATCGGAGGGAATTATGTCCGAGTCTGAAAAAAAGGAACATTCGGAAGAACGCTTTGACGATCTTTCGCTGGACGAGCTGCTGCGCGGCGCGCGCGAAGAGATCGCCCGCGTCGACGCGATGATGGGCGCGCAGGATGCGCCCGCGGAAGAGGCAGAAGAAGCCGAGCGCGCACCGGCGGCAGCGGAGCCGCCGCGGCCGGCGATGCCGGCTTTCGAGCCGCAGCTGCCGGACGAGTATGCCGACCTGACGGTCGACGAAGAATTGCCCGCAGACGAAGTGCCCGTGCAGCGGACGCGCCTTCCGGTGGGAGTGCGCGTGTTTGCCTACGTCTGCTGCGTGCTGGCGGCGAGCGTGCTGCTGGCGGTATTCGGCTGGCGCTGTGCAGACGATATGCTGGCGCTGACACGGACGGACTTCCAGGTGAATGTGACAGTGCCTGAGGGCGCGACCATTTCGCAGGTCAGCCGCGAGCTGCACGACAAGGGCCTCATTTCGTATGAATGGCTGTTCAAGTTCTACTGCGCCTTTTCCCACGCGGAGCGCAAGATCGAGCCGGGCACATATGAGCTCAGCGGGGTCTACGACTACCACGCGCTGGTGAACGGGATGGTCAAGACATCCGGCGACCGCGCGACGGCGACGGTGATGATCCCGGAGGGCTACACATGCGAGGACATCTTTGCGCTGCTGGCGGAGAACGAGGTCTGCACGGTGGCGGAACTGGAGGATGCAGCGGCCAATCACGAATACGACTATGCATTCCTCAGCGATCTGTCCTACGGCAAGGCCAACCGGCTGGAGGGCTACCTGTTCCCGGATACCTATGAATTCTACGTGGGAGACGACCCGGTCAATGTGCTGGACAAGTTCCTGCGCCGCTTCGACAGCAAGGTCACGGAGGAGATGTATGCCGCCGTGGATACGCTGAACGAGGCGCTGGCGGCGAAGATGGAAGCGGGCGGCTTTACCGAAGGTGAGATCGCTGCGGCAAAGCTCGACATGCACGACGTCATCACGGTAGCATCGCTCATTGAAAAGGAGACGGCCAAGGCGTCGGAAAGTCCGAACATTGCGTCGGTCATCTACAATCGGCTTTGCAGCAAGCTTTACCCGTGCCTCGAGATCGACGCGACCATCCAGTATGCGCTGGGCGAGCACAAGGAGGTGCTCTCCAACGCGGACAAGGGCGTCATCAGCCCGTATAACACCTATAAAAATGCCGGCCTGCCCGCAGGGCCGATCTCAAACCCTGGTATCGCGTCCATCCGCGCGGCGCTCTATCCCGCGGAGACAGACTATTATTTCTATGCGCTCGGGAATGACGGCGTGCACCACTTCTCCCGGACGTATTATGAGCATCAGGATTTCCTCGAAAGCCTGAACGCAGATGACAGCACGCCGGACACGGCAGACGAGACCGCGCCCGATGCGGCGCAGACGGATGAAAACGCCGGAGACGGCGAAACGGGAGGCAGCGATGAAAGCACGCAGACGCCCTGAACTGCTCGCCCCGGCGGGCGATATGGAAAAATTGCAGATGGCTGTGGCCTATGGGGCGGACGCGGTGTACCTTGCGGGCACAAGCTTCGGCATGCGCTCGTTCGCGGGAAATTTCACGCCGGAGGAGCTGCCGCGCGCCGTGGCGCTGGCGCATGGACACGGCGTCCGCGTCCACGCGACGGTCAATACGATGCCGCGCAACGAAGAAGTGATGCAGCTCCCGGCCTATCTGGAACAGTTGCAGGATGCGGGCGTGGACGCGCTGATCTTAGCGGATCTCGGCGCGTTCACGCTGGCGGGAAAATACGCGCCCCGCTGCGAGCGGCATATCTCGACGCAGCAGTCGATCGCGAACTATGTCTGCGCGCAGAGCTGGTTTGATCTGGGCGCGAAGCGCGTCGTGCTGGCGCGGGAGCTGAGTCTGCCGGAGATCCTCGGCATTCGGGAACAGGTCTCGCCGGAGCTGGAGCTCGAGACGTTCTGCCACGGGGCGATGTGCGTCAGCTATTCCGGCCGCTGCCTGCTGTCCAACTACATGACGGGCCGCGACAGCAACCGGGGCGAGTGCGCCCAGCCCTGCCGCTATCAGTACGCGCTGATGGAGGAGAAGCGGCCGGGCGAGTATTTCCCGGTCTTCGAGGATGAAAAGGGCACGTACATCATGAACTCGCGCGACATGTGCATGATCGACCATCTGGATGATCTCATTGACGCGGGCGTCGACTGCCTGAAGATCGAGGGCCGCGCAAAGTCGGCCTACTATGCCGCGATCGTGACCGGAGCGTACAGCCATGTGCTGCGGGATGTCTATGAAGGACGGGGCGTCGACCCGGTCTGGCGCGACGAGGTGGAGCATGTGAGTCATCGGCACTATTCCACGGGCTTCTTCTACGGACAGCCAGGGCAGTTCACCGAAAGCTCGCGCTACCTCCGGCAGTGGCAGATCTGCGCGGTGGTCGAATCATGCGACACGGAAGGGAACGCCGTGCTGAGCCTGCGGAACAAATTTTCCGTGGGCGACGAGGCGGAGCTCGTCGGGCCGGACTTCCGTCCGTTCCAGTGGACGGTTGGGCCGATGGAGGACATGGACGGCGTACCGCTCCGCGAGGTGCGCACACCGCAGCAGCGCTTCCGCGTGAAGCTGCCGAAAGCTGTGCCGACGCTCAGCTTTGTGCGGCATGCAGTGGAACTGTCCGGCAGGTGATTTCAAATGCCCGGCGTGTACAGACAAATCGAGTAGGAGTCCCTCATAACAAGAGGGGCGGCCTCTCACACCACCGCGCGTACCGACCGGTACACGGCG
>DBLB01000101.1:3220-3829 GCA_002298695.1 Clostridiales bacterium UBA735 | reverse complement strand
TCGAGCAGACCGGACGTGACGAGCGTGAGGATACAGAGCACGCCGGCGAGGACTGCCGTTCCAAGGAAGACCCGGCGGCGTCCGGACGCGGCAAACCAGATCAGGCCCGCCGTTTTGCCGAGAAACAGCGCTGCGGCCAGAATATAGAACCAGAGGAACATGTCCACGCTTTGCAGCAGGTAGTTCATCAGCGTCTGCATCTGCGCCAGCTCGGGCGAGGCGGCGAACAGCGCCGCGAGCGTCTCCTGATTGGCATACAGATAGAACAGGTTGCAGTAGGTCATGAACTGAATGGCGGAAAAAGCAATGCAGACGACCAGCCAGAACTTTGTAAATCCGGTGAAGCGCTTTGCCCTGTGCGGAACGGCTTCTGCCGGGGCGGGGGCGGGCTGCGGGGCGGTTTCCGGCCGGCCGTAACGTTTGACGAGTGCGCCGCACTCCGGGCAGATCAGAACGTTATCGTCCACCTCGCGGCCGCAGTTATAACAGGTTTGCATCCGGCATACTCCTTTTATCATGCACGATTCGGCCCGCCGGAGGCTGCCGGCAGGGAGGACACGGCGCAGTCCGCCGGGCCTGCTGCTATTGTAGCCCCTGCGGCACAGAAAG
>DBLB01000101.1:0-3155 GCA_002298695.1 Clostridiales bacterium UBA735 | reverse complement strand
GCAGTATTTTGCATTTACTTTTCGCCGGGGACCGCTATAATGAGAAAGGAATCCGGCAGAGGGAGGCGAGCGGATGCAGTTTACAAAAATGCACGGCGCGGGCAATGATTTCGTTGTGCTGGACGCGGTGGAGCAGCCGCTCGGCATTGCGCCGGAAGACCTTCCGGGGCTGGTATACCGGCTCTGCGGCCGGCACACGGGCGTGGGCGCGGACGGCGTGATGGTCTTGCAGAGATCGATGACCGGAGCGGACGTCGCGATGCGGTTTTATAACGCCGACGGCTCGCTCGGAGAGATGTGCGGCAACGGCGCACGGTGCGTCTGCCGCTACGCCTGCGAGCGCGGCTATGCGGGCGACACCGTCCGCGTGGAGACGACGGCGGGCCTCGTCACCGGCTGGCGGCAGAGCCGCGACCGGTTCCGCATCCGGCTGAATACGCCGACGGTTTTGGAGACAGAGCGGCTTTTACCCCTCGATGGCGAGACATACCGCTGCGGCTACGCCGAGCTGGGCGACCCCGGCATTCCGCATCTGACGGTGGAGATCCCGGATCTGCTGCTGCGGATCGACGACGAGGAAGCGCTTGGCGCGCTGCGGACGCTCGGACGGAAGCTCCGGCACCATCCGGCGCTGCCGAAGGGCGCGAACGTGAATTTCTATCAGGTCACGGGGCCGCAGCACCTGCGGCAGCTGACCTACGAGCGCGGCGTGGAGGATTTCACGCTGGCGTGCGGCACGGGCGCGGGTTCGCTCGCTGCGGTGCTGGCGGCGGCCGGACGGATGGATGGCGCAAATATCCAAGTCCTGACGGCGGGCGGAGACCTCGATGTGGAGGTACAAATGGAAGCCGGGCGCGTGGAAAACCTGTATCTGACGGGCGCGGCCCTGATCGTATACAGCGGCGAGCTGGCAGACGAGTTTCTGCAGCCGGTCGTTTTTATTACGGACTAAGCATTAGGAGGAGAAACCATGAAAAAAGGAAGCTTTCTGAAAAACTACGGATTTCTGATCTGCATGCTGATCGGCATCGTGGCCGGCTGCATCGTCGGCGCGATCTGGCCCGCCACGAAGGACGCCTCAGGCGAGATCGTCGTTAAGGGCGCGACCGTGCTCGAGCCGCTCGGCAAGGTATTCCTGAACCTGATGTTCTGCATCGCCGTCCCGACGGTGTTCTGCTCGATCTCGTCGTCCATCGCGAACATGCAGAGCGCCAAGCGCGCGGGCAAGATCATGGGCGTCACGATCGCGACGTTCCTTGTCACCGCGGCCATCGCGGCGGTCATCATGTATGTGACCGTTCTGATCATCCCGCCGGTCACGGGCGAATACACGATGATCGAGGGCGAGGTCGGCGGCACGCTCGGCGTGGCCGACATGATTGTCAACTTCTTCACCAAGCCAGACTTCACGGAGCTGTTCAGCCGCAAGGCCATCCTGCCGCTGATCGTGGCGGCGGTGCTCTTTGGCTTCGGCGTGCAGATGGCGGGCGGTTCGGAGACCCGGACGGCGAAGCTGCTCGAGGACGTCACGAACTGCATCATGAAGACGTTCAAGATCATCACCTACTATGCGCCCATCGGCTTCTTCGGCTTCTTTGCCTACCTGATCGCCTATCATGGCTCCGATCTCATCAGCGACTATGGCCGCACGCTCGCAATCTACTACATCCTGAGCTTTGTCTACATGTTCATTTCCTTCCCGATCTATGCGCGCTTCGGCGGCGGCAAGGGCGCAGCGAAGGCCATGTTCTCGAAGCTGTTCCGCCCGGCGGCGATGAGCTTCGGCACGTGCTCCTCGGTCGCGACGATCCCGACGAACATGGAGGTCGCAGAGGAGACCGGCATTTCCAAGGACGTTTCAAACATCGTTGTCCCTCTGGGCGCGACGATGCACATGGACGGCTCGGCCATGTCGGCCATCATCAAGGTCGCGTTCCTGTTCGGCATGTTCGGCCAGGACTTCACCACGGGCCGCGCGCTGCTGGCCATCGTGGTGGCGGTGTTCTCGTCGGTCGCGATGAGCGGCATCCCCGGCGGCGGCGGCACGGGCGAGCTGGTGCTCTGCTCGATCTTCTTCCCGGATCATCTGGCGGTCGCATTCCCGATCGCGCTGGCGCTCGGCAACCTGGTCGACCCGCCCGCGACGATGGTCAACGCCGCCGGCGACTATGTCGTCTCCTTCATCGTCGCCCGCTTCGTCGACGGTAAGGATTGGCTCCAGAAGCAGCTGCACAAGGCGAAATCTGAATAACGGCAAAACGGAAAGCGCCGGCCCAAAAGGGCCGGCGCTTTTTGCGCGCCGCCGCCACAGATCGGGCGTTGTGTGGCGTGATAAAAATGTGGATTTGTGCGTTTTGGCGGTTTTGTTTCGCGAAATTCGGACAGAATAGTCACGAATCCGGCAGAATCCATAAAAACGAAAACCTGATGTTTTTTTGGGTAGAAATTCTTGCGTTTTTGTGCTATACTGCTACTTGGTGAGGATTGGGTTTTCCATATTTGCGAAAACTTATCTTATATTATTTTTGTAAGCAAATACTTTAGAAAAGAGGTTTTTTTGATGGCTGAATTGAATCTGGAAAAGTATGGGATCTCCGGTACGACCGAGATCGTCCACAACCCTTCCTATGAGGTGCTGTTCGAGGAAGAGACCAAGCCCGGTCTTGAAGGGTATGAAAAGGGCCAGGTCAGCGAACTGGGCGCGGTGAACGTCATGACCGGCATCTACACCGGCCGTTCCCCCAAAGACAAGTATATCGTCATGGACGCGAACTCCAAGGACACCGTGTGGTGGACCTCCGACGAGTACAAGAACGACAACCACCCCATGACCGAGTCCACCTGGGCTACCGTCAAGGACATTGCCGTGAAGGAGCTCTGCAACAAGAAGCTGTACGTCGTCGACGCCTTCTGCGGCGCGAACCACGACACCCGCATGGCCATCCGCTTCATCGTGGAAGTTGCCTGGCAGGCACACTTTGTCACCAATATGTTCATCCGCCCGACCGAGGAAGAACTCGCCAACTTCGAGCCGGACTTCGTCGTCTACAACGCCTCCAAGGCCAAGGTCGAGAACTACAAGGAGCTGGGCCTCAACTCCGAGACCTGCGTCGCCTTCAACATCACCAGCCGCGAGCAGGTCATCATCAACACCT
>DBLB01000065.1 GCA_002298695.1 Clostridiales bacterium UBA735 | reverse complement strand
AGCCGACCTGCTGCCAGCACATAAGAATGATGAGACCCCAGAAGCCGAAGGTCGAATTGAGCATAATGGAAGTATTATACTTCACAAGGATGCCGTCGAAGATCATCGACCAGATGTAGCCGAGCACGATACCGCCGATGAGGTTCGGCATGAAGAACACGGTACGGAAGAGGTTCGAGCCGCGGATGCCCTTCGTGAGGAAGTAGGCGACCGCAAAAGCCAGAACGTTGATGAACAGCACCGACACAAAAGCAAACAGCGCCGTATACCAGAAAGCGTGGAGGAAGCTGTTATCCGAAAAAGCCTTGATGTAGTTGGCGAATCCGACCCACGTCCACTGGCTCGTCAGTTTGAACTTGCAGAAGGACAAAAACGCACCCTTGAAGAACGGATAAAGAAACCCGATGCAGAAAGCAGCAAAGGTGGGCAGCAGAAACAGCCACACCATTCGCTGAATGGGGCGGCGGATCAGTCGGCTGCTGTGTGCGGCTGGATCCCGCGGTATGTTTATACGCTTCATTCTTTCACTCCTGTTCTGCCGAAATTGTCATGGCGACAGCTCCTGTCCGAATCCTTCGGGCAGCAGCTCACGCCGTCACATATATACTATCATACGAGCGGATATATGTACAGGCGGAGCGGACGTGAGCGCCCGCCCCGCCTGTATTGTGTGTCGATTTGTCTCAGCGGATGTCCGCAGAGGACTCAGTGCTCGTTGGCGTACTGGGTAGCCCAGCCCTGGACGAACGCGGTCTCAACAGCGGACCAGTCGCCGGTGCCGGTGGTGTACTGGCTCAGAGCATCGACGACGGCAGCGCGCCAATCGTCAACGGCAGGAGTCCAGTTGAACACCCAGGTCACGGTGTAGTTGCCGTTGGCAACGTACTCGTTCGCCTGCGCAAAGAACACGTTCTCGGGGGTCTTCGCCTTCTTGAACGGGCAGGGGCCAAACTGCTCAGCCATCATCGTGGTGCCTTCGTCAGAGGTAACGACCCAGACGAGGAAGTCGATGGTAGCCTGGATGTCCTCCTCGGAGGACTCGTTGTTGATCGCCCAGCAGTTCTCCGTGCCAGCGCACAGACCGGCCTTCTCTTCGCCGTCAACGCCGCAGTAGATGGGGATCATGGCGAGCTGATCGTCGGTCATGCCGGCTTCGATCAGGCCGGAGTATTCCCAGGTGCCGTTCTGATAGAAGACAGCCTTGCCTTCTGTGAACTCTGCGCAGGACTCGTCCTTGGTGGAGGTGCTCAGCGCAGTGGGATCAGCAGCGGAATCGGTGATGTAGAGATCCCAGATGTTCTTGAAGTTGTCCATGTACTTGCCAGTGATGGTGGCGGGCTGTGCGGTCACGCCGTCGTCACGGAACTCGTAGTACAGCGGCATGTTGGCCAGATGGCCGGAGAAGCGCCAGCTGGAGGAGCCGTCGAGGCCCGCAGCGGAGAACGCATCGAAGCCCAGCTCGGCAGCGCGGGCATGGATGTCGTCGGCGACAGCCTTCAGGGAGTCGAAGTCCTTGATCTCGTCGAGAGAATGGCCAGCCTCTTCGAGGAGCTTGGTGTTGACTATGATGCCGAAGGATTCGTAGCAGTTGCCGATGGCCTTCAGCTCGCCAGCCTCGTTGTAGAGGTTGAAGGAGTCGGTGTTCAGCTCGTTCGCGATGGCGGAGCCGGTCAGATCCAGTGCGTAATCGTCCCAGTCAGCGAGGCCGGACATGTTGCCGATGTTGAAAATGGTGGGCGCTTCGCTCTTGGCCATCTCAGCGGTCAGGGTGTCGGAGTACGTGCCAGAAGCGGCAGTGACGACCTTGACTTCGACGCCGGTCTTCGCGGTGTAGTCGGCAGCCAGCTTGGTGAGCGCTTCGTCGAACTCCGGCTTGAAGTTCAGGTAGTAGACCTTTCCGGTCGCTTCGGCGGTGTCGGCGGTATCGGCAGTGTCGTCGGTCGTGTCAGCGGTATCCGTGGTGTCGGTGGTGTTGTCGGTCGTTTCGGCGGGCTGGACGTCATCGGTCTTTGTGTCCGCAGAGGACGCGCAGGCGACCAGACCCAGCACCATCACAACCGCCAGAAGCAGTGCGAGAAGCTTTTTCATAATGGTTCCTCCTAAAAATATTTTGTGCTTAAAATATGTCGAATCTGGAAACGTTTCCAAATCCATGGTCATATTATACACCATTTTTGGAAGAGTGGAAGTAAAAAATGTGCGAATTCCAAAAAATCGGCATTTTAGCCATGAAATCAACCTGTAATTTGGCAATTTTAACGAACCATACGCAGATAAAAACACACACTGTGCGGTCCGCCTCTCTCAATTTTCTGCCGTACCTGCAGGGACGGACGACCCTGTCCGCCCTGCGGTATAGAACCTGGGAAAATCCCCGGCGAATCCGTCACGTTCCAAAGGGCTGCCGCTGCCCTCACAGATACCCTGACATGCCGAAGCGGCCCCGTTTGAAAAACGGGGCCGCTCCTGAAAAGCATGATTTACTTGGTCAGATACCGATGCAGCATCGCTGCCACTTCCGCACGGGTCGCGTTGTTCGTGGGATTCAGATAGCCGCCGCTGCCGCCGAGGACGCCGTTGCCGACGGCCCACTTCACGGCGCTGAGCGCGTAGCTGTGGATCTTGCTGGAATCATAGTAACCGGTGACGGAGCTCGTCGCCGTGGGCTTGCCTGCCAGACGGTAGAGCGTCGCCGCGATCTGCTCGCGCGTGATGTTCTTCTTCGGGGCGAACGTCTTCGCATCCACGCCGGTCACGACGTTGTTGCGGTACGCCCAGAGGATCGCGCTGTAGTAATAGTCGGTCGTCTTGACGTCGGTGAACGGGTTGGACACGCCGCTCACAGACGGCTTGCCGGCTAGCCGGTACAGCATCAGGACGAAGTCGCCGCGGGTCATGTTGGCCTTCGGCGCGAAGGTGTAGGAATCCTTGCCGGTGATGATGCTGTTGGACGCAAGGAAGTCGATGGCGTCCGCAGACCAGTTGCCGGTGTTGGAGGCCGTCACGTCGGAGAAGTAGCCGGAGGATGTTTTCTTATTGACCGTGAACGTGACCGTGCCGCTGCCGAGGGCGACGTTGGCGCTGCTGTAGACGGTGTAGCCGATGGACACGGAGTTGGCGCAGCCGGCCGCCGGCAGGAAATAGACGTTGTTGACAGACTTCTGCGTGCTGCTGTAGACGTTGGTGTTGTAGAAGTAATCCGTGTAGGAGACTGCCGTGCCCTTGCTGGCAATGGAGCTGTAGCCGTAGTAGAGCTTGCCGACCGTGCTCTGCGGCAGCGTGAAGCGGACGTAACTCGCGGACGGATAGGCCGTGTAGATCTCGGTGCTCACGCCGGCGCTCTGGAAGCTGGTGCCGGTCATGCCGATCACGTGGCCGTCGTTGACCTTGATGGTCACAATGCCGCTGGCGGTCGACGTCGGGGTGCCGTAGCTGTAGCTGCCGTTATAGCCGTAGGCCGTGAACGGGATGCTGACGGTGTAGCTGGTCAGCGAGTTCGACGGCAGATAGCTCACGTAGCCGAGGCTGGCCGCGGGAACCTGCGTGTTCGTGTAGATGTAGCTGTTGTTGTAGTACAGCGTGCCGACCGTTGCAGAGCCGGAGGAGACGTACGGCGTGCCGAACGTCACATAGCTGAGCGTGGCGTAGCTGCTGTTGTTCATGGACTGCTTGAAGAACGTCTGGAAATCCGTCGCCGAGAAGCTGACCGCGGTGTTGGCCGAGGCGCTGTAGGAGATGGAGGACGCACCCGTGAACTTGACCGTGCCGGTTGCGACGGCGTTGCCGTTCGTGTCATACGCGGTGTAGGTCACATAGACGTTCGCGCTCGTGAAGCCGTAGCTCGTGTTCGGGACGAAATACACGCTGCCCACGCGCGGCGTGGTGTATGTATAGGCTGTGTAGGTGCTGGAATAGCTCGAAGAACCGTTCAGCGAGAACGAACCGTTGATCGCCTGGAACACGAACTTCGTCGGTGTTGCGTAGGAGACGGGGTTGGTGCTGGCGTTGCGCGTCGCGGTGTAGACCGCGTTGACCAGCTGCGTCTCGTCCAGCAGCGCGTAACTGGCCGACGTCGGGTTCTGCGTGATGGTCTGGGCCGTCGCCGCGGAGATCGTGATGTCCGCCGAGCCGGTACCGACCGTGCTGCTGCTATTGTAGAGCGTCGCCGTCAGCGTCGTGGTGCCGGCCGCCTTGAGGTCGACGTAAACCGTGGACGTGGCAGATGTCGTGGTGCTGTAGCTGCCGAGTGCGGCGAGCTTGCTGTCGACGATGGCAAACGCCACGCTGGTGTAGTCCGTACCGTAGGTCGCAGTCTCATAGGTGTTCTTGGTGGTGTTGAACTTCTGAACCGTCGCCGTGAAGCTGGCGCGGGTGCCGACAGTGCTCGTACCATAGGTGCGGGTCAGCTGCACGCGCAGCGGAGACTGCACATTTACCGTAAACACATCGGAAATCGAAGTCGTCTCCATATCGTTCTTGGATGCAACGATTTTGCAGACATAATATGTTGTTCCCGCAGCGGATACACTCGGCGTATAGCCGACCGATGCACCACTGGGGTAATTGAGTGCTGTTTCCGACGTAATGGCGGAATATGTGCTGTCGCTATAGACGGCGGTGGTTCCCTTGAACCACTGATAAGTCAGAGATGCGTCGTCGGGGGTCCATTCCAGTGAGACCTGCAAAGCCTTTTTGGAATCATTCGCTTCGTCCTTTGCAACGTTCAGCACTTTCGTATTCTGGATACCGCCTGCGCTGTAGGACTTGGACTTGAATGTCACCGCAGGTGCATCACGGAAAGTCACTTCGCAGGTCACAGTCACAGATTCTGCGTTATCTGCAAACTTGTAATTGTCCGGGTCGCTGAGCGTCAGCTGCTTGGTAAATGTCCGCGCCGTATCCACTTTGGTGGAATCAAAAGAATCTGTCATCCACTTTGCGGAGAGCGTCAGCTTTGCAGCATTGTTGCCGAGCGCGCTGTTAAGAACCGAATCCAGTTTCTGCTGCACCTGATCATTGCTGGCGCCTTTCGGCATATTTTGTGCAGCCAACGTAGTGGAGACGGTGACGGTGGCCTGTTCCACGGTTACAGTGCACTCCGCTTTCGGAGCGCCCTCGCCGCTGCCGACCTGAGCTGTAATTGTGGCCGTCCCGACCTTCAGACCTGTGATCAGGCCGTTGCTGGAAACCGTTGCAACGGTATCATCACTGGAAGTCCAGGTCACTGTGCCATCGACCGGGTCGCCTTTTTCGTCTTTCAGTGTTGCGGTCAGTGCATCGGTATCGCCAACTGCAATTGTCGTGGTGGTCTTGTTTAATTCTACCTTTGCTGCTTCAGCCGCGAACACCGCCGGAGCCAGGGCCAGCATCATGGCCAGCACGAGGAGCAGGCTGATGAGCCGATTCCGTTTCATTTTCATTGTTTACACCTCTTTCAGTTTTTTCACTTGCCTGAGTTCTTTTTCCTCAGTTTCAGTTTAGCATAAATCTGTAAAAATGCAATTCCTAAGAATTTTTTTAAGATTTTTCTGCTGCTATTTCTCCTTGTAGTAGAGCATGCAGTGGCAGTACCCCTCAAAATTGGGGTCGGCGATCTGGCGTTTGAATTCCTCGCACATACATTTGTTCTCTTCCGTCCGGGCGAGCTTGCACGGGCAATAGCCGCCCGTGCGCTTTAAGCCCTCGCGGATCTTCGCCACGACAGCCTTGTCCTCGTTCAGGCGTACCTTCATCGGGCGGCCTCGATTCTGGCGCGGATCGTTGCCTTGTCGGCATAGCCGATGCTTGTCCCTTTGATCTCGCCGTCTTTTACGAACAGCAGCATCGGGATGGACTGCACGCCGTATTCGATGGCGAGGTCGCGCTCGTCATCGACATTTACCTTACAGAATTTCACATCCGGCATCTCGCCCTCCAGCTCCTCCATGACGGGCCCCAGCATCATGCACGGCCCGCACCACGTCGCCCAGAAATCCACGACGACCAGCTTGTCCGCCTGTAATACCTCGCGGTCAAAATTGCTTTCTGTCAGAACAGTCATACGTTCAGCCTCCTTGGCTTTCTTCTTTATATTACCAGTATAGCACAACTTGTCCGGAAAGCGTGAATGGTTTGTGAACTCACAGCAAATTGTGATAACTTGGCACTTCCATCTCGCGAATGTGTTCGATCGTCGCGATGAGCCGCGCTGAGCCTGCAAGAAAATCGTCCTGATCGCCGAGCACGGCATACTGCGAAAGCTCCGCAAACAGCATCTTGACGTCGTCCAGCTCGCTGTGGCTGAGCACGACCCCGAAAAACCGCTCGTGGCTGTGCCAAATCTCCTTCGCCTTGTCCAGCTGTGCCGCCGCGCCGGCAAAATCGCCGCGCGCCGCCTGATTGCGCGCCTCGGCGATGGCGTCGTTTACCGACTGGCAGTCCCGCCGCACGCGCACGGAACTCGTAATGCAGACCGCAAGCGCCGCGGCCAGCAGCGCAAGGGCCAATACCGTGTGCTTCATCGCATGTCCTCCCGGATGGAGAGATAGAGCCTGCCGCCCGGTTCGCATGTCAGCAGAAACACGTCCCGGATGCCGCAGCCGTAGGGTTTCAGACATTCCTGCACCCACGCTTCCGTCTTGCCCAGCACCGCCAGATTCTCCGACAGCAGCCGCCCGCCGGAGATCACCGTCACCGGCAGCCGGAGCGGATCGACCGAAATGCCCGCATCCTTTGCACAAGCCGGTTCATACTTTGGGTAGAGCAGCGCCGAAATGCTGCCGCCCGTCTCCAGAATGGCGTACTGCACCTGACTGAGGTCGACCACGCCCCGCAATCGCAGATATTCTGCCAGCTCGTCCGGTGTGACGCGCGTCTTACGCAGATTGTCCTGTAAGAGCTTCCCATTTTCCATCAGAATGACCGGTTTTCCGCAGACCAGCCTCCGGAACCGGACGCTCCGGTAGCTCAGCACCGACAGCAGCAGCTCCAGCGCCAGCACTATCAGAATCGGCAGCAGCCCCGCCAGCAGCGGGATCCCGGATTCCTGCATCGGCACGGCGGCCAGATTTGCCACCAGCATCGTTACGACAAATTCCGTCGGTTCCATTTCTCCGAGCTGCCGCTTGCCCATCAGCCGTACCGTTGCGATCAGCAGCAGATAGAGGACGATGGTGCGAAAAAACGAAATCAGCATGAAATCACCTCTCTGGCAGGATACCCCGAATCAGGAAACAACATACAAAGCGGCGCACAATTGTGCGCCGGAGACTGTCAAAAACTATAAAATGCAGTTCTGAGACAGAGCAGCGGGGGTATGGAGAAGGGGGCAAAAAGCCCCCTTCGCGTTCAATCAAGCAGATTTTCGAACTTTTAAGTTTGAAAATCTGGACAGGCAGCGGGGCGAAAAGACTTTTTCGACACGCTGCGGCGCACAATTGTGCGCCGTCCAAAAATTTTGCTGTTCATTTGTTCGTTTTTATGTTATAGTAAAAACAGTTTGCAGAAAGACGGGGAGCAGCCATGCAGAACGAACATTCCACCGAGCGGCTGGACTATACCAGTGCGCAGCGGCAGCAGAAGGAAGAGACCCACTATACGCCGCGCCCGAAGTTTCATATCATTCTGGCCTGGGTGCTGGCAGCGGTGGTGCTGTTTGCGTTCCTCGGAACGTGCTACTGGATGATGTTCGGGAAGTTCTGAGATGCGGATCCTTGGAATTGACCCCGGCTATGCGACGACGGGCTTCGGCGTCGTATTTTCGGAGCGCGGCAGCCTGAAGCTGCTCAATTATGGCACGATCACTACCCCGACGCCCCTGACCTTTCCGCAGCGCCTCGAGGTGCTGTACGATGATATGACGCAGCTGCTGAATACCGTAAAGCCGGATGCCGTCGCGGTCGAAGAACTCTTCTGGGGCCACAACGTCACGACCGGCATCGGCGTCAGCCACGGCCGCGGCGTCATCCTGCTGGCCATCCAGAAATCCGGCGTGCCGCTTTTTGAATATACGCCGAATCAGGTCAAGCAGGCCGTCGTCGGCTATGGCGGTGCAGAAAAGCGGCAGGTCATGGATATGACGCGGCGGCTTCTGCACATGGAAAAGGTCGCCCGGCCGGACGATGCGGCGGACGCCATCGCCATTGCGCTCTGCCATGCGCGCTCGTCCACATCCCTGCTGCACCAGAAAGGCTATCTTGGATAGGGGAGAGGCACTATGTTTTACTACTTGAACGGTACATTGGCCCTTGTCGACGCAAATCTCGCGGTCATCGACTGCGGCGGCGTCGGCTACGCCTGCCACACGACAAACTATACATTGGCAAAATTGCAGCTCGGCAAGCCCGCCAAGCTCTTCACCTACTGCGGCATCAAGGAGGATGCGTTCGACATCTACGGCTTCTCCACCCGTGAGGAGCTGAACTGCTTCCGCCAGCTGATCTCTGTCTCCGGCGTAGGGCCGAAAGCGGCGCTCGCCATCCTCTCGGTCGTCAGTCCGGACCAGTTCACGCTGGCCGTCATGACGCAGGACGTCAAGACGCTGACTATGGCCGCGGGCGTCGGTAAAAAGCTGGCCCAGCGCGTCCTGCTCGAGCTGAAGGATAAAATCGCCGGCAGTCAGCTGGAGCTGAACGGCGCGAGCATCGCCGACGTCCAGCCGCAGCTGCGCGGCGGCAAAACGGCAGAGGCTACGGCTGCGCTTGCCAGCCTCGGCTATTCGCAGTCCGAGATCGGCGCGGCGCTCAAGGGCCTCGACGTGGAAGCGCTCAGCGTGGAGGACATCGTGCGCCATGCGCTGCGCGCCATGGTATCAAAATAAGGAGGGGCCGTAATGAGCCTTGATTTTTCACAGGAATACGAAGCCCCGATCGTCACGACCAGCCTCACCCCGCAGGATGACGGCGAGGTCAGTCTCCGCCCCCGCACGCTGGCCGACTATACCGGTCAGGAGAAGGCGAAGGGCAACCTCGCGGTCTATATTGAGGCCGCACGCCGGCGGAGCGAACCGCTCGACCACGTTCTGCTCTATGGCCCGCCGGGCCTCGGCAAAACGACGCTGGCCGGCGTCATCGCCAACGAGATGGGCGTCAACATCCGCATCACTTCCGGCCCGGCCATTGAAAAGGCCGGCGACCTCGCCGCGCTGCTGACAAATCTTTCGGCGGGCGATATCCTGTTCATCGACGAAATTCACCGCCTCAACCGCGCGGTCGAAGAAATTCTGTATCCCGCGATGGAGGACTATGCCATCGACATCATCATCGGTAAGGGCCCCTCGGCCAACTCCATCCGCCTCGACCTGCCGCGCTTCACGCTCATCGGCGCGACGACGCGCGCCGGCCAGCTGTCCAGCCCCCTGCGCGACCGCTTTGGCGTCCAGCTCCGGCTGGAGCTCTATACGAAAGAGGAACTTGCGCGCATCGTGACGCGCTCGGCGGCGCTGCTCGGCATCGAGATCGATCCGCAGGGCGCGCTGGAGATCGCGTCGCGCTCGCGCGGGACGCCGCGTATCGCCAACCGGATGCTCCGCCGCGTGCGTGATTTTGCCGACATCTACCACGACAGTGTCATCACCCGCGAGGCTGCGGATCACGCCCTTGCGCAGCTCGAGGTCGACAAGCTCGGTCTCGACGCGATCGACCGCCGCATGCTGACCGCCATCATCCGCAATTACAGCGGCGGCCCGGTCGGCCTCGAGACGCTGGCCGCGACCATCGGCGAGGAGGCCGTCACGCTCGAGGACGTCTACGAACCGTATCTCATGCAGATCGGCTTTCTGACGCGCACACCTCGTGGCCGCTGCGTCACGCAGCTGGCCTATGACCATCTGCACATTGCAGATCCCACCGCTCCGCAGGAGCAGTTATCGTTTTGAAGTGAGGAGTATGTTCCATGGGTAAATTATTCGGCACAGACGGCATCCGCGGCGTCGCCAACGAGACGCTGGACACAAAGCTGGCCTACCGCATCGGGCAGGCGACGGCGCTGTCCCTGCAGGACGGCACGGGCAGAAAGCCAAGCGTCGTCATCGGCAAGGACACGAGAATTTCTTCCGATATGCTGGAAGCGGCGCTGACCGCCGGTCTGACGGCCTGCGGCTGCGATGTCGTCACGCTCGGCGTCATCCCGACGCCCGCCGTGGCGTATCTGACGGTGCGCCTCTGCGCCGATGCCGGAGCAGTCATCTCCGCCTCGCACAATCCGTATGAACACAACGGCATCAAGCTGTTTTCCCGTGAGGGCTTCAAGCTCAGCGACGCGCTCGAAGCGCAGATCGAAGATCTGATCTTGCAGCCCGGCGATCTGCCGGTCAAGTCGCACGGCGATCTCGGCCAGGTGCGCTCCGACCCGTCGCTGCGCGGCGTCTACCTCGACCATCTGGCCTCAACGGTCGGCGAGCTGTCCGGTCTGCGCGTCCTGATCGACTGTGCAAACGGCGCCGCTTCCGCCACCGCGCGGGAGCTGTTCGAACGCTTCGACCTGGATTTCACGATCTGCAACGACGAACCGAACGGCGTCAACATCAATGCAGACTGCGGTTCCACACACCTCGGCATGCTCAAGCGCGGCGTCGTCGCGGGGCATTACGACCTCGGCATTGCCTTCGACGGCGACGCCGACCGCTGCCTCGCGGTCGACGAGCTGGGACGCGAGGTCGACGGCGACCATATCATGGCCATCTGCGCCGAAACGCTCGTCGAGCAGGGCCGCCTGAAAGGGGATGGCTTCGTCGCGACGGTCATGTCCAATGTTGGTTTACATAAATATTGTGAGCAGAACGGCCTGCGCCTTCTGTGTGCCGCCGTCGGCGACCGCAACGTGCTGGAGCTCATGCAGAAAGAGGGCATGGTGCTCGGCGGCGAGCAGTCCGGCCACATCATCTTCCTCGACCATATGACGACCGGCGATGGCCAGCTGGCTGCGCTGCAATTTCTGAACATTGTCCAGCAGTCCGGGAAGAAGGTCAGCGCGCTCTCCGATAAGATCGTCAGCTATCCGCAGCTGCTGCGCAACGTCCGCGTCACGACAAACGAAGAAAAACAGGCCATCATGGCCGCCCCTGCGCTGCACGAGGCCATTGCTGCGGCGGAGCGCGAGCTGGCCGGAAACGGCCGCGTCCTCATCCGCCCCTCGGGCACCGAACCGCTCATCCGCGTCATGGTGGAGGCCGGGACGGAGGCCGCGGCGGAGCACGTCACGGACAATTTGGTGCAAGCCGTCGAAAATCTACAAAAATCCGGAAAGAATTAAAATAAGTTTTATTGACTATTGACAAAACGCCTTTTCTTGCATATAATGGCAGAAGTGAGAGGGCCTGACAGACGGTTTCATCGTCCCCAAACGCCCCTTTTCCGACCTGCCTGAATGGTTCCGCTTCCCTTTGTCTCTCTGTCTGCGATAAGGTCAAGTTCGATCCCAAGGCGTATCCGGCGCATCCAGCCCTGCGGCTGATGGCATAAATACCCTGTAGCAGCGCATCGCCGCAAGTTTCAGGGCAAATCAATCTACTTTCGCAAAAGAGAGGTAAAATGGAATGTACGAAGACAAGACTTTAGTTTGCAAAGAGTGCGGCAAGGAATTCGTTTTCACCGCCGGTGAGCAGGAATTCTACGCAGAGCGTGGCTTCCAGAACGAGCCGCAGCGCTGCAAGGCCTGCCGCGACGCCCGCAAGAACGCGACCCGCGGCCCGCGTGAATACTTCACTGCGACCTGTGCTGCCTGCGGCGGCGAAGCCCGTGTCCCGTTCGAGCCGAAGTCCGATCGCCCGGTTTACTGCAGCGACTGCTTCGCCCGTATGAAGAACGAGGGCTGATTCAGAAACCCCATCTGAACATCAAGGATCGCGCCGTTCGGCGCGATCCTTTTTGCATACCATCGAAATTGTTTGTACTTCAGGTTCCCTGAAAACGGGAGATCCGCTTCCGCCGCCTGGGCGCTCAGCGGACGGTGATCAGCTCATACCGGTCGCTGCCGAGGCCGATCTTCACGCCATGCGCAATGGACGAACGCCAGTCAGTGTCGGGGTGGACGACATGGAAATGGTCATGCTCCTCCGCGCCGCCGTGGGCTGCGCACGCCTCGTCCAGCTCGGAATGCGGCATCACGGGCTGACGGTTGACGGCGTCGGCGCAGGCGAGATCAAGTGCGACCGGGTCAAACGAGGCGAACATACCGACGTCCGGAACGACGGGGACATCGTTTTCCGAGTGGCAGTCGCAGTTCGGCGAGACATCGCGCACGATCGAGATATGGAAGCTCGGCCGCCCATCGACGACGGCCTTCGAATACTCAGCGATCTTGCAGTTGAGAATGTGAGAATTCATGTCGTAGCTCGGCTCGACGGCGTCCTTCGGACAGATGGCGATGCAGCGGCCGCAGCCGACGCAGCGGCTATGGTCGATCGTACATTTCCCGTCCGTGATGATCGGCGCGCCGTGCGCGCAGATCCGCTGGCACGCGCCGCAGCCCACGCAGAGACTCTGGTTGACGCTGGGCTTTTCCTCGCAGTGCATATCCATCTTGCCTGCGCGCGATCCGCCGCCCATGCCGAGGTTCTTCAGCGCACCGCCGAAGCCGGTGGACTCGTGCCCCTTGAAATGCGTCAGCGAGATGACGATGTCTGCATCCATCAGCGCCCGCCCGATTTTGGCCGTTGGACAGTACTCCGCACCCGCGACCGGAACCTCCGCCTCGTCGGTGCCCTTCAGTCCGTCGGCAATGATGACGTGGCAGCCTGTGGAAAGCGGCGAAAAGCCGTTGAGATACGCCGTGTCCAGATGCTCGAGCGCATGCTTGCGGCTGCCGATGTAGAGCGTATTGCAGTCGGTCAGAAACGGCCGTCCGCCGAGCTCCTTCACCAGGTCGGCCACGGTTTTGGCATAGTTCGGCCGCAGGAAGGCCAGATTGCCAAGCTCGCCGAAGTGCATTTTGATGGCGACAAACTTGTCCTTGAAATCAATTTTGTCCATTCCGGCCCGCAGCATGAGCCTGCGCAGCTTTTGCTGCTGGTTCAGGCCCGGATGGCAGCGAAAATCGGTAAAATAAACCTGACTGGTTTCCATCATAAATTCCTCCAAATTCTTGCCAGAATGGCATATTTTCAGCTGCCGCCGCATCTGCGGCGGCTTTTTCATGCATGGGCGCGCAAAACCGCACAGCCCGGATCCGGGCCGCACGGCATTGGTCAGTTTTCGAGGAAGCGGACGATCTGCTCCAGATCATAGCTGTCCGCGTTCATATCAACGTGCAGCGTGCGTTCCGGCGGGAGCGTCAACGCCCACTTATCATAGAGCGCCTTGAGTTCGTAGACGTACATCAGATCCAGGTCGTCCTCATACTCCCGCCCGCGCCGGCGCATGTGGCTGAGCACCGTCTGCACGGAGCAGTCGAGATAGATGTATTTGTCGACCGGCGGCATCAGCGCTGCAATGCCGTTAGCCAGCTTGCAGAGGATCGCAAATTCATCCTCTGTCAGATCGCCCTGGTTGCGGCGGTATTCAGCGATTACTAGATTTTCCAGAAATGCGCGGTCAAAGAAGAAAAACTCCGCCGCGTCCGCATTTTTCCACTTCGGATCGTCAAAATAGAGCGAGAGAAACGTGATCTGTGAGTGAAACGACCAACGCCTGGAATCGCTGTAATAGTCGCTGATATACGGGTTGTCCTGCGGCCGCTCCTCGTGCCAGGCCGCGCGGGAGCCGAGGCGCGCCAGCAGGCGGCGGAGCAGCGTTGTCTTTCCGGAACCGACCGTTCCGCAGATCGCAATATATTGCATGGTGCACCCTCCCTTCGGCAAAACCTTTCCTATTATACAGGACGCGGCCCCAAAGTGCAAGATGGCAAAATGACGATTGACATTTTGTATCATTTGTATTATATTCTATAATACAAACGGAGGGAACGAGATGCTTCTGAGCTTTGATTTTACAAGCGATGTCCCGCTCTACCAGCAGCTGCGCAACCAGATCGTACTCGGCATCGCCGATGGCTGCCTGCACCCCGGCGACCGGTTGCCGACGGTCCGCGCGCTGGCCGAGGAGAGCGGCGTGAATACCATGACGGTCAGCAAAGCCTATCAGCTGCTGAAATCCGAGGGCTATCTGACGGCCGACCGCCGCAGCGGCAGCGTCATTGCCGCCCCGGGCGGCGCGCGGGGGCCCACGGCGGCGCAGCGCGAGGCGCTGCGCCTGTGCCTTTCCGAGCTGCGTCTGGCCGGAATGGGACGGGAGGAACTTCTGGCGCTCTGCGCCGAGCTTTGCGGAGGTGACGCGAGATGACAATGCGGCTGATTTTATGGCTGAGCGTGCTCTGGCTTGCGCCGATGGTGGCGGCCATGCAGGCCAACGAGGCAAAATTCAAGAAAAACATCGCCGTCGGCGTGACAGTGCCCCATGAATTCCAGGCGGATCCTGCACTTCAGGCCGATCTCCTGCGCTTCCGGCGCGGGGAATGGGCTGTCTGCGCGGGACTGGTGCTGGCCGGGGCCGCGGCCATATTCGTCCCGGACACCGGCGCGACCTTCACGCTCTGGTCGGTGTGGCTGATCCTGCTCTGCGTGCTGCCGAGCGTGCCCTATGCCCGCTGCAATCTGGCGCTCAAGCGCCTCAAGGCCGCGCGCGGCTGGCATAAAGCGCCGCCTGCCCGGGTGACGCAGGTCGACCTCTCGGCCATCCCGTCGTATCGCTGGCTTTCTCCGTGGCTGTTCGTGCTGCCGCTGGCAGTCAGTCTGCTCCCGCTGGCCTGGAACCGGACGGCATGGGCTGTTATTCTGATCGATGCGGGCTGCATTCTGCTGTTCTGGGTCTGCTATCGCTTCTGCTACCGGAAAAAGAGCGAGCGTGTGGACGAAAACGCCGCGCTGACCAAAGTGCTCAGCCAGGTGCGCCTGCACAGCTGGGGCCGCCTCTGGCTGGTGAGCGCCTGGGTGATGGCAGCGCTGAATTACGTCTATTGCCTGACGTTCCAGTCGGAGTGGCTGGGCCTTGTGGGCATGATCCTGCTGTTTGTGCTGCATATCCTTGTGCTGCTGCGGACGGAATTCCGCCTGCGCCGCTTACAGGAGAAGCTGACCGCCGGCAGCTCCACCGGCGCGCTCGTCGATGAGGATGATCTCTGGATCTGGGGCCTGTTCTACTACAACCCGGACGACCGCCATGTGCTTGTAAACGCCCGAACCGGCATCAACACAGGTGTCAATCTGGCGCGCCCTGCGGGCCGGGTCTTCATGGCCTTTGCGGTGCTCTGCCTGCTCGGCACGCTCGCCATCGGCCCTGCCTTCTCGGCGGCGGCGCGCCGCCCCGTGACGCTGACGGCGACGGATACGGTGCTCGTCTCGCACTACGGAACAAAAGAGTATACCGTGGAGCGCAGCGCCATCACCGAGCTCCAGCTCCTGGATGCGCTGCCGCAGGGACTTTCGCGCGCGAACGGCACGAGCATGGAGACGCTCGATCGCGGGCGCTATTTTTCCCGTGATCTGGGCGGCGTGACCGTCTGCTTCGACCCTACCGTCCCGCCGTTCCTGCTGGTACGGACGGACGAGGCGATATACCTCTTCGGTTCCCGCGAACCGGGGCAGGCCGAGCTGATCTACGATCTGCTGACGGATGGGAACTGATTTCCGCCGCCTGCGTCTAACGCAATATCCATGGAACATGCGCATCTCCAGAAAGGAAAGGGAAACGGGACGCCGCGGCAGATGGCCGGACGTCTCGAAGAAAGGATTGGAATTTATGCTGAACATTGAACATCTGACAAAAACCTTCGGCGACCATACCGCCGTGGACGATCTGTCGCTGCACATCCGTCCGGGCGAGATCTGTGCGTTCATCGGCCACAACGGCGCCGGCAAGACGACAACGCTCAAAGCCTGCGCCGGCATTCTGAACTTTGACCGCGGCGAGATCACGATCGGCTGCCACAGCGTCCGCAGCGACCCCATGGCCTGCAAAAAGATGACGGCCTACCTGCCGGACAACCCGGACTTATACGAATTTCTGTCCGGCATCCAGTATTTGAACTTTGTGGCCGATATCTTTCAGGTCGACGCGCAGGCGCGGCAGGAACGCATCGCAAAATATGCCGACGCCTTTGCCCTGACGGACGACCTCGCGCAGCCCATCTCGGCGTATTCCCACGGCATGAAGCAGAAGCTCGCGATAATCTCCGCATGGATCCACGAGCCCAAGTTAATTATCATGGACGAGCCTTTCGTCGGTCTCGATCCCGCCGCATCGCATTTATTAAAGGGCATGATGCGCGAGGTCTGCAACTCAGGCGGCGCAATATTCTTCTCGACCCATGTGCTCGAAGTTGCCGAAAAGCTCTGCGACAAGGTCGCGATAATAAAAAGCGGAAAGCTCATCCGCTCCGGCACAATGGAGGAGGTCAAGGGCGACTCCAGCCTTGAGAACGTGTTCCTCGAACTGGAGGGAGAAGAATGCTGAAAACACTGATAAAAAAACAGCTTCTCGAACTCAATAAAAGCTTCTTTGTTGACCGCAAGACGGGCAAGGGCAAGTCTGCACGCTCGGCGACATTCTCGATAGTGCTGTTCATATTGCTCATGATTTTTGCCATCGGCGGAATGTTCTGCTATATGTCATATTCGATGCGCCCGCTGATAACCTTCGGCATGAGCTGGCTCTATTTTGCCATTATGGGCGCCACCGCCGCGCTTTTCGGCGTTTTCGGCAGTGTGTTCAACACATATTCGAGCCTCTATGACGCAAAGGACAACGACCTTTTGCTCTCGATGCCAATCCCCGTGCGCGATATCATGGCAGCGCGCCTTGTCGGAGTCTATCTCATGGGGCTGATGTATTCGGGCGTTGTGGTAATCCCCGCCGTCGGCGTATATTTCATAACCGCGCACCCCGGAATATCCGGCATAACGGCAGTTATAATGGCCGTTATGGTGACTGTTCTTGTGCTTATACTGTCGTGCATACTCGGCTGGGTCGTTGCAAAAATCGCTGTTAAATTAAAAAACAAGAGTATTATAACAGTTATAGTTTCTATAGCGTTCCTCGGCGGCTACTACTATGTCTACTTCAGGGCGAACGAGATAATCACCGGCATCGTCGCAAACAGCGCGGCTGTTGCCGCAAAGGTGCGCACCTCCGCCTATCCGCTCTATATTTTCGGCAAGGCGTTCGCAGGCGATGTTCTGCCGACAATTATAATTTCGCTCATCATTCTCGCTCTGCTCGCCGCGACATGGCTCATAATGTCGCGCACATTCTTAAAACTCGTCACGAGCAGTGGAAAGACCGCAAAGACAGTCTACAAAGAGAAGACGGTCAAGCAGCAGGGCATCGACCGCGCGCTTCTGCGCCGCGAGATAAATCACTTCCTCTCGAGCCCGTCTTATATGCTCAACTGCTCGCTCGGGGCGCTGTTTATGATAGCCGTCGCTGTTTTCTCGCTGATAAAAAGCGACTGGTTTATCGGAGTTGTCACCCGAATGGACGAGGAATTGCTGGAATACGCCCCGACATTCGCGTGCTTACTTTTATGTCTGCTCTCTTCGATGAATATACTCACCGCGCCCGCGATATCCCTCGAGGGCAAGAGCCTTTGGATAGCCCGCTCGCTCCCCGTCACCTCGTGGCAGATTCTCAGGGCGAAGCTGAAGCTCCATATGCTCTTCACCGCCGTCCCCGCGCTGATATGCAGCATATGCTTCTGTATTGCCCTCAAGCCGGAGCTTCTCACGGCGGCGGTCATGATTATCCTGCCGCAGATATTCACGCTCCTGTGCGCCGTTTCGGGGCTCAGAGTGAATATCAAGATGCCTAACCTCACCTGGAGCAGCGAGAGCGGAGCGGTCAAGCAGAGCCTCGGCATCATGCTTGCGATGTGCCTCGGCTGGGCGTATATCATCGTGCTCGTCGCTGTCTATCTGTTCGCGGTGCAGGTGCTGCCGAATGTGTTCGCGCTGATGATCGCGACGGCAGTAATAGCAATAATAACCGCGATATCCTTCGCAAGACTCAAGCGCAAGGGCATAAAGAGATTTGAGACACTGTAAGCAAAATTAAATCAAAACCACCCGTCAAAC
>DBLB01000095.1:3372-3789 GCA_002298695.1 Clostridiales bacterium UBA735 | reverse complement strand
CCATGCCGGTGATGAAGCCCTCCGCCTTGAATTCGATGGCCGGAGAGACGACCGAATTGGCAAACCCCGTGATGGGCACGATCGTCCCGGCGCCGGCAATCTTCGCCAGATCGTCATAGAGGCTGAGCCCCGTGAAGAGCGTGCTGAGGAAGATCAGCGAGACGCTCGTCGCGGTCGCCGCCGCCTCCTCGTCCAGACCGGCTATCCCCCACCCGTTCCGGATCAGCTGCCCCAGCGCGCAGATCAGGCCGCCGATGCAGAAGCTGCGCACAAGATCCTTTCCGAGCGGCGACTTTTTCGCCAGCCTGGAGACATATTGATTGTATTCCTTTTTACTGAACTGCATGATTTCACCGCCTTTTGGCTTATACTAGAATCTGTTAAAACGCTTGAAGAGCTTTTTATAGCGCCAAGGCG
>DBLB01000095.1:0-3312 GCA_002298695.1 Clostridiales bacterium UBA735 | reverse complement strand
GTGCGCAGCACACGGGATTCTTAATTTAATGTTTTAATCAAGAATCAGTATTAGAATGTCCCGTTTGCGGCAAATCATGCAAAAAAATCCCTCTCCGGTATGTAGCGGAGAGGGATTTTGATGACATCAGACCAATTCGATGACGGCCATTTCAGCAGCGTCGCCGCGGCGCTGGCCAATACGGGTCACACGGGTGTAGCCGCCGTTGCGGTCGGCATACTTCGGTGCGATCTCCTTGAACAGCTTGTTGGCAGCGTCTTCCTTGGTGATGAAGGACAGAGCCTTGCGATAGGAAGCAAGGGTGTTCTTCTTGCCAAGCGTGATCATTTTCTCGGCGACCGGCTGGACTTCCTTCGCACGGGTGAACGTGGTTTCCATCTTGCCGTTCTCGAACAGATATGTGGTCATAGCCCGCAGCATCGCCTTTCTCTGGGAGCTGGTTCTGCCGAGCTTTCTGGTACCAAACATAAGGTTTTTTCCTCCTTCTTTGAAAGGTTATATGCGCTTAGTTGTTGGAATTGTTGGAATCTTCGCTTGCCAGGGACAGACCCATCATGGCCAGCTTGTTCTGCACTTCTTCCAGCGACTTTCTGCCCATGTTGCGGACCTTCATCATATCTTCGCCGGTTCTGGAGATCAGATCCTCGACGTTGTTGATGTTGGCACGCTTGAGGCAGTTAAAGCTGCGGACGGACAGGTCAAGCTCCTCGATGGTCAGTTCCAGGACCTTGTCGCGGTGCGTTTCCGCCTTTTCGGCCATGGTGGGCTTGCTCGCGACCGTCTCGGAGAGGTCGGTGAACAGGCTCAGATGGTCGGAGAGGATCTTCGCGCCGAGGCTGACCGCATCTCTTGCGGAGATGGTAGAATCAGTCCAGACTTCCAGCGTCAGCTTGTCATAGTCTGTCATATTGCCTACACGGGTGTTTTCTACGGTGTAGTTCACCTTGTAGACGGGAGTATAAATCGAATCGACGGCGATGGTACCGATAGGCATGTTCGGCGTCTTGTTCTTGTCGGATGACACATAACCACGCCCATGGTTCAGGGTGATCTCCATGTTGAAGGTGGCATCGGGGCCCAGCGTGCAGATGTGCAGATCCGGATTGAGGATCTCCACCTCGCCGTCGGCCTTGATGTCGCCCGCAGTCACTTCGCATTCACCGGTCGCATCGATATAGACGGTCTTCGCGCCCTGGCAGTGCAGTCTCGCAATGATCTTCTTCACATTCAGCACGATCTCCGTGACGTCTTCCTTGACGCCCGGGATCGTGGAGAACTCATGCTGGACGCCCGCGATCTTGATGGAGGTCGCGGCCGTGCCTGGCAGAGAGGAAAGCAGGATCCGTCTGAGGCTGTTGCCGAGGGTCGTACCGTAGCCTCTTTCCAGAGGTTCGACGATATATTTGCCGTAGGAACCGTCTTCCGGAGAATCGATACACTCGATACGCGGCTTTTCAATTTCTACCATGAATAAATTACCCTCCTTGTAACTACGAAACCTTGTTTCGTTGCCGAATTCAGCTTACCAATAAACGAGGGTGAAACGTTACTTGGAGTACAATTCGACGATCAGATTTTCTGCGATCTCAAAGTCAATATCGTCTCTTGCGGGCAGCGCAATAACCTTACCGGTGAGGGTATTCTTATCTCTGTCCAGCCACTTCGGAGCAGCGATGAAAGCGTCGTCTTCCTTCATCTTCTTGAAGCGGTTGTTGGAGCTGCTCTTTTCGCTGACGGCGATGACGTCGCCCACCTCGACCAGATAGGACGGGATGTTAACGGACTTGCCGTTGACGGTGTAGTGGCCGTGGTTGACGAGCTGACGGGCCTCGCGGCGGGTCGCGGCAAAGCCGAGGCGGTAGACAACATTGTCCAGACGGCGCTCGACGAGGCTCAGAAGGATCTCGCCGGTGTTGCCGTTCATGCGCTCAGCCTTTTCGTAGTACATCCGGAACTGCTTCTCCAGAATGCCGTACACGAATTTGACCTTCTGCTTCTCGGTCAGCTGCGTGCCATACTCAGACTTCTTGGTTCTTCTCTTGCCGCCGGGATTGCGGTTGGACTGCTTGGCGTAGCCCATCGCAGCCGGGGAGACGCCGAGCGTCCGGCAGCGCTTGAGAACAGGCTGTGTATTCTTTGCCATAATTACTTTCCTCCTTGTCGATCAGACGCGACGGCGCTTGGGCGGGCGGCAGCCATTGTGCGGGATGGGGGTGACGTCCTTGATCATGGTGACTTCCAGACCGGCGGACTGCAGCGCACGGATGGCGGACTCACGGCCCTGGCCGGGGCCCTTGACGTAGACTTCCACGGTCTTCAGGCCGCAGTTTTCCACAGCAGCCTTTGCAGCGGTCTCAGCGACCATCTGCGCGGCGTACGGAGTGGACTTTCTGCTGCCACGGAAGCCGAGGCCGCCCGAGGAGGCCCAGGACAGCGCGTTACCGTTGAGATCAGTAACGGTGACCATGGTGTTGTTGAAGGACGAGCGGATATGCACGGCGCCCTTTTCGATAACCTTGCGCTCACGACGGCGCTTGACAACCTTCTTTACAGCTTTAGCCATTTACATATCCCTCCTTACTTCTTCTTATTCGCAATGGTCTTCTTCGGACCCTTGCGGGTACGAGCATTGGTCTTGGTTCTCTGACCGTGAACGGGCAGGCCACGGCGATGACGGACACCGCGGTAGCAGCCGATCTCGGTCAGGCGCTTGATGTTGAGCGCAACTTCACGGCGGAGGTCGCCCTCAATGGTGTAATGTTTATCAATCACTTCACGCAGCGCGGACTCCTGATCTTCGGTGAGATCCTTGACGCGGATGTCGGGATCCACGTTGGCCAGCTTCAGAATATCCTGTGCGCTCTTTCTGCCGATACCGTAGATATAGGTCAAACCGATTTCGATTCTCTTATCACGGGGCAGGTCAATACCAGCAATACGTGCCATTTACTCAGAGCACCTCCTATTAACCTTGTCTCTGCTTATGCTTCGGGTTTTCGCAAATTACCATAACACGGCCCTTGCGCTTGATGACTTTGCACTTTTCGCACATGGGCTTTACGGACGGTCTTACCTTCATACTGTTAACCTCCATACGAGACGTTCGTCTCTACTTACTTCTCCATGTGATCCTGCCCCTTGTTAAATCATAGGGAGACATTTGCACCGTGACTTTATCACCGGGCAGAATCTTGATAAAGTTCATCCGGAGCTTGCCGGAAATATGCGCCAGAATGGTGTGCCCGCCGCCGATATCAACGGAGAACATCGCATTTGGCAGTGCATCGGTTACGATGCCCTCAAGTTCGATTA
>DBLB01000017.1 GCA_002298695.1 Clostridiales bacterium UBA735 | reverse complement strand
GCTTCCACTGGCCGAAGATCATGACCGCCAGCGCCAGAAAGCCGAAGCCCGCGACGCCGTTTTCAAACCGCCACTCGGACACGCCTGCGAGGATGTAGCAGATGCCGCCGAGGCCGCCCAGCATACCCGAAATGAGCACGCCCGCCCAGCGCATCTTATAGACATTGATGCCGACGGAGTCCGCCGCCTGCGGATGCTCGCCGCAGGCCATCAGGCGCAGGCCGAAGCGCGTCTTATAGAGCGTGACCCAGGCGAAGATGATGGCGATGAACGCGATGAGCATGAACCAGTTGAACTCGAATTTGCCGATGTTGACGATGAAGGCCGTCTTCGGCGTGGCATACTGGATGGCGGAGGAGACGTCGTCGGGATTGGCCGCGGTGTTGATGGCCTTGACGATGACGGTCGCTCCGGCGGTGCCGAGCAGGTTCATCGCCGTGCCGACAAGGGTCTGGTCGGCCTTGAAGTTGATGCTGGCGACGCCGAGCAGCGTCGAATACACGACGCCGAACAGCACGGAGCCCAGCAGCACGAACAGCACGAGCGCCGCGCCGGAGAGCGAATCGCCGAAGTAGCGCATCACGAGCGCACCGCCCAGAGCGCCAAGGACCATGATGCCCTCGAGGCCGAGGTTGATGACGCCGGAATGCTCCGCAAAGCAGCCGCCGAGTGCCACGAGGATGAGGACGGACGAGAAGATCAGCGTATATTGCAGCAGAAGGACCATTACGCCTTGCCTCCTTTCTCCGTGCAGGATGCTTTTTGGGCCTTGCGCTCCTCATGCAGGAAGATCCAGCGGTTCATCGCCGTCTTCAGGAACAGGACGAACGCGCAGAGATAGATGATGAGCGAGGAGATGAGGTCGGATACCTGCGAGCAGTAGACCGACTTGTCGACATACGCGCCGCCGGCCGTGATATGTTGAATGAAGAACGAGGCGAAGATCGTCCCGATCGGGTTCAGGCCGCCGAGGAACGTCGCGGCAATGCCGTTGAAGCCCATCGCCGGGACGGAACTTGCCGTGCACTGCCACTGCTCATAGCCTGTCTGGTAGAGCAGCGAGCCGCCGAGACCGGCCAGCGCGCCCGCGATGACGAGTGTGAGGATCGTGTTTCGCTTTTCCTGCATGCCGCAGTATTTTGCGGCGTTTTTGTTGAAGCCCGTGGCTTTCAGCTCGTAGCCGAACATCGTTTTCTCCATCACGACCCAGACCAGGATGGCGAGCAGGACGGAGAGCGGGATGGCCATGGTGATGTATTTGTTGCCGCCCAGCAGCTTGTCAAAGCCCAGCGAGGGCAGGATGGCCTGCTTGCCGAAGCTCTTCATCTGGAGGGTATAGGGGCTCGTGTCTTCCTTGACGTTCGTCAGGATCATATTCGCCGTATAGAGGCCGATCCAGTTCAGCATGATGCCGGAGATGACCTCGTTGACGTTGCAGAAGGATTTCAGCAGGCCGACGATGCAGCCGAACACCGCGCCGGATACGATCGCCAGCAGCATGCACGGCAGCCAGCCCCAGCCCCACGCGAGCGCTGCGTAGAGGCAGGCACAGGAGCCCGCGACATACTGCCCCGCCGCGCCGATGTTGAACAGGCCCACCTTGTAAGCGAACAGGATCGACAGCGCGCACATCAGCAGCGGCGCGGTTTTGACCAGGGTGTTGCCGAAGTATTTCAGCTGCGAAGCAGGCTTGTTATAGGTCAGGAAGTTTTTGACGATGTCGAGGATCGCCTTGCCCGCGCCGGCCGGGTTGATGATCAGCAGCGCGAGATAGCCGATGAACAGGCCAAGCAGAATGCAGACCAGCGACGCGATCAGAGACTGCACAGCGTTCGATTTCAGGGGATTCTTCTTCATTTGCGCACCTCATCTCTCTTCGCGCCCGCCATGTAGAGGCCGAGCTCCTCCACAGTGACGGTCTTCGGGTCGAACTCGCCGACGATCTCGCCCTCGTACATGACAAGGATGCGGTCAGACAGGTTCATGACCTCGTCCAGCTCCAGCGACACGAGCAGGACGCCCTTTCCGGCGTCGCGCTCGGCGACGAGCTGTTTGTGGATGTATTCGATCGCGCCGACATCGAGTCCGCGCGTCGGCTGCACGGCGACGAGCAGCTCCGGGTCTCTGTCGATCTCGCGGGCCACGATGGCCTTCTGCTGGTTGCCGCCGGACATGCTGCGTGCAACAGTCACCGGGCCCTGGCCGGAGCGGACGTCATACTGCTCAATGAGGCGCGTGGCATAGGAGCGGATGTTTCCGCGGCGCAGGAATCCGGCCTTGTCGGTGAATTCGGACTCGAAATACCGCTGGAGCACCAGATTGTCTTCGAGCGTGTAGTCCAGCACGAGGCCGTGCTTGTGCCGGTCTTCGGGGATGTGGCTGAGACCCATGGTGTTGCGCTTGCGGATGGGCATGTGCGTGATGTCGTGCCCGAGGAATTCGACCTTGCCTGACGTGACGGGTTCCAGTCCCGTCAGGCCGTAAACAAACTCTGTCTGGCCGTTGCCCTCAATGCCCGCGAGGCAGACGATCTCGCCCCGGCGCACCTGAAGCGACACACCGCGCACGGCGTTGTTCTTGTGGACCTTCGAGGCCACGGTCAGGTTCTCCACATTCAAAACAGCCTCACCCGGCGTACACGGCTGCTTGTCCACTTTGAAGCTGACCTCGCGGCCCACCATCATTGCCGAGAGCTGCTCTGCCGTGGTGGTGCAGGTGTCGACCGTGCCGATATACCTGCCCTTGCGGAGCACCGTACACCGGTCGGCGACAGCCATGATCTCCGCCAGCTTGTGGGAGATGAAGAGGATGGATTTTCCCTCTGCGGCGAGACTTTTCATGATGGCCATCAGTTCATCGATCTCCTGCGGCGTCAGAACGGCGGTCGGTTCGTCGAAGATGAGGATCTCATTGTCGCGGTAGAGCATCTT
>DBLB01000160.1:924-13232 GCA_002298695.1 Clostridiales bacterium UBA735 | reverse complement strand
CGGCTGTCGCCTCCATCACCGGTCTTGTTGCCAAGGAGAACATCGTCGGCACGCTCGGCATCCTCTATGGCGGCGGCGAGCTGACCGTTTATCAGGCGCTGGCTCAGGCCTTCAACGGCATCAGCGGCTATTCCTTCCTCGTGTTCAACCTGCTGTGCGCGCCGTGCTTCGCGGCCATCGGCGCCATCAAGCGCGAGATGAACAACGCCAAGTGGACCTGGTTCGCCATCGGCTATCAGTGCTGCTTTGCCTACGTGATCTCTCTGATGATCAACCAGTTCGGCGGCGCTTTCACCGGCAATCTGAATGTCCTGGGCCTCATCGTGGCCATCGCCCTGCTGGCCTGCATCATCTACATGCTCTTCAAGCCGTATAAGGAAGCCACCAAGCTGACGGCCAAGATCAAGTAATCCAAGGAACCTCTGAATAAATCCCCTCCATCCATTTTCCTCTATCAAAGGAGTGATTTTCATGCTGAGCTGGTTTGCGGCGAATCTCGGGACCATCGTGATCTCCCTGATTTTGCTGGCCGTTGTGATTCTCATCACCCGATATCTGCTGCGGCAGAAGAAGGCGGGGAAATCCTCCTGCGGCGCAGGCTGCGCGCATTGCGCCATGCATGGCCAGTGCCACAAGAACTGACCGCACACTGCAAAAAAACAGCCGGAGCGTACATTGTACGCTCCGGCTGCTTTTTTGCCGGGACCGGGCGAAAGACTTGTGGGGCCGACAGCGGTATGATACAATCAGAAAAAATGAAAAGGAGACGATGAGATGGACAAGAAAACCCTGAGCACGACAGAGGCGCCGGCGGCGATCGGGCCGTATTCGCAGGGATGGTGCGCCGGCGGGCTGGTGTTTACGTCGGGGCAGATCCCGGTAGATCCCGCGACCGGGGAAATCCCGGCGGGGATCGAGGCCCAGGCCGAGCAGAGCTGCAAAAACGTTGCGGCGGTGCTCCGCGCCGGCGGCACGGCGATGGAGGATGTTGTGAAGACGACCTGCTTCCTTGCGGACATGGGCGATTTCGCAGCGTTCAACGCCGTCTACGCGCGCTATTTTCCGTCCAGCCCGGCGCGCAGCTGCGTGGCGGTGAAGGCGCTGCCGAAGGGGGTGCTCTGCGAGATCGAGGCGATCGCGGCCTGCTGAGCGCTATCCGAGCGCGACGTCCAGCGCCATCATGACGCTGAATCCGGCGGCAAAAAAGAGCGTACCGATGTTGGAGTGCTCACCCTCCGACATTTCGGGGATCAGCTCCTCGACCACGACGTAGAGCATTGCGCCGGCCGCGAAGCTCAGCAGATACGGCAGCGCCGGGATGACGAGACGCGCGGCGAGGATGGTCAGCACTGCGCCGATGGGCTCCACCACGCCGGAGAGCACGCCGCCGAGAAAGGCGCGGCCCTTCGGCATGCCCTCCGCCCGCAGCGGCAGGGAGATGATCGCGCCTTCCGGAAAGTTCTGAATGGCGATGCCGAGCGACAGGGCCAGCGCGCCCGCCGCCGTGATCTGCGTGCTGCCGGAGAGGAAGCCCGCGTAGACCACGCCGACGGCCATTCCCTCCGGAATATTGTGGAGCGTGACGGCAAGCACCATCATGGTGGTACGGCGGAGGCGGCTTTTTGGCCCCTCCGCCTGTTCGCTCCGCGCGTGCAGGTGCGGGACGATATGGTCGAGCGCCAGCAGAAACAGGATCCCTGCCCAGAAGCCGGCGGCCGCGGGCAGAAATGCCAGTCCGCCCAGTGCGGCGGACTGCTCGATGGCGGGGATCAGCAGACTCCAGACAGAGGCTGCGACCATCACGCCGGCGGCAAAGCCGGTCAGCGCGCGCTGGACTGCGCGGCCCAGCGATTTTTTCAGAAAAAAGACGCACGCTGCACCCAGCGAGGTGCCGAGAAACGGGATCAGAATTCCATAGAATGCATTCATAAGTGTTCTCCCTTGGTTATTGGTTAAGGGACTCTAACTAACGGCATTATACAGGATATCTGCCCGGATTGCAAGACGCCGGCGCTTTTTATGTGAATTCGCGCGTTTGTGCAAAATGCGATTTATTGCTTTTCAATATATGGAGACCATCGGCTATCCAGCCCGGATGGGCGACACACTGACAGAACAGCTGCTGCCGGCCGGGGAGCGGGCAGCACCGTCTGCCCATCCGCGGTGCCGGCGATTCTGCCTGCACGGATTTTTTACAAAATCTGATATTTACAGGCAGAAACATCCGTGTTATACTGAAAACAGAGGCGGATCATATCCGCTTTATTCTTTCCGGCGGCGCTCCCCGCCGGAGATTTCAGCAGGAGGCGCATGCATGAAGGATCTGAAGACCCGCATCACCGAGAACATGAACTCCCTTACAAAATCGCAGCGTACGGTCGCAGACTATATCCTGCGGCATCTGGATAATATCCCGTTTTACACGCTGGAGAAGCTCTCCAAGGAGACGAACGTCAGCACAGCGACGATCATCCGCTTTGCCCGGAGCGTCGGCTGCGAGAGCTACTCCGAAATGCAGGAGCTGCTGCAGGACGAGCTGCGGCGTAAGGCGTCGCTGCCCGGGCGGCTGGATTCACTGCATGAGCTGCCGAAGGATGAACTGCTGTCTACCATCCTGCAAAACGATATCCGCAACATTGAAGCGCTCGCCGCGCAGCTGACGGACGAACTGCTGAACAGCGTGGTCGCTGCGCTGGACGGTGCACGCACCGTCTATGCCCTCGGCATGCGGACAAGCTTCTCTCTGGCCTGCTATTCCGAGGTTTGCCTCGGGCAGATCCTCGGCAACGTCCGTCTGGTTCACACCACAGGCATGATCTGTCCCGAGGAGCTGCTGTCAGCCGGAGAAGGGGATGTCTGTCTGGCGTTTCTGTTCCCGCGCTACGCCAGGATCTCCATCCAGATCTTACAGTGGATGCGGACGCAGAAGGTGCGCATCATCCTGGTTACCAGCACCAGTTCGTCTTCTGTGGCGGACTTGGGCGATCTGGTGATTCCGTGCCCGATCACCGGCGTCTCATTGAAGAACTCCTATGCAGCGCCCGTGAGCGTGATCAACTATCTGTTTGCTGCGCTCGTCACGCGTAACCGCAGCCGCACCTCGCAGATGCTCAGCCAGGCGGAAGCGCTGCTGCATAACACGCTCGGCGTCAACTGAACCGGATTTTCGAATGCCCGGGCCGTATCTTCCGATACGGCCCGGGCATTATATTTGGAAAAATCGGACAATTTTTCGTCAATATTGTTATATTTACGCTGCTTTATTTCATGTAATATAGTAGATATACCTAAAAAACGATGGACGATTTGGTGTAATTCCCAAATTGAAACAAAGCGGGAAGCGTGCTATACTTTTTGTATGAAAAAGTAATTTTGCATTATTTAATACATCTGCGAACCGGGCCGCAGCAAGCCCGGGGCTGTTTATATCCGGAACAAGGGGGAGGATGTTTCTGTGTATCCGGCCGGTGGGGATCCGCTGCAGCAGAAGGAAGTTGCTTTTTCAAACAGCACGATCCATGGAGAGAGAAATTGGTCATTTGGGTTCCCCGTGCCGAATGGCACAGCCAGAAAGGAGAGTAAGAAAATCTATGACAGACAAAAAACAGATCGTCTACAGCGACGGCCTCTGTGAACTGACAGAAGAGGCAAAACAGGAACTCCATTCCAGCAGTTATTACAATGACGACCTCGCCCCGGTCGCCAAGAAAGACCGCACCTGGAATACCTACAACATCGCCACGCTCTGGATGGGCATGAGCATCGCCATTTCCACCTGGATGCTGGCCTCATCGGGCATCGCGCTCGGCCTGAGCTGCTGGCAGTCCATCGCAAACGTGCTCATCGCGAACCTGATCCTCCTGATCCCCATGCAGCTGAACTCCCACGCCGGCACGAAGTACGGCATTTCCTTCCCGATCTTTGCGAGATTGTCCTTTGGTATCCGGGGTTCGCACTTTGCCTCCATTGCACGCGCGATCGTCGGCGCCATGTGGTACGGCATCCAGTGCTGGCTGGGCGGCGAAGCGCTCAACGTTGTTCTGACCGCCATCATCCCCGGCTGGGGCAGCCTTGCCAACAACATCTGGATCTCCTACATCATCTTCTTCCTGCTCTGCACGCTCGTGGCTTACGCAGGCAACAAGTACATCAAGTTCATGGAAGGCTGGTGCGTTCCGATCCTCTGCGTGCTGATGGTTGCGCTCTGCATCTGGGCCATCATCGCCGTCGGCGACGCCGGCAAGCGCGTGGCTGACATCTTCAACATGCCCGCTACCTACGCCAAAGGCGACTTCTGGAAGATCTTCCTGCCGTGTCTGACCGGCAACATCGGCTTCTGGGCGACGATGTCGTTGAACATCCCCGACTTCAGCCGCTTCGCCAAGAGCCAGAAAACGCAGCTCGCGGGCCAAATCATCGGCCTGCCCACCACGATGACCCTCATCGCCTTCATCAGCGTCCTCGTCACCGGCGCGACCATGATCGTCTTCGGCGAGGCCCTGTGGGATCCGACCAACGTCATCGTTGCCATCGACAAGCCCTATGCCTCCGTGCTCGGCTGTCTCGGCATCTTCATGGCCCAGATCACGACGAACGTTGCGGCCAACATCGTCGCCCCGGCCAACGGCTTCTCCAACCTGTTCCCCAAGAAGATCAGCTACAAGACCGGCGTTCTGATCGGCGCCGCGATCTCCGTCATCATCATGCCGTGGAAGCTGATGTCCTCCGCGAGCTCCTACATCTTCAACTTCCTCGGCACCTACGCCGTCTACCTCGGGCCGATCGCCGGCATCTACATTGCCGACTACTACATCGTCAAAAAGCGCCGCGTGGACGTCTACTCCCTCTACCTCGGCAGCGAGGGCCGCTACTGGTATGACAACGGCTTCAACCGCCGCTCCTTCGTCGTCTGGGCGCTGTGTGTCATTCCGCCCACGATCGGCCTGATCTTCCCGGGTTCCGCGTTCTTTAAGGCCATCTTCGACAACGGCTGGCTGTTCGGCTTTGTCGTGTCGATCCTGATCTACCCGCTGTTCATGCGCGGCGACAAGCGCTCTCTCGTCTCCACGGACGAGGTCGCGGCATTCTCCGTCAAGCAGTAACACACAAAGCTGCGGCGCGAAAGCGCCGCAGCTCCGAATATGAAGTATAGCGAGGTATTGTAATGAGCATCAGAAAACTCCCTGCTTATCTGGAAGAAGCAGTCAAGCCCTATGATTCCCGGACAGCCATGGAAGAGGCATCCCGCTGCCTGCTCTGCCACGACGCGCCCTGCTCCAAGGCATGTCCTGCCGGCACGGATCCGGCTTCCTTTGTGATGTCCATCCGCTTCCGCAACGTCAAAGGCGCTGCGGAGACCATCCGCACGGCCAATCCGCTCGGCGGCGTCTGCGGCCGTGTCTGTCCCTACGNNNCTGTGAGCAGGCATGCTCCCGCTGCGGCATCGACAAGCCGATCCAGATCGGCCGCCTGCAAAGCTTTGCCGCCGATCAGGAAGCCCTGTTCGG
The DNA here is from genome assembly GCA_002298695.1 of Clostridiales bacterium UBA735. Taxonomy (GTDB): domain Bacteria; phylum Bacillota; class Clostridia; order Oscillospirales; family Oscillospiraceae; genus CAG-170. The sequence goes on along the minus strand of DBLB01000160.1, from coordinate 7,725 downwards.
CATGAAGGTCATGGAGGCCCCCGAGGCCAGGCACGGCAAGGCCGCCTGCATCGGCGCCGGCCCCGCCAGCCTCGCCTGCGCCGCAGAACTGGCGCAGAAGGGCGTGGAAGTGACCGTCTATGAAAAAATGCCCAAGGCCGGCGGCCTGCTGACCTACGGCATCATCCCCTCGCGTCTGCCGAACGAGGTCGTCGCGCAGGAGATCCGTCACATTGAAGATCTCGGCGTCAAGTTCGTTTATAATACCGCCATCGGCAGGGACGTCAGCTTTGCGGATCTGCAGTCCCGCGGCTACGACGCCATTTTCATCGGTACCGGCCTCGACCAGGCCAAGACGCTTGACATCCCTGGCGTGAAGCTGGACGGCGTTGTCAGCGCGCTGGATTTCCTGGCCCGTGCGAAGGACGCCGACGGCAAGATCCAGGTCGGCGAGCGCGTTGTGGTCGTCGGCGGCGGCGACGTTGCAATGGACGCGGCCTCCACGGCTGCGCTGCTCGGCGCGAAGGTCACGCTTGTCTACCGGCGGACGCTGGCAGAAGCCCCGGCCAACATCAAGGAGATCGAATTCACGCAGTCCCTTGGCGTCGGCTTCGCATTCCAGTTCCGTCCGGAGCAGATCCTCGGCGAGAACGGCAAGGTCACGGCGTTTGAAGCGGTCGGTACCGACGGCGTCTCGAAGCTGACGCTCAAGGCCGATCAGGTCATCCTGGCCATCGGCCAGGCGTGCGGTGAAGCGTCCTTCTGCGGCGAAGCGCGCAGCGAAAAGAATCTGATCGTCGCCGAAGACGGCGCAACGAACATCCCCGGCGTGTTTGCCGGCGGCGACGTGGTCAACGGCGGCAAGACGGTCGTGCAGGCGGTTGCCGAAGGCAAGGCCGCTGCGGCCAATATCCTGAAGTACATGGGAGGCGCGAAATAAGATGGCACTGAAAAAAGATCTCTCCGTAGAATTTTGCGGTGTAAAGTTTGAAAACCCGTTCTGCCTGTCCTCGTCTCCCGTCGACGACAGCTATGAAAAATGCTCCAAGGCGTTCGACAACGGCTGGGCCGGCGTTTTCTACAAATCCTTTGCCAAGTTCAAGGGCATCGACTGCTCTCCGCGGTTCGACTCCATCGGCAAGGAAGCCATGCCCTGGATGGGCTTCAAGAACCTTGAGGTTCAGTCCGACAAGACGCTCGAGGAAAACCTCGAGATTCTCGCCAAGCTGAAGGCGCACTATCCGGAGAAGGTCCTCGCCGTCTCCATCATGGGCACGTCCGACGAGGAATGGACCGAGCTTGCCACGCTCGTTGAGCAGGCCGGCGCTGACATCATTGAGTGCAACTTCTCCTGCCCGCACTTGCACGTCAAGGGCATGGGCATGGACGTCGGCCAGGACGACAACCTCGTCCGCCAGTACACGAAGGCTGTCCGCAAGGGCACAAAGCTCCCTGTCATTGCCAAGATGACCCCGAACATCGGCCACATGGAGCTGCCCGCGCTGGCCGCCATGGAGTCCGGCGCTTCCGGCATCTCCTGCATCAACACGGTGCGCGCCATGATGTCCATCGACATCGACCATTTCTCCCCGATGCCCACGGTCAACGGCAAGAGCTCCATCTCCGGCTATTCCGGCGCGGCCATCAAGCCGATCGCCCTCCGCTTCATCACGAACCTGCGCCAGTTCCCCGACCTGAAGGACATCCCCATCAGCGGTATCGGCGGCATCGAGACGTGGCGCGACGCGGTGGAATTCCTGATGTGCGGCGCACAGACGCTGCAGGTCACGACTGCCGTCATGCAGTATGGTTCCCGCGTAGTCAAGGACATGATCAGCGGCCTGACCTACTTCATGGAAGAGAAGGGCTTCGACCGCGTGCAGGATATGATCGGCATCGCCCTGCCCAACATCGTCACCACCGACCAGCTGCCGCGTGATTATGAGATCCTTCCGCGCTTCGACACGGACAAGTGCGTCGGCTGCGGCCGCTGCTATGTCTCCTGCTACGATGCTGCCCACGCGGCCATCGACTGGGACGCCGAGCATCGCCGCCCCATACTCAACGAGAGCAAGTGCGTCGGCTGCCATCTGTGCGTCAACGTCTGCCCGGTCAAGCACTGCATCCTGCCCGACCGTGTCCGCTTCAAGGAAGGCGTCGAGCCGCGCCCGATCGTCTACCAGTCCCGTTACGAATAATCCTATCCGGCAGGATCTGCGCTCCGGGCGCAGATCCTGCACCGTATTTCCATTTCTTATCAAGGAGGCAAAGCCATGTATGATCTTTTGATCCGGAACGGCACGGTCATCACGCACGCCCAGCGCTTTGCGGCGGATGTCGCCGTGCAGGACGGCAAGGTTGCCGCGCTGCTCCGGCCCGGCACGCCGGCGGAGGCCAGAACCGTGGTCGACGCTGCCGGCAAGTATGTCCTGCCCGGCGCCATCGACCTGCACACCCACCTGGATCTGCCCTTCGGCGGCACATTCTCGGCCGACGACTATGAATCCGGCACCCGTTCCGCCGTCTGCGGCGGCACGACCACCGTCTTCGACTACGCCACACCGGATGATCCAGACGAACCGCTCGCCGATTTCATCGCCCGCCGCCGCGCCATGGCCGACCCGCAGGTCTGCACAGACTATGCGTTCCACCTCGTGCTCAATCATCCCTGCGATGCGGTTCTCGACCAGCTGCAGGGCATCGTGGACAACGGCATTTCCAGCTTCAAGGTCTATACCGTCTATGACGGCCTGATGGTCGACGACGGCTTCTTTGTCCGCCTGCTGGAGAAGACCAAGGAAGTCGGCGGCCTTGTCTGCGTCCACGCCGAAAACAAAGATATCATCGACATGTACGTCAACCGCTACAAGGCGGAGGGCAAGCTCTCGCCGTGGTGGCACTATATGAGCCGCCGCGAGTTCATCGAGGCCGAAGCCGACAAGCGCTGCATCCACTGGGCCAAGCACGTCGACGCGCCGCTCTATATCGTTCATCTGGCCAATAAGGAGGGCGTGGAAGAGCTCGCCAAAGCGCGTGAAGAGGGTTTCGACATCCTCGCCGAGACAAATGCGCTCTATCTGCGCTACAACTGCGAGGTTTACCACCGCGACGACGCGCGCAACTTCGTCTGCTCGCCTCCCATCAAGAACGAGGAAAGCCGCCTCGCCCTCTGGGATGCCATCGGCAGCGGCGTGATCGACACTGTGGCGACCGACCATTGCCCGTTCCAGCAGCACGAGAAGGACTGGGGCCTGCACGACTTCACGAAGATCCCGAACGGCTGCGACGGCGTGGAGACGCGCTATCCCTACCTGCTGAGCGAGGCCAACCGCGGCCATATCACATTTGAAAAGGCCGTCGAGGTCTGCTGCACCAATCCCGCCCGTCTCTTCGGCTGCGCGCCGCAGAAGGGCACCATCGCTGTTGGCGGCGATGCCGATCTCGTGATCTACGATCCGGAAAAGGACGTCACTGTCACGAACGATGCCCTCCATTCCAGGATCGACCACACCGTCTGGGAGGGCACGGAGCTGCACGGCTACCCGGTCATGACCTTCTCCCGCGGCACGCTCGTCTATCAGGACGGCGAGTTCCTCGGCAAGCCGGGCTACGGCCGCTACATCAAGCGTGCGCCGTATCAGTCCCATCGCTGATTCCGCAGAATCAACGACCGCCGTATGGCATCTGCCATACGGCGGCTTTTGCGATTGCACGATTTTGCCTGAAAGGGGCAGCGGTCACAGCGGAGCGCAGAGGATTCTGAGATAAAAAAGTATGCTTTCCGGACTTGAAAGCAGTAAGACAGCGTGGTAAACTATAGATGGACCGAAAGGCCGTGTTGTCTGCCGCCGGGGGCGGCGATTCTGTCAGACTGCGGTTAGAGTAATCTAATTTCTGCGGCAGGACCTCCCGGCTGCCGCACGGCCTGGGAAGGAGAGAAAAAATGAGTGTTTTTGCAGCGCTGCTGCGCGGCGCATACCGGATCTCCGGCGCAAAAAAGGCGTTTGGTCTGCCGGAGGAGAAAATCCGACAGGTCATTGAGAAGCAGAACCGCAGCCGCGGCGCCTTTACGCCCACCGACCGCAGGGCGTACTATGAAACCGTGGATGTGAACGGCTTTCCCTGCCTGATCGTCCGGGAGCATCCGCAGCCGGCGAAACGGGCCATCCTCTATTTCTTCGGCGGCGGCATGGTCATCGGCCCCGACCGCGGCGACCTGCCGGTGATGCGGAAGCTCGGGCGGGAAACGGGCTGCGACGTGTGGTTTCCGTTCTATCCGCTCTGCATGGAACATTGCATCACGGAAACCTATGCGATGGTATTCGAATGCTATCGGCGGATGATTGAACTGTATGGCGGCGGGAACGTCAGCACCTGCGGCTTTTCCTCCGGCGGCGCGCTGGCACTGGGGGTTGCGGCGCATAACAACGCGCTGGGAACGCCTCTGCCGCAGCCGCGGCACATCGTGGCTGTGTCGCCCGGGGAGGTACCCTGGAACGATGCGGAGAGGGCCCGGATGCAGGCGCTGAACCCGAAGGATGTGGCCATCGACTACGCGTTCATGGTGACGGTCGAGAAATTCATGCGCCACGGGCAGGCGGACGTCCCGGACTATATGATCTCCGGTTCGCGCGGCGATTTTTCCGGCGTGGGCGATATTCACTTTTTCTACAGTGCCGATGAGGTGCTCTACGGCGCGCTGCCGGATTTTGAAAACGCCTGCAAACGGGCCGGTGTTCCGTATACGGCCTTTGCCCGACCGGGGATGGTGCATTGCTACTGCATGCTGCCGTATTTCAAGGAGGCCCGGGAGGATTTCACAAAAATCACAGAAATTCTGAAAACATAGGAGCAGGGTGCGGCGTGCGCAGCCGAAATTGCCGGAACAGACGGCAGGATCAAAAGGGGAGAGCAATATGGCAATACAGGTAATTCTGGAGGGACTCGGACTGGGCATTCTGCTGATTCTGGTCTGCGCATTCGGCATCCGCAGAGGTGCGGTGGGAATGGTGCATCTCTACAGTCCGGAGGTGCAGGCGCGGTGCGTTGCGAAGGGGCTGACGACCCACGAAAAAATCCGGCGGAACAGCATGATTTTCAAGGCATGCTGTGTGCCCGGCTATCTCATCTACGTGCTGGTGTGTGTATACGCCGTCAATGGCGCGCGGGGCTTCTGGCCGGGCTTCTGGCAGCTGCTCGTCATTCTGTCGATCATGAATCTGATCGACCGGTTCGGCGTGGACGATTTTTGGGTCGGGCACACCAATGCCTGGACGATTCCCGGAACGGAGGATCTGAAGCCGTACATCACCGCGGCGGACAAGCGGAAAAAGTGGCTGTTCGGAACGGTCGGCATGGCTGTTCTCTCAGCGGCGCTGGCCGGACTCATGGAATTTTTTGTGAAATGAAGGTGAATTCTGATGCTGTTTGAAACGCGCGGGAGCAGCGCGAACCCCGCCGTGCTGTTTTTCCATGCGATGGGTGTGACGGGGGCCAGCAGCGAACCGGTTGCAGCGCATCTGCAGGAACGGTATTTCTGCATTCTGCCGACGGCCACCGTCTACTGCGCCGGGCAGCGCTATGTCAGCAAGGCAGACGAGGTGCGGCAGGTGGAGGCGTTTCTGTGCGCACAGGGCGTTTTACATCTTGAAATGGTAGTCGCGTCCTCCATCGGTGCCGATCTGGCGCTGGCGTTTCTGACGCAAACTACGCTGCCGGTCGCGCAGGTGTTCTTTGACGGCGGACAGTTTGCACAGATCGGGAAGGGCATGCGCCGCATTATGACGCCGTTTCTGTATCTGGCCATCAAAAGCCTGTACTGGACAAACGGCGGAACGCTGAAAAAGATCCTCTGGTGCGACGACGCATCCATCCGCCCCTACTTCATCGCGGCAGGCCGTGCGCTCCGCTATGGTGATCTGCACCGCCAGATGGCGGACAGTCTGGAGGACCGGCCGTTCCCGCCGCTGCCGGAGGCGATGCAGGCACACATCTGGTTCTCATTCGGCAGCGCGGAGGAGCATTTCAAATACCGCAGTGCAGTGCAGCGCGCCTATCCGCACGCCAACTTCCCGGTGTTTGCGGGCTATGACCACATGCAGTATCAGATCCGTGATCCGGAGGGCTTCGCCGCGCTGCTGGACAGCATTATGACGAGCGGGAAACTGCCGCCGCTGCCGTTCCTGCAAAACGAACCGGCGCGCTCCGCTCCACAGGTCTGACGATAAAAACGACCTCTTTGAACGTGCGCGGAGACCGTCAGGAAACGATGAATGACTTTTCGGAACAGGAGGCTTTACAATGAAAATTCTGGTATTTGGCGCAGGCGTGCTCGGCTGCAATCTGGCGAGGAATCTGTTCCGCGCCGGGAAGGATGTCACGCTGCTCGCACGCGGGCGCTGGGGAGAGAAGATCCGGAAAAATGGCCTGCCCATCAAGGATAAATTTTCACCGCGCATGTCGATCAGCCGCATCCCGGTCGTGTCCGAGCTGAAAGTGGACGACGTCTACGACGTCATCTTCGTCGTCATGCGCTATACGCAGCTCGACGCGATCCTCGAGACGCTGCGCGCCAACCCGACAAAGAACATCGTCTTTGTGGGCAACAATGTCCGCGCGCGGGCACTTTCCGCTTCGCTGCCGGAGAAGAACGTCCTGTTCGCCTTCGCGCTCTCCGCAGGCCATCGGGAGCCGGACTATGTGGCGTCCATCGACCTGAAGAAGATCACCATCGGCCAGCTCCCGGGAGATCCTTCCAATGAGCAGCTGATCGGGCAGGTTTTCAGCGGGACAAAATACAGGGTGGTCTATGAGCCGAACATG
>DBLB01000160.1:0-889 GCA_002298695.1 Clostridiales bacterium UBA735 | reverse complement strand
ATCTGCTCTGCCATGCGGCGTTCGTCATGCCGGCTGCCTTTGCGTGCTACAAGACGGACGGCGACCTGAAAAAGCTCAAGGGCAATACAGCCTGCCTCAGCCGCCTGATCGACGCCAACATCGAGGGCTACCGTGCCATCCGGAACGCCGGCCACGTGATCCTGCCGAAGGCGGATCAGGACTTCGAGAGCGCGGCCTACCGCAAGACCTGCCTGCGCTTTTTCAGACTCATGTGCGCCACGAGTCTCGGCAAGATCTGCGCCTCCGATCATGCCATGAACGCAGTCGATGAAATGAGTGCGCTGAACTGCGATCTGAAGCAATTCTTCAATGAAGCCGGTGCGGAATATCCGGTGTGGAAAGCGCTTGAAGCGGAGTGCGGAAAATACCTGAAGTAAAAAACGCCGGCGCACTTCTGCGAAAACGGATGACAGAATCGCCGGGACTTCACTTACAGAACACCCTAGGGAAGCTCTGATTTATTCAGAGCTTCCCTAAATCCTTGCCGACGGTCAAATGCTCCGTTGGAATAAGATGGGGGATCATACAGACTGCTCCTGCTTTGCGATCTCCTTGAGCAGGATCTCCTCCGCATATCCGCAGGCACGCGCGACGGAGCCGGGCTCGAAGGGGTTCGACAGGTTTGCGTAGCGCAGCGTTTCGAGATAGCTGCGGCTGCCGCCAACTTTGCAGAGGTTCAGATAATCCTGCCAGGCGGCTTCCTTGTTCTCGGCGTACTTCTTCTTGAACTCCATCGCACCCATGGTGGTGAGGGTGTAGTTGATGTAGTAGAAGGGGTAGAGGTAGATGTGCAGCTTGTGATACCAGTAGCCGCCGCGCTCCATGAACGCATCATTGTCGTACTTGCGCCACGGCATGTACTTTTCCT